>JBEEIB010000590.1:0-5737 GCA_041167675.1 Verrucomicrobiota bacterium
TCCACAGCCGCTTGTGTGGATCGCGCTCCCCCATCATGGGGACATAATGTTAGCCACTAACTACCTTTTTTGTCGATGTTATTCCGTGCCATTTGGGCAACACGCCGACGAAACGGAAAAAATCGTACGCTTAGGCCCTTCCAAGGATCATTCGACTAAAAGAAAACGCTCCAGAACTCGATTACAGCTCGTTTCACGGCAAAACGGGTACTGGAAGACCAACTGCTTTGTGATGGAGGTTGAGCGTTCCTACTGAGTGGATTCGCACTCCAGTCCACGAGGAGAGCGCTCCTTACCGTACTTAAATTTCCGTTTCGTGTGCGCACCCCCGTTTGGTCACCGAACATCAGGTGAATCAGGCACTCTACCATCGAGCAGTAGCCACCTTCGGAGAAAAGGGCGTCGTCGACATGATCTATCTGGCCGGCAACTACGTGACGACCTGTGCGCTGCTTAACACGTTTACAATACCCGCGCCAGTAGGCGCCAAAACCGAAGATTTGTAGCCGCGCTTTCGCGCCTTACTTAGCACGCCGTGATTTAGACTTATTCGCCACCGGAGACGATGATCGTCTCGCCAGTGATCCAGCGTGCGTCCTCCGATGCAAGGAAGACGACCGGGGGTCCAACATCATCCGGTTGTCCGATACGTCCCAGCGAGGTCAAGGCGACGCACGCAGTCTCGCTTCGGCGTGATCGAGGTCGAGCTGGATACGACGCAAAACATCGTCATTGATGACGTACTCGTCGCGCAACTGAATGATCGTCCTGCGCTCAACATCGAGCGCCGCTTGCTGCAAACGTTGGTAGGAGGGAGTGATCAAACGATTATCGCGATCTTCGCTACCGCTCGCGCAAACTTCCAACTGCCGGATGCGGTCATCGTATTCAACGCGGAGCCGCTTCACGATTTCCGGCGGAAAAAGGCTGTCTACTTCCGCCAGGTAAGCTAACGCCGCCTCATTTGCTTTCAATCGCGCCGTTCTTTCTTCCACGCTTGCGAGGCCATCATCCACCACTCCAAGCCGCCGAATCAACGCCGGCAAACTGAGACCTTGCAAAACGAGCGTCGCGAGAATCACGCAAAACGCGACGAACAAAATGTAGTCCCGTCCCGGGAAAGGTCTGCCATCTGAAAGTGTCAGCGGCAGCGCGAGCGCGGCCCCGAGCGACACAACACCGCGCATTCCGGTCCATGCAATGATTGTCACGTTCTGCCATGCCGGGTACGATTCTGTTTTGCGCCAAGAATTCCTAATCAAACGCAGCAGATAAGTCGCGGTGAAAACCCAAGCGATGCGCACGACGATCGCGGCGCAGCTTATCAGCACAGCGTGCCAGACTAGCTGTTTCAGGGATCGACCGGAGAGTGCATGAATAATGCGCGGCAGTTGCAGGCCGATCAAGACGAAGATGAGGCCGTTCAGGATGAACACCATCATCTCCCAAAACACGTATGCATTGAGCCGCGTCCGAGAGGTGAGGATTTGCGGCACACGCCAGCCGATAAACAGCCCGGCAGCGACTACCGCCAGTACCCCAGAGACATGCAGGCGCTCCGCGGGAATGTAAGCGGCAAATGGCGTGAGTAGCGAAATTGTGATTTGAACGGGCGGATCGTCCAGACGGCGCTGAACATGGGAAGCGAGCCAGCCGACGGCTAACCCAATTCCGGTGCCGCCCAGCGCGACCAAAAGAAAGCGACCACTTGCTTCGGAGAGTGAAAACCTGCCGCTGTTCATGGCCGCAATTGCGAAACGGTAAGCAACTAGCGCCGTGGCGTCATTGAGGAGACTCTCGCCGTCCAAAACGGTGATGATTCTTTTCGGTACCCGCAGACGACTCGTTATCGCGGTCGCTGCAACCGCATCTGTTGGCGAAATAATTGCACCAAGAACAAACGCAGTCGCCCAGGGCAAGCCCGTCAGAGTGTGCGCGAGAACGGCTACGAACGCGGTTGTAAACAACACAAGCCCGACCGCGAGCAGCGAGATCTGACCCAGGTTCGCGCGAAAATCTCGCCACGAAGTAAAGAGCGCCGCCGGGTAGAGCAACGGCGGCAACAAAAACAGAAACACCATATCCGGATCTAACTGCACCGCCGGTAAGCCCGGAACAAACCCCATCGCAAGTCCGCCGATCACCAGCAGTACCGGGTAGGGCAACGCCGCTTTCTTCGCTAAGATTGCCAGCGCCGCGACGACGATCAGGAGCGTGCAGATAACCTCAGCTTCGTTCATAAGCGATTCGGCATGCGGCGGATCCTCTGGTGCAAATAAACCCAGAAACGATCTACGTTCGAGACACCAATGCCGACGGCTCTGACGTGGATCGACTTGTTGGCAAGCGAGTCCCCCTCTGATCTTGGTACCGCACAGCAACAACTCGATTGGTGCGGTTCCTTTGGGACGTCCCCGGTTCCTAAAGAGGTCGCCGAACTAGTTGCTTTTGTCGTTCCGATCACGCTCTTTCCTCAAGAAATCGAGTGAGTCCGCTAGCCCGGAAAGAGTGGGGCGAGTAACTACCAGCAATCCCAGCCTGCGCGCTAGGTTAAGGTGTTTCACCCAAAATAGATTCCAATTGATTTTGCGCATTTACGGCTGACTTTCCGAGGCGTCGCTGGCGACCGCACCTGGCTGCCACAACAATGGGGCATGCCGTCGGAAAAACACTCCCAGCAATACGAGCGCCAGCGCGAGCCAAACGGAGAGCCAGATCAGCGTGCGGCCGAAGACCTGTTCGGCGCTGCCTCCGTCACGCAGGGCCCTCAGCAGGAAGGCAAAAAGAAGGCTTACCAAGCCGTAGCCGAGATTGAATGCAACACCTTTGAAAGAAAGGACTGTCGCGCGCCGATGCGATTCGACGAGGGCGTTCAGATAATACGAGAGGAAAAAGCCAATCGCGACCATAGAGGCACCAAGCGGGAAGGTGAATACCACACCCCACCACCGCCAGCGCAGCGCCAGTCCAGCAAGGGCCGTCAGCGTAACAACCGCCACCCAGACGAAGTTTCCTGCTGGCGAGCCCCGCTGCACCATCCGTCGCGCGACCGGCGAGACAAGGAAGCCGAGCGCTCCAAGGGCCGCCCAGATCAGACCGTAACTGGCTGCCGGCAGGTCGATCAGCCGGAAGTACGAGCTCGCGAACGTCAGGAACAGTCGGATCACCGAGTCGAGAAGCACGCCTGCAAGAATCACGAAGAGTGCGAGCGGCGCGTGGGCAATCCACGCTCCCGCAGTCAGCACCCCCTCGATCGCGGTTCCCTTCGACGGCTGAGGTCGGTCATCTGCGACCGAGGGGTTGCGCGTCGATTTCTGGTTTGGCTCCCGCATACTGAGGGCGACAACGAGCGTGAGCGCCGCCGTGACGAGGTTAAGATAAATTGGAAAACGCAGCGTCGTGCCCTGCGTGAATCCCACGGGGAATCTGAGCGCGCTAGCGATCGCGTTCATAAACCCGGGATCATAGATCGCGCCGCCGACGAGCATCGCGATAACCATTCCTACCGACTGGTAGCGGGTGACTTGGTCGAGTACCTGCGGCCATTCCGCGGATCGTCCGCTTTCGGCGAGGGAATCGAAGACGAGCGCCTCGTCCGCGCCGCTCGCCAGGCCCTCGGCGATGCCGCTGAGCAATCGGTTCGCCAGGCAAAGGAGAAAGAGCAGCGTCCCGCCGTGGGTCGGCGCCACGCTGAGGACCACCATTTCTATCACCATGGCGGCGCCAGCCGCGACGACGAGAGGCCGACGTCCGATCCGATCCGCGAGGGCGCCGGCTGGCAGGTCCGTGCAGACGATGGCGATTGCCCACGCGAAATTCAGCAAGGTATATTGCGTCGCGCTCAGGCCGAGGTCGAGGAACAGCACTGCCAGGACCGGGTAGTAGAACCGGGAGTTAAAGAGTACGCGGAAAAGGACAAAGCGCCGCCAGTTGCGATCGGCGGCATCATTGGAATTGAAAGGACGCATTCGAGTTGCGCAAGAGTATCGGCTTTCGCGTCCGTGGCGATCGCATATCGCAACTCTCTCGTGGCCGTCACCGTCGTCGTCCTGGCGGCGCTGCTCCCGTTCGCCGGCGTCGCCTACAGCCAGGAGCCAGCGCATGTTCCAACGCCCGCGCGGACGCGATTGGTGGTGGGCTTGACCCAGTCGCCGCCGTTCTGCATGCGGGGCGAGGATGGTTCCTGGAGCGGCATTAGCGTAGAGTTGTGGCAGTGGATTGCCGCTGACCTCGGTATCGACACCGAGTTCCGCGAGACCACGGTGACTGGGTTGTTCGACGACCTCGCTCCGGGCCGCCCGCTGGACGTGAGCATCGGCGCGCTGACGATCACCGCGGAGCGGGAAGACCGGTTGGACTTCAGCCAGCCATTTTTCCAATCCGGACTCGGCGTGGCGGTGAAAACTGCGCCCGACGCGGGCGGGCTGTGGTCGTGGCTCGGGCGAGTGTTCGCGTGGAATTTCTGGGGGATCGTGGCGGCACTGTTCGTCTCGCTGGTGCTGGTGGCACTGCTCATCTGGGTGCTCGAGCGCAAGAGCAACCCGAAGGAGTTTGGCGGCGATGGGAAAGCACGCCGGGGCATTGGCTCCGCCCTTTGGTGGAGCGCGGTGACGATGACGACGGTAGGCTACGGCGACTTGGCCCCGCGCAGCCCAGTAGGCCGGCTGGTGGCGATCGCGTGGATGTTCGTCAGCCTATTTCTGGTCTCTTGGTTCACCGCCTCGATGGCTTCGATCCTCACCGCAGAGCGCCTGGACGCGGGGACCGGCGGGCTGGTAGTGCGCGGACCGGATGATCTCCGCCGCCTCCACGTGGCCGTGATCGCCGGTACCTCCAGTGAAGATTACCTGAGGCGCCGCCAGATTGACTACCTCCTCATACCTCAGAGCGAGCTGTTTCCGGCTCTGTTGACCGGCCGCGTGCAGGCTGTTCTGGCCGACGCGCCCACCCTGCGGTATGTCGCACGGAGCGAAACGTATGCCGGGAAAATCACCGTCCTGCCGCAGACCTTCCAGGTCGAACCATACGGCATCGCCCTGCGCGACGGCAGCCCGTGGCGCAAGCCGGTGGATCGCGCGCTCCTGCACCGGCTGGCCTCCCCGGCGTGGCGGGACCTCGTCTACCGTTACCTGGGCGCCACAGAGTGAACGAGCCTGGCGTGCGCTGATAGTTAACCCTCTAACTAAGAATGGCGTTCCCGAGGATCATTCGTCCTTAAAAAACGCTCCCAGAATTCGATTACAGCTCGCTTTATGTGACGACTGGCACGGGAACACCGGCTGCCTTGTTGCGCAGGATTTAGCCTTGCTCCTGACGAAGATTCGCACTCTCATCCACGAGGAGATTTCGCTCCTTACCGTGCTTTATTTTCCGATATGCCGAGTTCCGGAATATTCCGAGTTGTCGGTGGCGATCGAGCCCCATCCTTGCGTTTCATCGGGGAGAGCTCGGAATATTAAAGCGAGGCAAGAAAGGCCAAGAGTGCATCATCGGCCCTATATCGGCGGACCGAGGAAGTCGCTGGTGCAATCCGTTCCAGTGCCCGTTCCTTCATCGCAAGATCTGCCTCGACGTAGATGTGTGTCGTCTCGATGCTTTCGTGGCCAAGCCAAAGAGCGATCACGGCCATGTCGATTCCGGCTTGTAGTAAATGCATCGCACAGGTGTGTCGAACGAGGTGCGGAGTTACCCGTTTGTTGAGAAGGCTTGGACATGATACGTCAGCGGCACGCCTAAC
>JBEEIB010000591.1:0-5865 GCA_041167675.1 Verrucomicrobiota bacterium
GAACCGTTATACACGATTTACCCTGTGATGCACATTATCAACAGCGCCCTGTCCCGAGGGCATTCAGCACGCATCAGCGTCTTGCGAAAGGGCTCTTCTCCGCCGAGGACAGCGGACGCTAAAGCAAGAGCGAACGCTATAATAACGGCGCGCTGTAGTGTGCGCTGTCCCCAGCGCATTTGGATCTATCAACGCATTATTCCCGCCCTTCTGAGCATCATCACCTGCATCTCTCCCGTGATCGGCGCGGATTCGGTTTTGCCTCGGTCGGAGGAGATTTATCGAGGTTGGCTCAAAATGTACGACTTGGAATTCGACGACGCTCATCGGATCTTCCGCCAGTGGATACAGGATCATTCTGCCGATCCCCTGGGGCCGGCGTCTGATGCTGCCGCCTACCTTTTCTCCGAGCTAACTCGTTTGGGGGCGCTCGAATCCGAGCTATTTGTAGATGACGCGCGATTTGCAGCTCGGAAGAAATTACAACCGGACCCACAAGTTCGGCTGCAGTTCAGCGAACAGGTCGACAAGGCCGATCGCCTGGCCGATTCCGCTCTTCAGAACTCACCCACTGACGCGACTGCACTGTTTGTGAAAGTGCTCACCTGCGGCTTGCACACCGATTATGCCGCGCTGGTGGAGAAACGGAATCTCGCGGCGCTGAGCTACACAAAGCGAGGCCGTCCTTATGTCGAGAAACTCGTGTCCCTCGATCCGAATGCATTTGACGCCTATCTCGGCCTCGGGGTGGAAAATTATCTATTGAGTCTAAAGCCAGCTCCGATGCGCGTTCTGCTCAGGTTTACCGGGTCGAGAATCGATCGCGAAAAAGGACTGGAAGAGCTTCGGATGACTGCACTTCACGGTTATTACCTCGAGCCCTTCGCGAAACTCTTACTGGCTGTTGCGGCGTTACGAGACAAGAAACCGGAACAAGCCGCCGAGCTTTTGCGAGGGCTGCACGACCGATTCCCCGATAATCAACTATATTTGCGCGAGCTAGAACGCATCAGCCCCCCCGCCACCAATCGTTAATGCGCTCCATCGCGCAACCCTCAATCGTTGGAAGAGGTCAGAACCGAATGACTTGCTTTCGGACCGCGCTTCCGTCCAGGACGGCTTGGTAAGCACGCGGCCCTTGCTCGATAGCAATAGTATCTAACTGCGGCGGCGTTAGGACGCCGGCGTTCACCAGAGGAACGATTTCCCGCAGGACTCCCGCGCTTTCGGAGAAAGAAAGCTTCAAGGTGTCAACGCCGATCAGTCGTGCTTCACGGTGATAGAAGTCTACCAAATTGAACGAAACTCTCGGATCGACCGATGCGATTACTATGTGGCGACCGCGATGAGCCAGGCATTGGTTGACTGACTCAAAGGATGATCCTCCGACTACATCAAGAATGAGATCCGCTCCTTTGCCTTGCGTGATTTCGAAAAGACCCTTGGGAAGGGGCCCCTTCTCCAGAACAAGCCAGTCATCGGAAGGGATGCCGGCGATCCTGGCGCGGTTGGCCTCGTTTCTGAGAACGCCGATGACTCTCTTAGCGCCAATATGCTTGGCGATTTTCACCGCAGCGGATCCGACCGCGCCCGTCGCTCCCAGAACTAGCACAATATCATTGGGGGACACCCGACCCGCCGTGACAATTGCGCTCCATGCAGTCAGATAACTCAGGCCTAAAGCAGCTGCTTGCTCGAAACTGAGCTGTTTGGGTTTCTCAACCAAAGCCTCCACTGGGACGGATACAAACTCTGCATGTGAACCATTGCGCCCAAACCCCAAATTGCCACCGGTTCCAAAGACTTCTTTGCCCTTCCATGCAGCTGGCCCTTCGATGACGATGCCGGCGAAATCCCTTCCCGGCACTCGAGGAGGCTTCGTCTCGGAGATTTTTCCTAGGACGCTTTTAGGGTCGCTCGGGTTAATCGCAGCGGCGCGTACCCGAACCAAGGCTTCACCACTATGAGGGTCGATTCGCGGGACTTCCACGTTCTCAACCCGCAGATTATCAAGCGAGCCGGTCTCGCGAAAGTACAGGGCTTTCATTGTGGGTGGAGTGGTCGGAGTCGGCGATGCCGGGGATGGTAACGGTTCGTTCATTAATCTCTCCGTGTGATGAAATGAACTTCTGGATTGTAGGTCCGCTCTGCGAGCAAATCCGACGAACACCTAAAGCTCTTTCCTCAGTCTTCAAGCGGGCCGAGGGCGAATCGTAAAACGTTAAAACGTTAAAACGTTAAAACGTTAAATGGGGATTGGCGATTGTTACGAGAGTCACAACGCTGCATCGCGTTACAACAAACGGGCGGACGTGAGTCGGCTTCTTCCTTTTTGTAACATTGAACGCTTTAACTTTTTTAACGTGTGATCCCGTTCCGTGCACGTGGACAAATCGCGGCTCAGCCAGCCGCCGCCGCGCAACGATCATCCCTGAGGCGCGGGACGGACATCACGAGGAGCCACGCCGCAGCTTTCACCGCAGTAAGAGGAGCACAGCCACGCCGGCAACTGTGGTCAAAATTGTGATCGGAATGCCGAAACGCGCGTAATCCCAAAAGCCAACTTCAAGGTATTCGCGCGCGGATTCGACGACGATCATGTTCGCGACCGAGCCGATGATGGTGAGATTGCCGGCAAAGGTTGTGGCGAGCGCGAGCACTTTCCACATCAGTTCGGGATCGGCAAAACGTGCAATCCATTTACCCGCTACGAGCACAAATGGGACATTGGAAAAAATGTTCGAACCAGCCACGGAGAACCATGCCAGGTTCCAGGCCTGCGTTGGCACGCTCGATCCGAAGACCGGTTGCAGGCGCGAATAAATTGCATCGGGCAAACCGGTGTCGCTCAGGCCGTCGACCACGACAAAAAGCGCAGCGAAAAATACGAGTAGGTGCCAATCGACCAGCTTGAGCACGTCATGCGTGTCACGGCGCGCGAGTACCATCACAAGCACCGCGCCTGCCAGAGCCGTCCACGCCAGATTCAATCCCGCGACGAAGCAGCCAAAGATGAGCACGAACACGACGCAAACAATTGCAAACAAACCGCGGTCGAGCCTCGGGATAATGTGCGGTTCCCGTTCGATCACTGCTTCCCGCAAAATCTTTCGAAACCCCGCCCGCAAGATTACGTAGTTGATCGCGAGTCCGATGACAGCCGGCGGCAGAAGCGCTGCCGAGAATTGCGAAAATCCTGTATGGGAAAGATGCCCGATAATCATGTTTTGCGGATTGCCTACGAGCGTGGCGGCGCTGCCGATATTCGCGCTTGTCGCCAGCGCGATCAGGTAAGGCAGCATCGGAAGTCTCCCACGCCGGATCATCGCGATCACGAGCGGCGTTAGCATTAAACAGATCGTGTCATTGACCAGCAGCGCCGAGAGGATTCCCGACGTAAGAGTGAGATAGAGCAGTAGCCGTTGCGGCGTGCGGGAGAATTCCAAGACAGCGTCCGCCGCCCATTCGAAAAAATGAGCGAGATAAAGATAAGCCGAGATGAGCATCATCCCGAGCAAGAGCACGATCGTGTCGTAGTTGATCGCGCGATAAGCGCGCTCGGGCGTTATGACGCCGCAGCAGACCATTAATACAGCGCCAAGTAAAGCAGCGGCGGGACGGTTCAACGGCAGGATTTTGAGCTGCCGGCCGCTGATGAGAATGTAGGTGATTCCAAAGATCACGCTCGCGACAAGCTCCTGCTCCCAGTGATTCACATGCGTCCATAAGCAAGATGATCCGGCCTTTCAAAATGAATTGTCGATCCCGGCGATTTCGCAGAAGATGCTCATCCGGCAGCTTGCTGAGATGGCGGCGCGCTGCGAGGTGATGTCTAACCCTGCCGAGCCATCTGCCGGGGAGTCAGCCAGCAGACGGTCAAGGCTGACAGAGCTTACGCGTCTAGCGCAAGAACGGAGATCATCCTCGCCGGTCCAACAAGAGTTCGTTTAAAAACGCCGTGTGAAGGTTCAGCCCAATCGACGGTATAACGAGTTCGTTTACAGAATCGCCCGATTGTCGCTGAAACGCGCCGCGTGGAAGGGGCTCACGTTTCGATCTGTGGAATTTGAACATGCATCAGCAGAGAAAATTCTAAGTGGTGAAGGCAGTCTCAAATATGGTGGTCGCTGGAATGCGCCAGGAACCTTCCCGGTCGTCTATTCCAGCACTCGTCCGGGTACGGCAAACGAAGAAGCATTTCAGCTGGCGGCAGATTATCAGCTTACACCCGATGATTTGAAACCACGCATCACGTGCGGGATCGAATGGAATATCTCATCTGTGATAGACCTGACGGCTGGCAATCTACCGGGTTGGATGAAATTACCAGATTGGATGCAGGAGAATTTCGAGCGTATCAACAACAGCGGCTTTGAAACACTTTGCCAAGCGTTTGGTCGCGCCGTCCGAAACTCTGGCGCAACAGGTATGCTGTGTCCGTCGATACGGGTGCCGAATGGCATCAACCTTGTCGTGTTCCGCGACCGACTGCGGAAAACGGACAACATTCGGTTGCTTGCAGAGGATAAATTGAACAAATATTTGGCATGACACATGCAATATTGCATGCAATAATATGACATGAAGATGCACAAAAAATCTGTGCGAAAGAGCGCCGCTAGTCGGGCACTTAAGCGCTCTTTCAGCGGAACAAAGGCGAAAGCTTCATCTTCCTTGCTTGCTCCGCAGAAGAGCGAGGCCGATGTGCGCCGGCTTTCTCGGACCTACAACCTTTCGAATGAAGCCGTTAGTAGAGTAACAGGAGCATCTCCGCGGACCGTGTCGTATTGGAATGCTGGTATTGCACCGCAGCGGTCGAGCGCTCAGAAGATCAGAGAAGTGACCCGACTATTCGACGCATTGTCCGATATCATTAAAGCCAAGACAATTGGTCCGTGGCTTCAGCGGCCAAACGATGCCTTTGACGGTTCAACGCCGCTACAAGTGATGGAGCGCGGGGAAAATGATCGGCTTTGGCGGATGATTTGGCAGCTACGCGAAGGCAACTCCGGCTAATGGCGATTACCAATCACGAACGCGTCGGGAAAGCGCTTGATCTTCTTCGGGCCGGGCTTCAACCGTTTAGTGGCACGCCGATGCCGACCTCGTGGATTTGTTCGCTGCCGGTGTTTGTGCGAAACGTCGCACGTGTTGGCTGACATGGGCCGCGCTTCCCATCTTGAGCTGCTGAGCGATCCAACGTTGCGGCACCGTCGTCTCGGCGTGCAGCACTTGGGGCCAAGGCAACTTTGTGCGGGTCGCTGCCTCCGTCCTTCTGCCAGCAATTGCAGCGCCGCAGCTTGCGCGTGATCTCTACAGGCGACGCTACGCGATCGAGGGGTTCACGGTTGAGGCGAGAAAGGCTTCCCCCAAGCCTACTTGGGCGGAGCGGGCCGCGGGGGTTTCGGGCCAAACGCCCGAGCGGTGTCGCGCTGGGGGCGAGTGGTCCGGGAGAGTGCGCGCTGGCGCGCCAGTTCCGTCGCTCCTTGTTCCTTGTAGTTTGGGCTCGTGAGCGACGCCATGAAAGCAACCAGATCGTCAATATCACTCTCGGTCAGAGCGAGCGGCTGCATGTCTTCATCGAGATAGGGATCCTGCAAGCCGTCGCCCTTGTTGTAGTGGTCCATGACGTCCCAGAGGGTCTCCATCGAGCCGTCGTGAAAGTAGGGCCCCGTCACGAGCACGTTTCGTATGTCCGGCGTCTTGAAAGAGGCAATGTCCTTCTCCTGCTTGGTGATGAGAAAGCGGCCCACCGCTGACATGTCTGTCTGGATGGCGGTGCGATCGATGGCCGCCGTATCACCCGACTTGATGAGCTGCTCGGCCTGGCGCGCCAGCGCGACGACGTTGTGTCGGATGATGCCG
>JBEEIB010000592.1:0-7270 GCA_041167675.1 Verrucomicrobiota bacterium
AGGGCGAGCCGGGCGGCGTCTTGATGCTTGCCAAGATGATCCGAAGCAAAGCTGTGCCGCAGTCCGTTATTCGGCCATTGGGCGAGCCCGGCGGCCTTCCAAGACTCAACTATGTGCTGATGAAACCAACGATGGCTGAAGGGGAAAATTCGCCCGACCCGCTCACAGTAAGGCCGCAACCATTCGGCGAGATTCGGAGCAATCGGAATCAGCCGGCGCTTGGCTGTCTTTGACTTACTTGCAGCGACATTAATGTAATTGCGCTTGAGGTCGATGTCCTCCCATCCCAGGCGCAGCAGCTCAGCAGTGCGCAAGCCCGCAAACGCGCCAAGAGCGATGCCAGGAAGGAGAAAATGCGGCGCGTGTTCAAGCAACTTTTGGAGCTGCTCGGGCGTGAAGATTTCGGGCGCTTCGTCTACGAGCTTAATCTTGTCGATTGCCGAAACTGGATTCTTATCGACGTAGCCGCGTTTCTCTGCGTATGCGAAGAGGGCCGAGAGCCGGGAACGAAAGTTGTTGATGCTCTGAGCCGAGAGTTTCAGCGCGTGCAGCCAGTTCTCCAGTTCCGTTGTAGTGATGGTCCGTATCGGTAGCTCACCGAAGTCTTCTCTGAAGCGTCCGAGCCGCTGTTGAAGATCCTTAATGTGTGGATGTGAGTGTTTGAGCCTCTTTTGGACCGCCAGGTAGTCGTCGATCAGCTCCGAAACGGAGATGCTTCGAAGAGCCTGTTGTAGATAACGGACGTAGAACTCCGTCGCGTCCTGAAGCGTCTTTCCAAATGGCGCCAGTTTCTGCTCGCACTCCAGCGCCGTTATGCGAAGCGCGTCAGAAATCCGAAGCGCGTTCTCGCCTTCCTTGCGCCGCTTGATTTTGAGTCGAGCGAGTTCCTCGTCGGCCTTTTGCTTGGACGAGAAAAAAAGGCGCTTCCGCTTGCCGTTGACTCGGAGGCCTTCGATGACATACTTCGCGGTTGCCGAGTGACGGTATTCGACGATGCGCAACGTGGGCCTTCTCATGCACAAATACTCGCGTTTGTTCGTGTATCTGTCAATATACTGTCAACGAAGCCACACGACTTTCTGGCGAATATAAATGTAAGTCGTTTGGAATAAATAAGTTGGAGGGATGGCAGAGTGGTCGATTGCACCGGTCTTGAAAACCGGAGACCCGCAAGGGTCCGTGGGTTCGAATCCCACTCCCTCCGCCATAGTGATTTTCAACACTTACGCAGAATGGGAACACGTTGCGGTCTTCCGCTCAATTCGGCCGGTGCCTGAACATAAATTGACCGGTCGAGGTTGAGACGTCGTGCCTATAGTCCGGGGACCGTTGCCGGCCAAACCGCAGCAGCATTTATCGTTGTCAATGAGTCTTTGGTGAGCTTACCAAGTGGCTCCGGGAGCGTGGGGTGAGCGGAAGCAAGCCGCTCCGTATGTTGCCGAAGGAATACGGATCCTTGCTGAGGGCGCTGGCGGCGAGATGGATCATGGCGCGGTAGCTCTGATCGGTTTTGTCGTACCGTGGCGACCTCAGCTGCCACCAATCTTAAACTCCGAGAGAAGCCGTACCGCTTCTGCGATACTCCGTCGTAAAGCGGCAGGGCGCTTATGCGCATCAGGATCGAGCGACGGGCCAAAGGGGTTCGCCGCCGTCCAAGCCGTGGCGAGCACCATGATGGCGGTCAGGAGGAAGCCAGGGGAGAAGGCCGTTCCCACCTGACCAGCGTTTTGCGCCTTCATCAACGCCGCAACTTTCGCGCCCAAAGCTGTGCCGCGTTCGGCTGGGCTATCCACCTTCTGTTCAAGACCGAACCACGTCATCAGCCGCATCAAATTGGGATGCGCCATCGCGAAATCGAACACGCGCGCCGCGTAACCTGGGAGATCATCAGGCGTGAAGGGAAGGTCCTCGTAGACGCGCACGAGGTGCTTTTTAAGGACGGTAGTAAAGAGCGTCTCTTTGTTCTCGAAGTAGATGTAGATCAAGTTCTTGTTGCACCCGGCCGTCTTGGCAATGCGATCAACCCGCGCGCCCGCAATGCCGTAGGCGGAGAACTCCGCCATAGCCGCATCCAAGATGCGTTCCCGTGTTGCTTCGGCGTTCCGCTTCAGATCGACCTCCTCATTCGCCGTCATTATAGCACTTGACTAACTGGTTAGACAGAGGCTTAATTTATAGCTAACCAGTTAGTCATAAAGCTGAATCAACTGAACCGACGAAGATCAGAAAATGAGGATTAGAAAAATGGCCCAACGAACTTGGATCATTACCGGCGTGAACAGCGGCTTCGGCCGCCACATGACAGAGCAACTTCTTGCCCGCGGCGACCGCGTCGCTGGCACCGTCCGCAAGATGGACGCGATGAATGATCTCAAGGCCAAGTATGGCGACCTGCCGTGGCTAGCCCATCTCGACGTGACCGACACGCCGGCGATCCATCAGGTCGTAAACAAGGCCTTCGCCGAGCTCGGCAAGATCGACGTCGTGGTCAACAACGCCGGCTACGGTCTCCTTGGCGCGGCCGAGGAGCTGACGGACGAACAGATCATCCACCAAATCAATACCAACCTGATCGGCTCGATCCAAGTGGTGCGCGCAGCTCTTCCGCATCTGCGCGGGCAGGGCGGCGGTCGCATCATCCAAGTCTCCACTTATGGCGGCCAAGCCACCCTTCCGGGCGGGTGCCTGTATCACACAAGCAAGTGGGGAATCGAGGGCTTCATTGAGTCGACGATGCAGGACGCCGCGCCCTTCAATGTCGGCGTC
This sequence comes from Verrucomicrobiota bacterium, assembly GCA_041167675.1. Taxonomy (GTDB): domain Bacteria; phylum Verrucomicrobiota; class Verrucomicrobiia; order Chthoniobacterales; family JAFAMB01; genus DASTDH01. The sequence continues at coordinate 2,767 of JBEEIB010000592.1, forward strand.
ACCATCGTCGAGCCGGGCGGTGCGCGCACACAGTTCAGGTTCGGCAGCGCCAAGCTCGGTCCGAAGATGGACGTCTATAATGACACTCCGGCCGGCATGACTCGCCGTATCCTTGAGGATACCTCGCGCCTCCCGCAAGGCGATCCGGCCAAGATGGCTAAGATAATGATCGACAGCGTCGACCAGAACCCGGCGCCGAAGCGGATCGCGCCGGGCAGCGACGCCTATACCATGATCCACAAGGCTCTGACGGAGCGTCTCGCGGCTCTCGAAGCGCAGAAGGATCTCGCCTTCTCGACCGACTTGCCCGCGAGCGCCTAACGAGGAGCGGGGCTTCAGGTCAAGCAACCGCAGTTCGGCAAAGCCGGTCGTCATCGTGACCGGCGCTTGGTCCGGCATCGGATTCCAATCCTACTCCCTCCGCGATTCCAAAATGTTATTGGTCGGTGGCGGGAACGTGTTTCGGAAGTTTGATCGAAATCTCCGTAAACGTAGAACCATCGCTCGTAGCCGAGATTTCACCCCGCATCTGGGCTAGCTCCCCACGCGCTCGAAACAGTCCTAAGCCGAATGCTTCAGTGAATTTTCGCGTGGTAAAAAAAGGATCGAAAATCCGAGGCAAAACCTCCTTTTTGACGCCTTTACCGTCATCTCGCACCCGAAAAACGTATCCGTCGCTTTGCTCTTCGATCTCATACCAGATTTGGGTAGCGCCAGCGGTTCGGGCATTGCGGTAAATTTCCTCCAACACCCGGCGCAACTTCGTGACGTCCGCTTCAATCGTGCCGGTGATCGGACCATTCTTCGCTGAAACCTTCAGGTTGGGTGGTATTGCACATGCCTGAAAAAGCCCTTCTAGGTCCACCGTTTGCGATTGGTGTGGAGTCGATTTTGCCACGATTGCCGCTTCGTCGATGATCTGTGACAGGACTTGAGTCGCTTTGGCCATGTGTTCCACCGGATCTCGAATGTCGCGTGGCAAATTTGAGTCCATCAGGATCAAGCCGGTGTGGCCGGACAATACGGTCGTGACGTTATTGAGCTTATGAATTAGACCGGCCAATAGGCTGGAATAATATTCTGGCGAATATAGCGTCCGCTGTGAGGTCTGGTAGTTTTCGGTCCTTGGCACGACTATCCTCCTAACAGATAACTTACTTTGTCGTGCAAATTACAGCAACTCGAGCGAGAAATCGATCGCACTTGCCGAATGAGTCAGTTGACCCACCGAAATAAAGTCGACACCGGTCTCGGCTAGAGAGCGGACGGTCTGCATGTTAACGCCTCCGCTGGCTTCAAACTTGAGGCCCGGACGGCGGAGCGCCACGCAAGCTCGCATCTCGTCAGGCTTCATATTATCAAGAAGAATGACATCAACCCCAGGAAGCCGCACGAATTCGCGGACTTGCTGTAACGAATCAGCCTCGAGTTCGATCAGGACGTCAGGGTGTATCTTTCTGAGGGCTTGGATCGTCGCGGGTAAATCTGGTTTAGCCAGCAAATGATTGTCCTTAACCATAACCGCATCGAAAAGCCCCATGCGATGATTGGTTCCTCCACCGGCCGCTACCGCATCTTTTTCTAGTCTTCTCAGACCCGGCGTCGTTTTCCGAGTGTCAAGGATTTGCGCTCCCGTGCCTTTGACTGCCTCGACGAATGCTCGGGTTAATGTGGCCACGCCGGAAAGTCGTTGCAGGAAATTCAACGCAACGCGTTCTCCAGTCAGAATCGAGCGAGTACGTCCCGAAATCAGGAGAATGGTATCGTCCGGATGAACCTGTGCGCCATCGCGTGCAATGACCTCAACCACAAGATCACCATCCACCTGCTGAAAGGTCGATCTGGCCGGCCCGGTTCCGGCTACGATCGCCGTCTGCTTCGCCAGAATCCGTGCTTGCGACTGGTGAGTTTCTGGAATGAAAAATCGGGATGTGAGATCGCCCGAGCCCACATCTTCGGCCAGGGCGACGGCCACAGGATCAATAAAAGCCACGGTTGGGAGACTAGCTAGGAATCATTAAATCTCAAACGAGTCAGTGAGCCAGTTTTGAGTCGGGATATAAATCGATAAGTAAACATATTATTTTTTAGTTGTTAATTAGGTAATAACATTATATATACGAGTTATGTCATGAAAACGCTTCCTCATAAATCAAGGAATCCGCTATTCCGTGCTTGGATACAATCTTCTACCGTCATTTTGGTCGTCTCAACGATGGCGACACCGGCCTACGCGGACGGTTTATCCGTGTTTATTGACCCGCTCAAGCAGGGGTTAAATCTAATTGTGGTTTTCGGATTTATTGCTGGCTGCGTGATGGTCATCGGAGGCTTCCTTAATGCGCGGCGGGATGAGAACTGGAAGATGACCGTCATTTACGGAATCGGCGTGGCCGGTGCGGTGGCCTTGATGAAGGCGCTGTTCTCGATTTTCGGTGGTAACGCCGCGACCACAGTCGCCGGCTTCTAAATCTGCAAGCACTGATGGACGAGGGCCTTATATACACCGACAGCCGTCCTCGGGCTAAGTCAACCGGGCACGCATTTGGTTTTGAGGGAAATCTTGGGATGGGAGTAATCGTGGCCGGAATGGTCTCGGTCTTCATTCTTACAATGTTACTCCAAACCGGAAGTCCAATGCCTCTCTTATGGGATCTTGCGATCGCCTCGGTGCCAACCCTGGCCACAACTGGGTACATCAGCCTGTTTCGAAATAAGAAGCCGCCCCGCTTTGATGTGGATCTTCTAATTTCCTATGTGAATGGCCCGGCACTTCAACCTGCCCGCGTTCAACCCCGCCACCCTTTCCTTCCACTCAAATGATCTCTCAGCTCCTTAGCGCGTGTGAAACGATTGCTGGATTTGCGAGTCGCAGAGGTCCCGCCACTCGGATCTCACGAATCGGCATGCCCAACGGTTTCTTTCTCAACGATCTCCTATGGTTCGGCGACGGAGCAACGAAAAAAACAGCGGTTTCCAGAGGCTTTACGATTGAGCCCGGCGAAATGACGGCGTTCAGCGTCGGGCAGCTCAACGATTTGCACGAACGATTACGAGTTCTCCTCGGGATGTTGGGCCAGGAATACCAATTGCAAATTCAATGGAGCATCGACAGCGACTATCGACACGAACTAGAGGAATACCACAGAGAGACTCTGGAGCTTCGTAGACGAGATCCAGTGCAGGGTCAATTTGGTGTCTTAGTTCGGGCAGAACGATATGAACGATATAAGGCTGCGATGCAGGAAGGAAGACTCCGCCGAGAGCGTCTTACTCTATTCTTTACACGGGTGATCGAGACGAAAATACCCATCGTTGGCCGGCTCGCCATAGCGGAGTACTTCGATATTCTCTCTCGGAAAGAAAGCCTCGGTCTTCAAGAGTTCGTATTGAGCACGCTTTCCCGCCTTTTTCCGGACTGTCGAATCACGGCGATGCGCGACGAGGATCATTTCCTCTTTTACTACCGGTTTCTGAATACGAATCTTGGAACGACCGACGCCGATCCCCTGGAAGTGTTCGATCCGGCCTATTCGATTCAGCAAAATTGCCTGCACTCAGAAGGTATCGCGACTCCCAAAATCCCAGGTGTCTCATTCTCACTTGATTGTTACCATCATGCCATTTTCGCGGTGCGCCAATGGCCCCGACGCACGTTCCCAGGGATCATCTCAGCGCTCACGAGTATGGGATTCCAGGAATATGGCGTTACCATGAACATCTATCCAAAACGGATCGATAAAGTGATCGAGAGCGAAGAACGTAACATTCAGCGATTACAGATCGACGCGATGTCGGAGCGAAAACAATCACTTGCTACCGACATGGCGGCTAAGCAAGACAAAGTCAACGAGCTGCAGCAAGGGCGCATTATTCCGCTCGACTGTTTGTACATAGTTCGGCTCTGGCAGCGCGATCCAGAGCTATTGGCGGCGCGTTGCGCCTCTCTGAAGAACGCATTCGTCTCGATGGGAGGAGCGTTAATTCACCACGCAACCATTCCCGAGAACGCTCGGCAGTTGTTTTATCAAACGTGGCCGGGGTGGACCTACGGGGTTTACCGAGCTTTTGACATATCTGCTGAAGACTCTTATCTCGCGGATCTAATTCCTTGGTCGGCTACGTTTACTGGTCATTTGAACAACGCAGAAGCCATTTATAATGGTGCGCGTGGTAACCTGGTCGGGATCAGAACGCGGATCGGCAACACTCCTCAACATGGCGTTCTGTTTGGCATGACCGGCGCGGGCAAGTCGGTGATCATTGGTGATCTCTTGGCTCAAATCGGCCACCGTTTCGGTTTCAGACTGATTGTTGAAGAAGGCCTCTCACACGGTGTTCTAACCCAGACGCAAGGCTGCGAGCCAATCATAGTAAATCCTAACGGGAACCTCACGATCAACTACCTTGATACCGGTGGCTCCCCCTTATCTCCCCTGCACTTGGCCTTCAGTGCCGGTCTGGGCATGCTGTTTTGCGGCAATGAAGGCATAGACGGTGAGCG
>JBEEIB010000593.1:0-3704 GCA_041167675.1 Verrucomicrobiota bacterium
CCCACTGCTGTCTCTCGATATTTGAACCGGAGCATGGTCCTATCAAACGAATCGGCCGCGCGCATTGATGAAGCGATCCGGAACCTGAATTACCAGCCGAATGGCCTGGCGCGAAATTTGAGTCGTGGAAGGAGCGGGATCATCGGGCTGGTGATCCCGGAGATTTCGAATCCATTTTTTGCGGCCCTCGCGAGCGCGGTTGAAGAGGTCGCATTTCGCGCAGGGCACGGCGTTCTGTTGTGTAACACTCGAAATGACCCGGATCGAGAATTGTCGTATCTGCGGCTTTTGTGCACCCGTCAAATCGATGGGATCATTTATCTCACAAGCCAGGCAGACAATCCCGAATTAATCGCCATGATGGCGCGCGACGAACGGGTTGTTCTGATCGACGAAGATGTGGCCGGCGTTTCCGCCCCGAGAGTCTTTTGTGAGAACCGAATGGGCGGGTACGTAGCGACCAGGCACCTGCTTGAGCAAGGACATGTGAGAGTCGCGTTTATTGGCGGTCCTGAAAAACTGCTCTCCTCTCGCGAGCGATATGCGGGCTTTGCGAAAGCTCTTAGCGAAGGCAAAATAAAGAGGCCGGCCTTCTTCGTCCGGTTCGGACCTTACACGGCAGATTTTGGCCGAGAGGTGGCGAACGAATGGTTGACCAGGAAGAATCCGCCCACGGCAATTTTCGCTGCCAGCGACTACGTGGCACTCGGAGTTTTGAACGCGGCAAAGAATTTGCGGATGTCGATACCTCAAGATCTTTCACTGGTAGGCTTTGACGACATGCCTTTCGCCGCTCTGCTGTCGCCGCCGCTCACGACTGTGCGCCAGCCCATTCGGGAGCTGGGGGAGGCAGGAGCAAATTTCCTGTTTCAGTTAATAGAGGGAAAGTTGGGCCAATTGCCCGGTTTGCGCCTGCCAGTCGAGTTGATTCTTCGGGATTCGGTCCGCCGCATCCCTACAAAAATACGCAATCGACGATTCGCCTGATTGATCTACCAATGGCCGCTGACGAGAAATTTATTAGCCTGGAGAATGTCACGAAAACATTCGCCACACCGAGCGGCGCCTGCACCGTCCTTTCAAACGTCTGTCTTCAGGTCGAAAAGGGCAAAACACTGTGTATCGTCGGACCCTCCGGCTGTGGAAAGACCACCATATTAAACCTTATTTCCGGATTTATGTCTGCTACGTCCGGATCCGTTCGAGTGAATGGAATACCGGTAAGAGGCCCGGGACCGGACCGGGCAGTGGTATTTCAGAAGGATTCGGTCTTTCCGTGGCTGACGGTTCGTCAGAATCTGGAATACGGCCCAAAAGTCCGAGGTCTCCCGCGGAGTGAGTGGGCGAGTCGAGTCGACGAATACCTGGAAAAAGTTGGCTTGCAACATTGTGCCAATCATTATCCCAAGCAGCTTTCAGGCGGCATGAGAAAGAGAGTGGACATCGCGAGAGCGTATGCGAATCAGCCCGATATTCTACTAATGGATGAGCCCTTCGGATCACTGGATGTGATGACCAAGGAAGTGATGCAGAGAGATCTGCTCGAATTAAGCTATAAAGATAGGAAGAGCCTGATCTTCATCACGCATGACATCGAGGAAGCTGTCTTCCTCGGAGACGACGTTCTGGTAATGACTCGAGTTCCGGCAAACGTCGAGCGCCGCGTCCCAGTACCCTTCGCAAAACCGCGTGAGATCAGCCTGAAGCTGGAACCGGAATTTCAGGCTATGCGTAAAGAAATTGACGCCGTTTTGAAAGGGAGGAGGCCCAATGCCTGACCCTGAACTGTCGACCAGGAACTTGAAAGCGGGCCTCGCTGGATTGGGCGAAATCAAATGGTGGTTTGTCAGCCTCCTTACCATCCTGACGCTTTTCTACGTCTGGTGGTTGCTGACGACTGGGCTCAAGCTCGTTAAGCCGCTCTACTTTCCGTCTCCGGCCGCAGTCTGGGCAACCTTTCTGCAGATGCATCAACGTATCTGGGTGCACGCATTCGCGACGTTGATGCGGGTGATTGCAAGTTGGCTTATTGGCTCATTCCTCGGGATCATTATTGGGTTGCTAATGGTGCGAAGCCGACTGATTGAGTCAGCCCTCTCACCCATTATCGAGGGGCTTCGCCCGATCCCGCCAGTCGCCCTAATACCGCTCGTTATTATCTGGTTTGGCATTGGGGATTCCGGAAAGATCTTCCTGACCAGTTTGGCGTGCTTCATGGTGCTGGTTGTCAATACCGCTGTTTCCGCGCGCAACGTCAACCCGGTTTATATCCAGGCGGCGAAGTCACTAGGAGCTTCAGAGACTAAGATCTATCTGACGGTCGTCCTGCCGGCGATCGTTCCAGAACTCCTGAGCGGATTTCGAATTGGGATCGCCCTGGCCTTCGCGATCGCTGTCGCGGCAGAATTCATGGGTGCCGAATATGGCATTGGCTATCTGATTATGCAGGCCAGTCGAACGCTCAATACCGAGGTGGTCCTGATCGGAACTTTTATTATCGGGATCGAAGCTTTTGTCATCGAAAGGCTATTAAAAATCTGCAGTGATTACGTCACCAGATGGACTGAGAAATGACCAAACGTCGAATAGATCATTAGCAATTAGCAACCGTGCCACAACAAACTAGAGAGAATAAAGGTATGAATAATGGAAATAGATGTTCTGGATTAAAACTATGGGTCGCAATCTTTGCGACAACCTGGTCGCTGCTGGCCGGGGCAGCGGAGAAACCGGCGACGAAAATCACGATTGGTTTATCGCCGTTCCAGGACACCCTTCTTCCTATCATCGGGAAGGAAAAGGGTTGGTTCGCTGAAGAAGGCCTGGATGTTGATTTCAAGACTTTAGCTTGGAATGCGGTGATGCCGGCAGTTGCCTCGAGTGCGATCGATGTGGCGGTCTATAATACAACGGGCGTGGTATCGGTCTACAACAAGCAACCGGACGTATTGTTCTGGTATCCTTGGAACATCTTCGCCCAAGGTGCCGCACTGATGGGACGGCCAAACATCGGCCTGAAAACAGTAAAGGACTTTGAACAGGGGGGTATGTCTCATCCAGATGCCGTTAAGGCGACCATCCAGCAATTGAAGTCAAAAACGGTGGTCACCACGATGGGGAGCGACATGGGAAAGGCCGTGGTCGAAGCGGCCCGAAGCAATGGACTGGCCCGAGAGGACTTCAAGATCATCGATATGGACCCGGATCAAGGTTTAGCGGCCTTCATTTCTGGGACGGGTGACGCCTATCTTGGAGGCATTCCGCAGAGAACGCGCTTGAATAAAGAAGGGTATCTGACCTTGGTGACTGGTCCGGACTTGGCGCCGGTGCCGCTGAATGGTTGGACTACAACCAAGGGATTCGCGGAGAAAAATGCGGACGCGCTGCTAAAGCTGCAGCATGTAATGTTCAGAATCATTCGCTATACGGATGCTCACCAGGATGAAATCGCGAAGACGATCACCGATCGGTTGAATAGTGAGACCGGGGCGAAAATGACGATTGAAGATTTCAAAAGATTTTGGAACGAGATTGAGGTTTATCCGAAGAATGCCGCTGAGGTAAAGGCCGGCATGTTAGACGATAACGGCTTCGCGAATTGGAAGCGAACGTGGGACAACGACAATTACTATTTTGTCGAAGTTGACAAGCTGTTTCCGGACAAAGTTCCGTATGATGCCTTCTGGGCGGGCAAGATCCAGGAC
>JBEEIB010000594.1:0-38960 GCA_041167675.1 Verrucomicrobiota bacterium
GGTCGCTCTCAGCCAAGACTTCCCGCCGCGACAGAGCCGCACGACCATAGATTCAAGCGGAAACCATAAGACCGATATAGTTTAGCAAACTAGAGCAATCTTTGGTGGAGCAGAACGATTGATCCACGGTCGAACTAACACAACAAAATAGTTACAGGGCTCCGCATTTCTCACTTCCCATTTCTCGCCTGACAGTCGATCTCGATCTGTCGATTTAAGCCGAGGTTTGCATAAACGACGCTGATCTCGCCAAGCGGAGGACCCAAATCTTCGGCAGTTTTGACCTGCATTGAGATCAGCCAGATCACGCACCCGTCTCGTTCCCAGCGGAATACACGGCGGGTTTCCAGGTAGCCGTCTACATTTTTTTCGCTGCCAGTCTCAAGCAGTTCGCCTGGACCAAATGATTGCTCGATCTCGCCCCGCAAGGCGGTGAGAAGTTCCCTCGCCTTATCGCCGTCCTCCGGCGCTTGATAATACGCTGCGACCTGAACCAAGTGATCGTCCTGGAAGGTGAAGCCCAGGCGTTGGTAACGCTGATTCGAAAAAGGTCCTCGCACATCGATGGTCTCGCGCCCGGATGATCCAGCCCGTTTCTCGATGCGGGAAGCCGTACGTTCGGCAAACGACAGAATCCGAGCTGGCGTTCCCCCCCATTGCAACCCGAATGGAGGGGGAATCGTCTCCGCAGCCGCAGAAGCGGTCGCGGTGAAGCAGAAAGCTAGCAACCAGCCGGATTTGAAGTTGAGCGGCATGGTGGCCCAGTAAATTACGAGAAAGACGAGTCCCAACGCAGATGGTTATAAGCCTGCTCGTTAAAATCCGACAGACTGCTCATTGCGGTTTTTGTGCGGTCATTGTGCCGGAAGAAGGAGGCTCAACTGGCTTCGTTTCCCGTTCTAATTCTAGATCGTGCAGCTGTTCACGAACCAAGGTCAGATCATCGTGCGTGCTGTGCAGCTCTTGATTGATCTGGTGCATCTGATTCGTTAGCTGTTCCTGAGCATCGAGAGCGGTCCCCAAAGCCTGACGAAGCTGCGCGTTCTCATTGCCGAGATCGTCATTTTGCTTATGCAGATCCGCGCCTTGGCTGCGCAGGTCATCGCATTGATTGCGGAGATCAGCGATTGCGGTCGCCAGTTCCGCAATCTCCGTCTGCACGGGATCGGCGACTTGGGCGGAATCCGGATGGGTTCGCGCAGAGGAGTTGCATCCGGAAAGTCCGACTACCAGCGTCAGCGCTAGAGAGAGCAGTAGCAACTCACTGCCGATTCTGCGTTTGGTGGGGTTGGACTCGTTGAACCTGAGTAGGCTGCTGCTGCCGAGCTGTTTCATTGAGAGTTGTCGCTGGCTGATTCAGCGCGGTCCGAAGCTGATCGATTACTGAGCCCAGTTTCTCGTCGAGTTTCTGTTCTTCGCGGGTGTAATTCGATAGAATTGCTCCGACCGTGTTACTCTGACGATTTCCGAGCGACGGATCGAAGCCAGGTTCTTTGATGGAGTAGGAAGCTTGTTTCGGGTCCGGCACAAGCTTGTACGGGCTCAAGGTAATGACGGAAGAAAGGCCAGGACGAATTTCGATCGGATCACTCTCGATCCTGGCGCCTTCCAGGGGGACGATTTTCCAGCCGGGTGGAACAATTCCGACGACCTTCGGAGTCGATCGTTCCACCACCAGAACGGATTCCCCGGTGGGTGCGGTCCCCTTGATAGCCGGGCCATCAATCGATTCGCCTGCATCCGATTTCTTCTCGGCGTTGCTTCCCGCGTAGGCGGGAGCGATCAGCGCGACCGCAAGAGCAATTAACCAAAACTTACTTTTCATTAGTTTGGAGTCGTTGACTTCACTTCGACCGAGACGCCTTTTCCAGGCTCAAAGCCAGGTGCGCTTTCCCCATGGCCGGTTGCATCAGTGGCGCCTTTCTCGATCAGAGTGGGGCTGTCTGATAGCAGAAGATCCTGCGGCGTGCTGGAGCTGATGATTTGGTTCCATTCAGCAAGAAGGTCGGCACCCTCCTTTCTTATTGCTGCCAGTCGGGTCCGATAGCTCACGAGTTTGTCCAACAAACGAGCAACGGCGCGCTGCTTGTCTTTGTCCAGGGCTAGTAACCGGCTTTCATATAAGACCGGGACATTCATAGGAATCTTGCGCACTTCCCCCTTCGCGCCGTCGGTCGCCAGAAATACCCGACTGACAGTAATACCTGTCGGTTCCCACAAAGACGTATCGGATTCATGAACCGCCTTCTCCGGATCCGGCTGCGCATCGAGGCCTTTGTCCTGCTTCATAGCTTCTGGCTTTGGCGCTGGCTCCTTCGACTGTTTCTGGGAATTCGGATGGGAGCTGTCGGGCAAAGAATTGCCGTCGGGTAACAGCTTCGGTGCCTTAGTTTCGACCGTTCGCAGTTCCGCGCGCTCCAGCGTGTCTTCCGGAGCGACCGCCTTCGCGTTTTTCATTGCCTTCCGCAGAAGCTCTTCAGACGCGGGAACCGTCCGTTCGGGCGATTTCTGTCCGGTTGGCGATCCGCTCGGGCGCGCTTGAGCCCTCGCCTCGGAACAGATCATCATGGTCACCAGGAATAGCGCCGGGAATGCCGTCACCGCCGAGAGCGGAAAAACGGTCGACCCCTGGCGTTGCGGGATTGCAGATTCCAGATTGCGGATTGCGGATTTCATCATGGTTGGGTCAGTGAAGCATCTTTTTGCTGCGGCGAAGCGGACCGATCGCTTCCAACCAAGGGCTTCTCGCCCACGAAATGCGCGGTCGTGAGCCGATAGCCTTCTTCGGCATAAAGTGACTGCAGGATTGTCAGCCGTTTCGGGGTGACTGTCAGGACTTCGACGCGGCCCTGCTCAAAACGGGCCGCGACAATGGCGGGTGCCGACACTTGCATACTTTCTTGTCCTTCTTCCGGTTGATAAACGAAGCGTCGTCCCGTGATTCTGTACCGCGCATCGGCGTGGTCATTATGCAACACTACAAAATCGCTATCGACACTGAGCCGAATCAGGTAGGCCGCGGAATCCGAGTGAGCGACCTTTGAGTCGGCGAGCTGAACTTCATTCCACACTTGGTACAGGCGGACAAGTCCGGCATTTCCGGTGGGGGCTTCAGCTGGCGTCGGGCTCGGATTGGGGACCTCTTGCGGCAGGGGGACTTTCGCGGCGGTCGCCGCAAGGAGGCGGTTCAGATCGGCAGGTTGCTTCTGATCTCCAGCTACGGCTACTAGCGCCAAGCTTGAGCAAGCGACAAACCAAAGAGAGGGTAGCATCAAACGTGTCGCGTCCATGAGAATTCGGTCCAGGTCACCGATTCGTGATAGCTGGTGGCAAAGCTGATCAATCCCGTCCGGGAACTGCGGATTTGCTCATCTCGCAAGAGAGCGGACGACCCGCAAAGATTGATGGTCGAGCTAGAGAGAAGCAAATGCATGGTTAAGGCAAGGTGCTACGCAGAATTTCTTCCTCCTAGTTTCGGAGGGAGTGCCGCTAGCTTTAGCGGTAATTATGGTTTTTATGCAGAAATCCCAGGTTTAATGGCCCGAGAGAGCGAAAAACGTCGGGTCTTCGCATCTCGATAAAAGAGGTCCTAAAGGAAAAACTCTCGCACGGAGTTTCGGTAAATTGGAAGGCAGATGAAAATGGCCATTGCTTGCCAAGCAATGGATTTCAAAGGCTCACCGATGACATGAACCGACAGCAAGCACGGAACGCACATCATTGGTTCATATCATCCGTTTCGCCCTACCGGTCTGGGTGAAACCCGACACGCTCAGGTGTGCGGTACTGCTACCTAAAAAAAGAAAGGGCGTCTCTTTTCCAGAGACGCCCTTGGCAATTGTTTGCCCCGCCGATGCCGTTTTGGCGAAGCTCCCATTCCCCTCCAAATAAGGGTGGATAACCGTCGGCGCGTTGCTGACTTCCAATCAAGGCCTGTCATTAAATCGCGCACAACCCAGCCTCCATGGGATTAATCATATCGGGTTTGGGGCATTGGCCAGGAATCCCGAACACCGCAGGGCAAAATATATGTTCCTTCCGTGGAAGGTATTGCAAAAAGTGAAAAGAACTATTACTCGCGAAGTGTCACCCCAAGACGTTCTACAAGCAACCTTTTTAGTCTTTGATGTACGGCGTTCACTTCGTCTTGGGTGAGCGTCCGATCGGTCGCCCGATATGTCAAACTGCAGGCCATCGATTTGCGATCTTTTGGGATTTTCTCTCCGGTCGGATCGACAAAAAGATCAAAGATCTGAATATCCGCCAGGAGCGGTTCGTTGCCCGAGTGCAGCGTCTCCAGCACCTTGGAAAATTTTAAGTTTTGGTCGGCCAGAAACGCGATGTCACGCGTGACCGAAGGAAACCGGTCGAGCGGTCGCAGCCGAAAGGGTTGGGAGCTTTGGCTAGCACTCAAATCCAGCTCGGCCACCAATACCGGATAACGAGAGCCAAAATCCCGCGCCCTGGACGGACGTAGCTGTCCGACGGTTCCCACCACCGAGCCGTCTGCCCCGATCGCTTGGCAGATCAAGGCAGCCAATCGATTTGGTTCGGTTCGGCGAAGCTGAATCGGGCTACCGATGGCCTGTTGAACAAATGCTTTCAGATCAAAGAAGTCGAATGGCCGAGGACGCTGATTCCAAGAAGGGACCGAATTTTCGCCGGCTAAGAGAATCGCAACATGGGTTGGCTCTTCGTTTCCGCCAGGATGAAACACGCGACCAATCTCGAAAAGTGCGACGCTGGTTTGCCCGCGATTGAAGTTTCGTTCGGCCGAACGTAGCAACCCGGACAATAGGGAAGGCCGAAGCACTTTTTGATCTTCGGCCAACGGATTCTTCAGGCGAAAAACATCTTTGGCCGGAGATAACGATTCTTCCAGTGCCGCATCATCCACTAGCACCAGACTTCGCGCCTCGAGTAAACCGAGCCCGGCTAATCGCCGGCGCAATTGGATTTCTCTATCATGCTGGTGATCAATAGCCGAACTCGGAGTCGCCTGGCCGGAGAGTTGTCCTGGGATCTTCTGGATCCCGTAGTAACGGCAAACCTCCTCAATTAAATCGACTTCCCGTTGCAAATCCGGGCGATAGCTCGGGACTTGCCATTGCTGATCGCCAATTGGCTTCAGTCCGATTCGTTCCAATAACTCCGGCGCATTTGGGACAGCGACGCCGAGGAGTGCATCGCACCGTTCTGGCCGGAACAAGATCGGCTTGGTCGCAGCGGGCAACTGACCGGCAACCGCGATTGGACCGACGGTCCTGCCACCGGCGATTTCGAGGATTAAGTCGGTCGCTCGCACCGCCGAAGGTAGTACCGAGGCCGGATCGACTCCGCGCTCAAACCGAAAGCTGGCATCCGAGATCAGTCCGAGTCCTCGACTCATACTACGGACAACTGGCGGTGCGAAATATGCACTTTCCAAGAGAATATCGGTCGTATGATCGGTGACGCCGGTCATTTCACCACCCATTACGCCGGCCAGTCCAATCACTCTTCGCTGGTCGGCAATGACCAGATGAGACTGATTCAGCGTGTACGACTTGCCATCCAAAGCAACGAGCTCTTCTCCATTTTGGGCCATGCGCACTTCGATCCCACCATGCAATTTGGCAAGATCATAGGCGTGGAGCGGCTTGCCGGTTTCGAGCATCACGTAGTTCGTGATGTCGACCACATTATTAATCGGGCGAACTCCGGCAGCGGATAGCCTCGTACTTAGCCAGGCCGGACTCGGTCCGATTTTGACGCCCCGGATCTCCTGGAAACTGATGAACGGACAGCCCTCTGCTGCGGTGATCCGGACTCGAGACGGATCGATAACCACTTTTGGATCGGCACTCTCTTTCTCTTTGGGAATCGGAACCTGAAAGATCACGGACAACTCGCGTGCAATCCCACGATAGCTAAGGAGGTCGGGACGATCAGGGGTAATCTCGAGATCGAGGATCGTGTCACTCGGATAGAGTTCGGAAAGGGGTTGGCCAACCGGCGCGTCGGGCGAAAGAATCAACAAGCCGGAAGCGTCCTCCGCTAAACCCAACTCCTTCGCACTGCAAAGCATTCCCTCGGATTCAACTCCGCGCAGCTTGCTGGCTTTGATCTTCAAACCACCCGGTAATACCGCGCCGGGCAAAGCGAGTGGAACCTTGTCGAGAGCTTGGAAATTCTTCGCTCCGCAAACGATTTGGCGATCGGTAGAACTTCCGTCCGATACCTGACAGACACTTAACCGATCTGCGTTCGGATGTGGCTGGAAGGATTTGATCTGTGCCACCACTATCCCTGGGTAGTCACCGCCCTTCGTCTCGAAGGCTTCGACTTCGACGCCGGTGAAGGTCAGCGCGTCGACAATTTCTTCGACGGACCGGTTCAATTTCGGCAAGTACTCAGCCAGCCAACGCAGCGAGACTTTCATGAGTTGAACTGAGCTAAGAACCTTTGATCGTTCTCGATAAGCAGACGGATGTCCGGCAGCCCAAAGAGCGCCATGGCCAATCGATCCAGACCCATACCGAATGCATAGCCGGTCCAAGCTTCCGGATCATAAGCCTGATCTCCTCGGCGTTGGTTGACCTGCTCAAAGACTGCCGGATCTACCATACCGCAACCAAGAAGCTCCATCCATTTACCCGCGTTGACACCAGGCAGACGCACGTCCATTTCCAGGCTCGGTTCGGTGAAAGGGAAAAAATGAGGACGCATCCGGGTCTCTACTTTTGGACCGAGTAATTCGCGGACGAAATACTCAAGCGTCCCTTTTAAATCCGCGACGGTAACCTTTTTATCAACATACAGCCCCTCCAACTGGTTAAATTGGCTGAGATGCGTCGCGTCCATTTCGTCCCGCCGATATGCGCCACCGGGAGCGATCACTCTAATCGGAGGCACGTCGGCAACCATCGTGCGGATCTGGACGGTCGAAGTGTGAGTGCGCAAGAGCCGGCCATCCAGAAAATAAAATGTATCCGACTCGTTCCGGGCTGGATGATTGGGGGGTGTATTCAGGGCATCGAAGCAATGCCATTCGGTTTCAATGTCAGGTCCCTCAGCCATAGTGAACCCCAAGCGCCGGAAGATTCGGATGGCCTGATCCTGGAGCTGAGTCAGCGGATGCAACGCTCCAACTCGAACCGGAGTTGCAGGCAACGTTTCATCTAAATCGTCGAGAGCGGCTAAGTCCTTTTGCGCAGCAAATGCCTCGGATTTATCGGCAAAAGCGCGATCTAGGACCGATCTTACTTCATTCAACAATTTGCCAACACGAGGACGGTCTTCTTTTGGCAACGAGCGCATACTTTCGCTCAGCTTCGAAATCAGACCGCTTCGGCCCAAATACTTCACGCGCACCTGATCCAGCTCGATCACGTTCTGCGCGTTAGCGATTTCGGCTAATGCCTCACTCTGCAGGGTGCCCAACTCGTCGTCCATAGCTAAAGGAAAATGACAAATGACAGATGACAAATGACAAATTAAAACAAGCCAATGGCTTGAGGGAGCCCAAGCAAATCGGTCAGGTGGAGCTCACCTGACAATCTGTCATTTGTCATGCCCTCCGGGCTACGCAGCCCGTTTCTTCTCTAGAGCGTCGGTCGATTTTTGGAAAATCGCCTTGAATGCGGCCGGGTCGGTCACGGCGAGATCAGCTAGAACTTTTCGATCGATCTCGATTTGCGCTGCTGCCAAACCTTCCATGAACCGGCTGTAGGTGGTTCCATTTTCCCGGCAGATTGCGTTGATTCGCTGGATCCACAGATTGCGGAAATTGCGTTTGCGCGTCTTTCGATCCCGATAGGCCCAATATTTGGCCTTCATGGTCGCGTCCTTGGCGTACCGGAAAAGCTTGGATCGACGCCCGCGGTAACCCTTTGCTTGTTCTAAGACTCTCTTACGACGTTCTCTGCTAGCAGGAGCATTGGTTGCTCTTGGCATTGGTCTTGTGCCGATTAAACGGCATCCTCGTGGACAGGCTGTTTTCTATTTTCTGCTCCCCGACCTCACCTGTCGCGTTAGCCTCGAAGACTTCGACGAACTCAGTCGTGCGATTTTCGGGGCAGGTGGGTAGCAACTGGTTATCTAAGCAAACGGCAAATTGTCTTTGATCCGTGCTTCGTCGGTCTTATCCAGGACCTCGGTCTTCGCCAATTGTCGTTTGCGCTTACCGCTTTTCGACACAAGAAGGTGGCGCTTCCCAGCATGGCTCCGGAGAACCTTGCCGGTCCCAGTGATTTTAAAGCGTTTCGCCACCGCTTTCTTTGTTTTGCGTCTCGCAATCGCCTTTGGCATAAAGAGCCGGAAAAGTATGCGCTAGACTGGACTTGGCAAGAAGAATTTGGTCTATCCGAGCAATAGCCACAAAGAAGGCAAAGATCGCAAAGAAGGAAGGGCGACACTCTTTCTTAGACGTTCGGCAGTTCGATGCTCATCACGTACTTCCTAATCTGAAATTTGCGGCTACCAAAGTTCATCAAAAGGCCGTGCTCTCTTTGCGATCTTTGTCTTCGTCGCCGTGCTTAAGAAGATAGGGCGCGTCGCTCCGCGACCGTCGGCAGCGCGGCGTAGCCGCAACCAAATTCGTCTTAAGTTAGCGATCCGGTGATTCCCGTGGCGAGGGCGTGGCGCTCCGCGCCCGCCGAGTCATTGATTAGCCATTGCCGTGCGTTCTTTGTGGCTACTATTCCGTTCTTTTGCGGCAGTTCTTCTGTTCTTAGCGCCTGTAGACACGGCCTTTCCAGATCGAGCGTCGGCCCTTCCAGTATTCAATCGCCGAAGACCAAGTCATTAACAGGTAAAGCGTGGCGATGATCGGCAGGGTTGCGGTCCAAAGCGGGGACAGCCGATAAAACCGAACGGTTGGCAGGTAAGCGGCGATCATGCAAGACCAGCCGACCAAGGCCACCACTTTGAGGGTCCAAGAAGTTGTCATTATCGCCAGAAAAGGCCCCCAGAACACGATCAACATCAGGCAGGTGACGGCCAACAACCTGAGGACGGAATAGCGCAGCTGCGTGTACGCGGTACGCGAAACCATTGCCCAGAAACTTGATAGGTCCGGATACGGACGATGACTTTTGACACCTCGGCTCAATCCAATCCAGGTTTGCCCGCCCGCATCCTTAACTTTTTGCGCGAGCGTACAATCATCAATCACGGCGCCGCGGACCGCTTCGAATCCGCCGATCGTCGCCAGCATTTGTGTTCTAAGCAAGATGCACCCGCCGGCAGCAACTCCCAACCGGCTCTTCGGATTGTTTCCGCGATCAAACGGATAGACGAGCTTGAAGAAAAAGACGAACGCGGGAACCAGCCATCTCTCACAGAAGTGATCGGTCCGCAGCGTGGCCATAATCGAGACGAGGTCCAGATTTTCGCTGACCAGCTTTTGGTGGAGTGCGGGGACTATACCAGGTGCGAGCTCGATATCGGCATCGAGCAAAAGAAGGAGCCCCGAGGTGACGAGCTTTCGCCCTTGTTCTAGAGCCCACAGTTTACCGGTCCAGCCGTCGGGCAGTTCTCGCCCGTTGACGATTGTGAGATTCTTTAGCCCAACAGCTTGAGCTTTTTCTTTAGTATGATCGATTGACTGATCATCGATCAGAAAAATTTTGAGATCCCGTCCTTGGTCTCGCAGTGCGCGTAAGGTTCGTTGAACGTTTTCTTCTTCATTCCGCGCCGGGATTAGGACCGCGATCTTGGCGAAATCAGTCTCAGAAGCAAGACCGGTTACTTCCAGCCGCTCGCGTGCGCCCCAGGGGCGCCAGGGTAGCAAGAGCAGTCCGATCCAGGCAACGGATCCAAAAACAATGAGCCATTCCATCAAAGCGGTAAACGACGAATAGCACGAAGCCGATGACAAACGACAGATGAGAGATGACAAATAGAGGGAAAACCGAAGCCTTATCGGACAATGAACGAATCAGCCATTCCTTCGTTTTTGCAAGAGATCGCCGATGCCTTCGGAGCGATCGACGGTGTTGAAGCCGTCGTTTGGTGCGGTTCAGCCGCGCTGGGCGGCGCGGACGCGTTTTCCGATTTCGATCTTTACGTATACACGCATGCGCCAGTTCCGGTTGAGGCAAGGGATGCGGTCATTGCGCAACGAGCGATTAAGCGTCAGCTGAACAATACATTTTGGGAACTAGAAGATGAGTGGATCGAACTGGGAGGGAAGCGTTTCAATTCGATGTACCGCGACTGCACGTATGCAGTGGATGAAATTGAGGAACGGCTGGACCGCAACTCGGCATTGCTGGGATATACCACGGCCTACTGCTTTAGCCTCGCTAACGGATTCATACTTTATGATGCAAGAGGCTGGTTGAGCTCGGTTCAAGCGCGATTACGAGAGCCGTTTCCCGAGCAGCTCGCTCAATCCATCATCGCGAAAAATCGCCCGGTTCTCGGCGGCGGAATGCAGTCGTGCTATCTCGTGCAAATGAAGGCAGCGATCGCGCGAAACGATTTGATCAGCTTGAACCATCGAACAACGGTTTGGATCGCCAGCTATGCAGACATCTTATTCGCAGTAAACCGTCGTTATCATCCGGGAGAAAAACGGCTTCTGACCTACATGTCCGATTTACCGAGTCGACCGGAGGGCGCTTTGGAAGATATAACGAAGCTGTGTGGCTTCGCGGGTAGCCTCTCCTCTCCTATCGTCGAGCATGTCTCACTCATGCTGAAACGGCTTGATGAATGGCTGAACCGCGTCGGGTCATGGACCGAAGAAAAGACAAATCCAAATAGCCACGGAAGACCGTAAAGATCACAGCGAGGCCGTGCCCAAATTGGTCTTAGTTAGCGACCCGATGATCTCCGTGGCGAGGTAGGGCGTATCGCCCCTCGACCGCCGACCTGTCCGTCGAAGCCTTTTCCGATGTCGTGAAGACTGTGACTAGTGGTTGCGAAGTCGGAATCATTGATTGGCCATTGCCCTGCTAGGCCTGGGCCACCCAGAACTTCGGTAACGGTTTTCGGGCCTAACTGGGTTGGATCACGTCGTTCCCTTCGACGGTCGCGGAGCGACGCGCCCTACCTCCTTGAACACGGCGACGAAGAGAAAGATCCTCGCAAAAGAACAAGAATCTCAACTAGAGCAGTGCAAAGATCAAAGGACCGAAATCCTCGGGATATCTCCCTTTGTGTTCTCGGTGTTCTTTGGCGACTATTTCCGTGCAATCGGGTATTGTCGGGCAACAAGAAACTAATGAGAAAAAGCCGGTTGCCGTCTGCGCAGGAAGAGACTGCATTGCTTCGGGAAGTCGAAGGAGTTTACGAGGAGCTCGTGAATCGGCCGATCGAACGTTCCTGTATTGCGCGCACCCATTGTTGTCGATTCAAACTTACGGGTGAGATCCCGTACGTTACGCGAGGTGAAGCACTGCTCGCTGCACGTTCCTGGCGAGCCACCGGCCGTAAGATTGTGGAAGAGTCCTCGCATTCGGATGGGCGCTGCCCATTTTTGGATCCCGGCGATCAGCGTTGTCGAACTTATTCGGCGCGGCCGTTTGCGTGCCGTACTCACTTTTGCGCGGCGGCCGGCGGCCCTTATCGCCGTAGTGAAGTGCTGGATCTGATCCGACGTTTGGAAGATATCGATCGGCGGCTCGGCGGTACAGGTGGTCCCCGACCTCTGGTTACCGCGGTGTCCGATGCGGTGGGGAAATAGTATCGGTCCGACCAAGAATAGCCGCAAAAAAACGCAGGGAACACAGCGCCGCGTAGCCGCAGAACTTCGGTCACGGTTTTCGGCCTAACTGGGTCGGATCATGTCGTCCCCTTCGACGGTCGCGGAGCCAAACGCCCTACCTCGCGTTTCCTCGCGGCTATTTCGATCGCGTGTCAAAACAGCTTGCTTCGACTTGCCGCGGGACTAGCGTCTCAACCATGTCTCTCTATCAGAAAAAGGACTCCACTGTCCGACATTCTTTTAGCTTTTTCGGCGGCGATTCCGATTGTGCCTTTGCGGCTACACGCTCTACGACCGAGGCTGACACCCAAGATCGGCTATTCGGCTGATCCAAATCCCAATCCTAAACCAGGTTGCTCTGGCAGGGCCGTCTTTGGGATTCAGGCGGCTTACCGAGCGAGCACATTCCAAAGGATCAACCGATGCATGCTTTTGCTATCGAGTGGGTGCGGAGCCAATTCCCTTCCCTTGAGCTTTCGGTCGACGGACGGCCAGCGATCTTTTTAGATGCGCCGGGCGGAACACAGGTTCCAGTCGCCGTTACCCGAGCTGTTCGAGATTATTATCGTAAAAACAACAGCAATGTTGGCGGACGCTTTGTCACCAGCAAAAATACAGCAGAAATCGTTCACCAAACGCGAACTGCGCTCGCTGACTTTTTCCACGCCAACCGGCCAGAAGAAATTGTTTTTGGCCAGAACATGACGAGTCTGACTTTCGCGTTGAGTCGAGCACTCGCGAAAACCTGGACCCCGGGTTCTGAGATCATCGTCACTTCGCTTGATCATGACGCCAACATTTCGCCTTGGAAATTGGCCGCCGCAGATCGTGGATGCACGGTAAGAACCTGGGAAATGCGTACTGAAGATTGCACTCTACGGATCGAAGATCTGCGGCCGCTAATCTCTGAGAAAACCTGTCTAATCGCAGTGACACTAGCATCCAATGCGGTCGGTTCGCATGTGGATGTCGCCGGAGTGGCAGAACTGCTCGACGGCACCGGGATCAAGTTGTTTGTTGATGCGGTCCATTTTGCGCCACATAGCCGTATCGATGTGCAAACACTGGGATGCGATTTTCTCGTTTGCTCGGCCTATAAATTCTTTGGGCCGCATATTGGTGTGCTCTGGGGAAAATACCAATGGTTGGACGAATTGGAGGCATACAAAGTGCGGCCTTCCCCAGCGAAGCCGCCGGAAAAGTGGGAAACGGGGACCCAAAGCTTCGAGAGCGTCGCAGGAACTTCGGGTGCTATCGATTATCTCAAGGAAACCGGATACAAAGCGAACGGAAGCTGCGGAATTGGCGGAGCGATGGAAGTGATTCAAGAATATGAGAGCCAGCTGTCGTTACGATTCTTGCACGGCTTACCGGAGCTGAAACGGGCAACCCTTTTCGGCTTAGGCAATCCGGCCGACGTCAGACATCGCACCCCAACTTTTGCGATCCGGATCGAAGGACTTCATCCGGATGAAGCCGCAGAAAAATTGGCAGGCCGCGGCATCTTCGTCTGGAGTGGAAATTTCTACGCAGCGGATCTCATTGAACGGCTGGGACTCTCCGACTCGGGTGGAGTCCTTCGCTTAGGCTTCACGCACTATCATACAATCGACGAAGTCGATCGAACGATCGGTGCGTTGGCCATGCTGTAGCACACGAGCCAATTGCCCGGCCTCAGGACCTCAAGTGCCAAGGTCCGTTCATAAATCTTAGTATCGGGGTAACAACGGTATATCCTCCACGTTCAAGAAGCCTGGTCGCGCTGCTGGCCTGAAAAATGCCAGATCGAGGGCCTAATAGACGAACTGCGCTCTGAGTACCTGAGCCAGGAGGATTGGGCTACGGGCGTTTTCCCCCTTGACCAACGCGCAAGCTTGTCCCATGTTCCTCGCTCTTTTCGGGGGGTAAATTTATGTCCAGAGTTTGCAGCATCACCGGAGCCAAGCCGGCCAGGGGTCACATCATCCACCGGCGTGGTATGGCCAAGAAAAAGGGCGGGGTCGGCCAACACGTTACCGCAAACACGCCTCGGCTGTTCTTACCAAATTTGAAAACCCGGCGGCTGTGGGTGCCTGAGTTGGACCGTTACGTCACCGTTAAGCTAAGTGCACGGGCCTTGAAGACGATCGCGAAGAACGGAGTCTATCGGACTCTCAAGCAAGCCGGACTGGTTTAGCTTTTAAATTTCGCTAGTTTGGTGGGCGATCCCGTGGTCGCGGGATTGTCTTTTTCTTTTATGGGCCAGCGAAAAATCATTCCAATCAGCGTACTCACCGGTTTTCTCGGCGCCGGAAAAACAACTCTGCTCAACCACATTCTTCGCGAACAATCGCAATACCGATTTGGAGTCCTAATCAATGAGGTGGGCAAAATCGGCATCGACGGACAACTGGTCGAGACGCAGAACGAAGATGTGGTCGAAATGAGCAACGGCTGTATTTGTTGTACTGTTCGGAAAGACTTGGTGAAAGGAATCCAAAAGCTCCTGAAAAAAGAGGATTTGGATTACATTTTGATCGAGACCACCGGCGTTGCCGATCCGGGCCCGATAGCTCAAACCTTTCTGAACGTCCCACAATTGCAGCAGCACGCGCGACTCGATTCGATTATTACCTTGGTGGACGCTGAAAATCTGCTCGATCAACTTGAGGCAAATGCCGTGACGCGTGAACAGATCGCGCTCGCTGACTTTCTGCTCGTCAATAAGACCGATCTGGTTGACGAAGCGGCGCTGGCCGAGGTTGAGAAGGAAATTGCCGGTATTAATCCCCACGCGCGGGTGTTCCGAACATCGCACTCGAAAATCAATCTCGGTGAAGTTCTCGACGTACACACGTTTGACCTCGACCAGAAACTGTCGGTAAAGCCGGAGTTTCTAGACGAACTCAATGGAAGTAATCACAGCGACATCGAATCTTTCGCTTTTCAATTCGATCAGCCGTTCGATTTGGAGAAGTTTGACTCAGAGCTGAGCGCCCTTTGTGAAAATAGTCAGGTGTACCGGTCGAAGGGAATTCTTTGGGTTCACGGCACGCCACGCCGGGCAGTGTTTCACGGTGTGAACAATCGTTTCACGGTTTACTGGGATCGGCTTTGGGAAAAGACTGATACGCGATTCAGCCAGTTGGTATTTATCGGCAAGCATCTCGACGAAAAGAAACTGCGGGAGTGTTTGACCCGGTGTCTGGCGGATACGGGAATGAACAGTAGACTATAAGCGGTTAGCGGTTGGTAGGACGAACCGGCAGCGTCGGCTTCCTGAGCCAGGTAGATCAGGATACTTCGTCTACCGTCAGCCGTATTTACTGCTTACTTCGGACTGTTTCACTCTGCCTGCCCCGGACCCTTCGATATCTCTACGAACCATCTCCAGATCAGCGTCGACCATGAGTTTGACGAGCTCCTCAAACCGAACTTTGGGTTCCCAGCCGAGTTGTTTCTTTGCTTTGGCCGGGTCTCCGATCAACAAATCAACTTCGGCGGGGCGTTCGTAGCGATCGTCGTGTTTGATGAATTCTTTCCAATCCAGGTCGGCATGGGCGAACGCATGCTGTACAAATTCTCTTACCGTGTGAGCCTCGTTGGTCGCCAAGACGTAATCATCCGGTTTATCTTGCTGCAGCATCAACCACATCCCTTCGACATATTCGGGGGCATATCCCCAGTCGCGCTGTGCGTCGAGATTTCCCAGATAGAGCGCCGAGTCTAATCCATGTTTGATGCGAGCGACCGCTCGGGAAATCTTCCGGGTAACGAATGTTTCGCCTCGCCGTGGACTTTCGTGATTGAACAAGATCCCATTGCTGGCGTGGAGCGAATAGCTTTCCCGGTAATTCACTGTCGCCCAGTAGGAAAAAAGCTTCGCTACGCCATACGGACTGCGCGGCCAAAACGGCGTCGTTTCGGTCTGCGGCACCGCTTGGACCTTTCCGAACATTTCGCTGCTCGCCGCCTGATAAAACCGGGTCTTGACTCCGGCTTCACGAATGGCCTCCAGAATTCGAATAGTTCCGACGCCGGTCACATCAGCGGTATATTCGGGAATATCAAAACTCACCCGGACGTGGCTTTGGGCACCCAGATGATAAATTTCGTCCGGATCCAAATTGTACAGTAGCTTTACCAGTTGCACGGAATCGGCCAAATCTCCGTAATGCAGAAAAAGGTTCACGCCATGGACGTGAGGATCCTGGTAAAGATGGTCGATTCGGGCCGTATTGAATGTGCTGGCTCGCCGAATGATACCATGAACCTCGTAGCCTTTTGCGACCAGGAGGTCAGCCAGGTAAGATCCATCTTGCCCGGTAATACCGGTTATTAGCGCTCTCTTCATTTCAAAATTCCGGCAGATTCGGGACGGTTCTTTGCAAGAACGCTCGCTGCCAGCTAATTATCTCGACAATCGCGGTCTCTGCGACTCTGAGCATTTCCGAGAGCTCATTACCGGAAAAGGTGGCCTCCTCGCCCGCTCCCTGAATCTCGATAAATTCGCGACGACTGTTCATCACCAGATTGAGATCGACAGTCGCGCGCCGATCTTCTTCGTAATCTAGATCGACCAACACCTGACCATCGACGACTCCAGCACTCACCGCGCCGACCAAACAGCGAACGGGCCAGTCGGTCAATAGCTTGTTTCCGAATAATTTGGCGCAGGCCAGGGTAATCGCGATCGAGCCACCGGTGATGGCTGCGGTCCGGGTACCGCCATCGGCCTGTAAAACGTCGCAATCGACCCACAGTGTCCGCTCACCTAGGCGATCCAAATCAATGGCCGCTCGCAATGCTCGGCCAATTAGCCGTTGGATTTCGACGCTGCGCCCATCGAGTTTTCCCTTGGTCAGGTCTCGGGGTCGTCGAGTCAGCGTGCTATAGGGCAACATCGAGTATTCCGCAGTGATCCAGCCGCCAGGAACGTGCTGATCCTTCATCCACCGTGGGACCGCGTTTTCGATGGTAACGGCGCAGATCACCTGCGTTTTACCTGTGGCGATCAAGACTGAGCCGTCTGCGTGCGGGGCAATATCGGGGGTAACTCGCCACTCCCGGAGTGCTTCTCCTGTTCGATTTGAACTATGACGAGGAGTTTCGGGTTGCGGACTGATTTCCATGTTTTCGGTATCGGGCAAGAGGGATAACAATGCCGGTCGAGCCGAAAGTCAAGGGACCGGCGTCCCTGTCGCCCAGCAATTCCGGGTTGATCCATGCCAGGGGCTGGTTCAGCTTCTGGGTTCGCCTTTATGGCAGCAATCATTCAAATTCCAGCTTCCACCACGAATTTTGGTCCCGGATTCGATTGCCTGGGGGCGGCGCTCCAGCTCCATAATCGTGTTCAGGTCGAACGGATTACCGATTCAGACGAACCGGGCGCTCCGCCACCGATCGTTCGCGTCGCGGGCAAGGCCTTTTTTAGGGCGGCCCAGATGGATTACTTTGAGTTCCGAGCCAAAATATCCGGCGACGTGCCCTCCGCGCGCGGCCTTGGGAGTAGCGTTACGGTCCGACTTGGTGTACTACTCGGGTTAAATGTCTTGGCGGGATCACCGCTCGATCGAAATCAAGTCTTTCAAGTCTGCTCGGAATTGGAGGGGCATCCCGATAATGCCGCTGCGGCGCTTTATGGCGGATTTGTCGTAGTGAACAAAGCTGGCAACCAGGTTCATCGTTTTGACGTCGATGCAAGTGTGACTTTCGTTCTGCTCATTCCCGAGTTGGAGGTACGTACACCGGACGCGCGCGCTGTCCTGCCGGAAGCATATTCACGATCATCCGTGATCCAAAACCTGGCCAACAGCAGCCAGATTGCAGCGGCGTTTGCTTCCCGGCGATACGAGATGCTGCAGAACGCCTTTACGGATCATCTCCATCAACCGTATCGAGAGCGATTCGTTCCCTTTTTGAATGCGGTCCTTGATGCCGGACGCGAAGCTGGAGCTTACGGTGGTTTTTTGAGTGGTTCGGGCTCCACCATTGCCTGCGTTACATCGGCAAACCCCAAGGTAGTGGCCGAGGCTATGGCCAGCGCGGTCCCCGCACAGGTTCGAAGCACGACGCTGCTGGTCGGCGCGGATAACGCCGGAGCGCAAATTTCCTGAAGTTTATGCGGGAATGGCTCGATGAACTAGAACAGTATGCGATTGAGGTCATTCTCGATCGCAAGCATGGAATCCGGCCGACATTGCTTAGAGTGCTGCTGTGGTTCCTCTCCGCTATCTACCTCTATATCGTCCAGTTGCGCATTTACCTTTATCGAAGTCGCATCGTCAAAGAGCACCAGCTTGGTTGTCTGGTAATTAGCATCGGTAACCTGACCGTGGGTGGAACGGGAAAGACACCGATCGTGGAGAAATTTGCTCGCGCTCTGGAGAAGGGTGGACGACGGGTTGCGATCCTAAGTCGCGGCTATAAGAGCGTCGATGCGAGGAAGCGACGTACATGGCTTGATCGACTGCTGCGACGCGGGCATGAGAACCCGCCGCGAGTGGTATCCGACGGAAGGAGAATTCTTCTCGACTCCGCGACCTCCGGTGACGAGCCGTTCATGTTGGCCTCCAATCTGCGTGACGTAGCGGTCGTCGTCGACAAGGATAGGGTTAAAGGAGGATCGCACGCAATCCGCGAGCTAAAAGCGGACACTCTGTTGCTCGATGATGGATTGCAATATCTGCATCTGAAGCATCGCATCGACATTGTATTGGTCGATCGCCAGGCTCCCTTCGGAAATGAACATCTCCTGCCTCGCGGGACGCTGCGGGAGCCGCCGAAGAATCTTCGGCGAGCAAATTACATTTTCATCACAAAATGCAACGGCGAGTCGAATGCGATGCTCATCAGCCGCATCCGGAAATACAATCGAACTGCCGAAATTATCGAATGTGGTCACAAGCCGCTCTATCTTCGACATGTCTTTAAAGACGAGAAGTTGCCGCTCGATTATTTGAAAGGTTTGTATATCGCCTCCCTTTGCGGAATCGCTGCACCGGAGAGCTTTGAAGGCGGTCTCCGCCGTCTCGGCGCGAATCTTGAGCTTTCCAGATCCTTCGCCGATCATCATCGCTACGGTGTTGCAGAGGTCACTGCGTTTGTGCAGCGTTGTGTTCGCCGAGACGTTAGCGCGATCATCACTACCGAAAAGGATGCGGTCCGCCTTCCAGTGATCAACCCATTGCCTATTCCGATCTATTATCTGCGAGTGGAAATCGAGATTCTAAGCGGGCACGAAACGTGGGACCGCTGCATTCAACGCATTTGTCAGCCGCCGATCGTATCGGCCCGTTCGCCGGCGCTGGTTTAACTGAAGAATGCGACAAACATTTTGGGTTGGTTATGGAGAAAACCATAGAAACACTGTCTTCACGCTTTCGATCCGTTACTCGCATCGTCGGCGTTAGTTCAGGAGAGCGAGCTAATGATTCTGGCTGCCAACGCAGAAAATTGTCGATCGCATCAAACAATCTATCGTTTCTCTTGTCAGACACAGCATTTCCATGCCAATGCGTCGCGCTAAATTGAATATAGGTCTCATCGGCGCCGGGAATATCGTCAAACAGCGCCACCTGCCGGCGCTGAAAGCAATGGAGGATGTCCGAATCGTTGCGGTCTGCAACTCCTCTTATGAGAGCTCGGAAAAGTTCTGCTCCGAGTTTGTTCCCGACGCAAAACCATACAGTAATTGGGCCGAGTTGGTTGCTGAACCAGACATCGACATTGTTTGGATTGGTACGCCGCCGTATCTTCATTCTACCATTTCCGTCTCAGCACTTGAGGCGGGTAAGCATGTTTTTTGTCAGGCACGCATGACGATGACCCTCGCGGAGGCGGAGGAGATGGTCGCCGCGATGCAACGACATCCGCATTTGGTTACTATGCTTTGTCCGCCTCCTCACGGTCTACGAGGCAGTCGTTTCGTGCAAAAATTGATCGCCGACGAGTATATCGGCCGTCCCCATCACCTTCGGCTGCAGAGTTTAAACAGTGCTTATATCGATCCCGACGCCCCGCCCCATTGGCGGCAGCGTGATGAATTGTCAGGGCTCAATGTCTTGACTCTTGGCATTTACGCGGAAGTGCTACTCCGGTGGTTCGGTCCCATCGCACGGCTGGTTGCTCACGAAAAGACAATCACCCCCGTACGCCAGGGCTATGAAATTCGCATCCCTGATATGGTAACGGTGCTCTGCACATTTGTGAGCGGATTGGAGGGGGTGTTGGAATTCAGCGGAATTGCCCCATTTGCGACGCCTGATCGACTGGAACTCTATGGCAGCCACGGATTGCTGGAGTACGATTTCTCATCGGATCGGATTTCTGGAGCGCAAGTGGGTGATGAGGCGGCGACTCAGCTACCGATACCACCACAGGTCGAGCAAAGCTGGAATGTCGAAACTGATTTCATCGCCGCAGTGCGATCTCCAAGCGGAATTTCTCCACAGCCCGGGTTCAAACAGGGGCTGGAATACATGAAGGTGGTGCAAGCGGTAGCGGATTCGATCCAACAGCGGCGCGAGATCGAGATTGTCTGAGCACAGGAGATCGCTGAGAGCTCGCAGAAACGGCGGTTTGATCAATGCGCGGGCGCAATAGCCAGGTTTGAATCTGGTCACTCTCTCTTTCAGCAAGGTCGTTGTGGGGCTTCGTCCTAAACAGGAGATCGCGAAGACCGAGTTTTTGAACAAGGAGATCGCTGAGAGCTCAGAGAAACGGCGGTTGATTAAAGGGAGGCGCAATAGCCAGGTTTGAATCTGGTCACTCTCTCTTTCAGCAAGGTCGCCGTGGGGCTTCGTCCTAACAGGAGGCCGCGAAAGACAGAGTTTTTGAACAGGAGATCGCTGAGAGCTCAGAGAAAGAGGGCGGTTGATTAAAGCGCGGGCGCGTTGGCCAGGTTTGAATCTGGTCACTTTCTCTTTCAGCAAGGTCGCTGTGGGGCTTCGTCCTAAACAGGAGATCGCGAAGACAGCGTTTTTGAACAGGAGATCGCTGAGAGCTCAGAGAAAGACGGCGGTTGATTAAAGTGCGGGCGCATTGGCCAGGTTGATCTTGGCTAGCCGGGGTCACTCGGAGGGGTTTCACCCACGTTTAGTATCAAACGAGTGATTCCGTCTTTGATTGGCTCATGAAAATTGATGAGAAGGCCAACGGGCACTTTCAGCAATTTCATGTAGCTCAGCAATTGCGCCTTGTGGATCGGGAGGATTCTTTCAACCGACTTGAGTTCCACAGGGACGCGATTTTCCACCAACAAGTCGAGTTTGAGGGGCTCCCGAAAAACAAGTCCCTTATACTCAATATCAACCTCCATTTGGCGGGTCGCGCGCAACTCGCGGAGATCCAGCTCTCTTTCCATGCATCTTTGGTAAATGGTCTCGATCAACCCTGCGCCCTTCAATCGGTGTACTTCAATCGCGCCCCCGATGATTTGATGCGTTAGTTGATCAAACAGCTCCATTTCTTTCACGTGACTAGGCTTTTGAATGGATAGTATCATTATTGTATCTTGTTGTATTATTGTCCAATATTTTTGATCTAGTAGATGTCGTCTCACATTGGACTCCGGTTTGGCTCCGGGCTTTGTATAGCAAGAGCTCCCCTCTGAGCTCTCTGCGATCTCCTGTTCAAAAGCTCTGTCTTCGCGATCTCCTGTGCTCGCCTCTTAGTCTTGGCTGATCGCAGCTGGCACCAGGACCCCGTCGCGCATGCCGTGCACGATCTTCTTGTCGGCCGGGACGATGGTGGCAAGGACACCTCCAAGCCGGACATCATGCTCGGATACAACAAAGTAATATGGGCAGAGACGCACCCTCCCCCGCATCGTCTCAATCAGGCCGGTGGCCGGATTCAGGAATCGCTGGTTGTAAAGTTTGCCTTTGTGAAAGCGCTGCAAGATGTACGGATTCCTCGGGAAAGAACGAAGCGCCTCGTCAATTCGATCCGACCAGGCTTGATGAGAAAGATCGGTACCGACAAAGACTCCACGGCTGCCCCATGCTTTCTCCGAGAAACCGCTGATCTTAAGTACAAATTCACGTTGTTTTTGGCTAAATTTCTTCAGCTCATTCCAATCCTGAATTTCCAATCCCGGGATAACAGCGTGATGAGGGATGGGAGCAGGATCGAGTACCCAGGTGCGCGGAATCAACTGTCGTAACGCCAGCCAATGACGCTCACTCAATTCGCGCCGCCAAAACTCTTGCAGCGGTCTCGACCAGAAAAGCGCCAGAGAGAGTTTTTCTTCCAGAAACGGCTTCAATGGAGGAGTAATGTCCAGGCTTCCTGCTCTGGCTGCCGCCAGCAAACTCTCTCGCGACGGAAGATTGGGCAGATCGAACAGTTCAAAAAACCGGTAAACTGGCTCGCTTCGAAAGAAATTCCAATCCTCGGCCTTTACCACTTCCCAAAATGAGTCGGGATATTTGGCTTTTAAATTTTCGGCCAACCATTTCATTTCCGGCCGATAAGTTTGAGCTTCGGTTGAGACTGCGATTACGCCCGAGGGGAATATGGCGCGGAATCCGTCTAACATGCCCTCTGGGCCGCCGATCACGTCAAACCCAAGCTGACCGTAGGTCTGATTGAGCCAGGCGGTCAGACCGATGCCGCCGGGTACCGAATCGAGCTCTGATATCTTCCATCCTTCCTCGGTGAGAATGATGTCGGGCCGGATAACACGAGGTATCGCCTTGAAATCCTTTCGGGACACCTCAATTAGCTCGGGCGGCTTACCCGCCTCGCAGTATTCTGCGACCCAACTGGGCCGAATGCCTCGCTGGCTCTGCCGGTACAAAAGATTGGTGGCTCGGACAAACTTAGAGAGCCAGTGACCCAGGCGGGCCAATTGATCGGCGACCTTTGCATCAAGAAAGAAAGGCTCAGGTGCGACCAGCCAATCTTTTTCCGCAAAGAGACCTTCCTCCGGAAATCGGTCTCGGACACTGCGGACTCTGGTAAGATCAACCGAGTTTTGCATGGATCGCTTTTAGGCCAGCTTCTTCAGAGCCAGCCGCACCAGGTCGTCAGTATTTAAATTCTTGGTCGAATCATAAACTTCGTGCAGCGCTTTCTGGGCTTCGACCTGCTTAAATCCCAGTGAAATCAGTGCCAGCAAAGCATCGTTTACCTTAACTTGTTGATCCTCTCTAGCGGTCACCGCGACTTCCCAAGCAGCAGCGACTCCCACCCGGTCCTTAAGCTCAAGAACGATTCGTTCGGCGGTTTTCTTTCCGACGCCGCTGACTTTAGCCAAAGCGGCGACGTCTCCGCGAACAACTGCCGCTTTGAATTGGGACACCGTCATGCCGCTCAAGACTGCCAGAGCGAGCTTCGGTCCGACTCCGCTGACATGTTGCAGGAGTAGGCGGAAAAGATCCCGCTCGGCCGAGCTGGCAAACCCAAATAAAAGATGGGCATCTTCTCGCACAACCAAATGAGTTAAAAGCCGTACCCGTTGACCAACAGCCGGAAGGTGATCAAAACTGGAAAGAGGTATTTGAACCAAATATCCAACGCCCTGAACCGAGATGACGACCTGGGTCGGCCAAGCTTCCGCCAGTTCTCCCTCGAGAAATGCTATCATTATGCCTTTTAGAAGTAACCCCGCTCGCCGAAACTGCAAATTGCACCGATCGTCCGCTGGTTTTCTAGCTGTTCTTTTGGGTTTGAGCTGCCTGGCCCCTCTGGCCCGCGGAGAACCGGTCATGATTCTCGATCCGCATTTCTACCATACACCCATCTCCCTTCCGATCGCTGGCAGTTCCCGGACAGTGATCGGATTTTACGATGAAGCAACCGATGGCACGGTGACTCCGATTTCGGCCGATTCTCTGGCGCAACATCCGCTGCCCGAGTTGAAGAGTCTAGCGCTGGCTCATGCTCGAGCGCTGCTCCAGCATGCTACTCCGAAGATCAGTCGTGACAAACATGGAGTCGCTATCGATGTTAGGGTTGAAAGCAACGATCCGTCATTGTCTTCCATTGTCCTGATACCAGGATTTATCGACCAATTCGCTAACGTCGTAGGAAAGGACTGCGTCGTGTCAATCCCCAATCGTCAGGTGATATTTCTCTTTCCCCGGATCGGCGGCGACCTCCAGGAACTCACCTATGCCCTGCGCAGCTTTTATCACAACAATGCCTGGCCAGTCTCGACCGAGCTCTTCGAATGGCGGAACGGCGGACTGGTTGCGACTCGAGATTTGGAGTCGACGCAGTGAAATGCATAAGACGGGAGCGGTTGACGCTCCGCGTGTCCGCTACTTACCAAATCGAAACCTTATTGGCTGTTTCTGAGCAGGTCCCAATTCTTCGCTAGATATCCAATCCCGGAAAGCACGGTCAACGCCACGGTGATCGCGAGCAAAGCAATTCCCAGGGCCCGTAGTGGGTAATTGCTGTTGGTGGTCCACTGCGATCCGGCGAACTCTTGAGTGCTGCGTAACGCAAGAAAATAAACAATGGTGGCGATCTGCCAGGCGGTTTTGTGCTTGCCTAGTTTCTCCGCGGGAAGGGTCCGGCCACGAGAGGCAGCAATCAAACGAAGGCCAGTAACGAGAAATTCTCGGCTGATAATTACAATCACCACCCAGGCGGGAATATCGCGCAGAGCCACTAAGCAGATGAATGCTGCCATCGTCATTACCTTGTCGACGAGGGGATCCATGAGCTGACCGAACACGGTAACGAGATTGTAGCGCCGGGCGATGATCCCGTCCGCGTAATCGGTGAGGCTAGCCAGGAGAAAGAGGCACAAAGCAAATGTTTTCGTTCCTCGCCAATCGACTGATAGTGCCGCAACGAAGGGCACAGTAACAAGCAACCGGGCCAGCGTGAGCTGGTTAGGCAAGTTCATGCAGGCCCTGTCTACGGTAAGCCGGGTGTTTCCAGATCGGCACTCTGGCCTTTAACTGTTCGATGATATGCTGGCAACCGGTGAAAGCGGCATCGCGATGAGGCGCGGTGACTCGAACGAACAAAGACGGCTCACCAGCCGGCACGAATCCGATGCGGTGATGGACCAGAACGAGGCCGAGCATAAAATCTTTACGGGCATTTTCAGCAATTCGCTTGAGCTCAATTTCCGCCATTTCAACGAATGCCTGATATTCGATTCCATCGATCGGCTGTCCGTTCTCCATTCCTCGCACGACTCCAAAAAAATCGACCAACGCTCCATCCCGATCGGAGAATTCCGGGTTGAAGCCGGACAACGACTCCGTCGTCAGTTTTACGTCCAGGGACATCATCAACGTCACTCTAGGACGATTCTGCCAGTAAATTCTACGAGTTTCTGCATTCTTTGGCAGCTTGCGCGAGTAAAAAGGCTAGCGTAATGCGAAAGCAGACCCGCAATCCTCGGCTTGGACGAGCGATCATGCGGCTTATCACCTCAGTTTCGCCAAATCGCATTTATGAATGAATCGGATATCGGGCTCATTGGGCTCGCAGTGATGGGTGAAAACCTCGTGCTTAACATGGAGAGCAAGGGTTACACGGTCTCGGTTTTCAATCGAACCACGGAAGTTACGGACAAATTTGCCGCCGGCCGTGCCAAAGGAAAAAAAATTGTTCCAACCAGATCAATTGAGGAGTTCGTGCGGTCCTTAGCCCGACCGCGCAAGGCAATGATCATGGTGAAGGCAGGCAAAGCAGTTGACGCGGTCGTCGATCAGCTTTTGCCTCATCTTGATCGTGGTGACGTCATCATCGACGGAGGCAATTCGCTTTATCTCGATACGCAACGGCGAGACAAGGCCCTGGCGGAAAAAGGGATTCACTTTATGGGCATCGGAGTTTCTGGCGGGGAAGAAGGCGCGCTGAAAGGACCTTCGATGATGCCCGGCGGATCGGAAACCGCGTGGCAAATCGTGGCGCCGATCTGTCAAAAAATCGCCGCGCAAGTAGATGGAGAACCTTGCTGCCGGTACATGGGACCGGATGGAGCGGGCCACTACGTCAAGATGGTGCACAATGGCATCGAGTATGGGGACATGCAGCTGATCTGCGAAGCCTACGCTATCCTTCGCGACCTACTTGGTCTTTCCCCAAAAGAGCTCCACGACGTATTCGCCGATTGGAATCGCGGAGATCTGGATAGTTTTCTTATCGAAATCACCGCGAACATATTCTTAAAAGAGGATCCGGAAACCGGGCAAGCCTTAGTCGACGTCATTCTTGATCGGGCCGCGCAAAAAGGAACGGGTAAGTGGACTCTACAGTCTGCGATTGAGCAGACAATCGTAGTTTCCACCATCAATGCAGCGGTGGAAGCCAGGATTCTCTCCTCTCTGAAAGAACAGCGAGTCCGGGCCTCGAAACAACTTCCCGGTCCGAGCAACGGCATCTACGAAGGTCATCGACATGAGCTAATCGATGCGGTTCGGGACGCTCTGTATGCATCGAAGATCATCTCCTATGCCCAGGGCTTTACCTTATTTGCCGCGGCTAGCCAGCAGTTCCAGTGGAACCTTCATTACGGAGATATAGCTACTATCTGGCGCGGAGGCTGTATCATTCGCGCAAAGTTCCTTAACCGGATCAAGGAGGCTTTCGACCGCGAGCCGAAGCTGGAGAACCTCATGCTTGATCCATTCTTCAAGGAGATCCTGGCGCGGACCCAGAAGAATTGGAGATTTGCGATCAGCCAAGCAATTCAGGCCGGCGTGGCCGTGCCCGCATTCAGCGCCTCGCTTGCTTATTACGATAGCTATCGAGCGGAACGGCTACCCGCCAATTTACTGCAAGCCCAACGCGATTATTTCGGCGCCCACACTTACGAACGAATTGATAAGCCAGGATCATTCCACACAGAGTGGCTGCAACACTAGGAAATGACAGATCCTTTTCACCTGACGCCTAATGGAACTTATTGACGGAAAGGCGATCGCTCGGAAAATCAACGACCAGACCCGAGCGAAGGTCGCTCAGCTAAAGCGTCTCGGTATTGTACCTGGCCTGGCGGTGGTTCTGGTGGGCGACGATCCAGCCTCAGTCGTTTATGTACGCAATAAGGATCGGACGTCGCAAGAGCTTGGTCTTCAGTCGCGCAAAATCGAGCTGGAGACCAACACGACTCAAGCGGAATTGCTGAAGGTGGTCGAACAACTGAATTCAGATCCGGAGATTCATGGCATCCTCGTCCAATCGCCGCTTCCGCCGCACCTCGACGAAAGCGCGATCGTCTATGCGCTCAACCCAGCTAAAGACGTGGACGGATTGCATCCGGTTAATGTCGGAAAATTGGCGATAGGCGACCCCACAGCGCTCGTTTCGTGCACTCCTCTGGGCTGCCAACGACTGCTGCTGGACTCAGGGATCGACCCAGCGGGAGCTCATGTCGTGATTGTTGGCCGGAGTATGCTCGTCGGGAAACCGCTGGCTTTGCTATTGATGCAGAAAAGGCGTGGCGGTGATGCGACGGTCACAGTGGCTCATTCGCGTTCCAGAGACTTGACCGAAATAACACTCTCCGCTGACATTCTCGTCGCGGCCATTGGGCGCAGCCAATTTTTGCGGGCCGAACATGTCCGCGAAGGTGCGGTCGTCATCGACGTCGGAATTAATCGGGTGAAGGATGACACCCGACCGAGCGGTTTTCGACTGGTAGGCGACGTGGCTTTCGATGAAGTCGCGAAGCGAGCCAAAGCGATCACTCCCGTTCCAGGCGGAGTAGGACCAATGACGATCGCAATGCTCATGCAAAACACGGTATCGGCTTGCCAACATCAGACTGGCATAGCGGGTTAGATCGGCTCGCTCCTCTCCATGCATTCGTTTTATTACCGACAAGGCAAACTCTATTGCGAATCGACTGATCTCGCCTTGCTGGCCGAGCAACACGCAACGCCGCTGTACGTGTATAGTGAGCAAACTATTCTTGACCATTATCGTCGATTGAATAGCGCGCTGGAGCCACTCGATCGTGAAATTTGTTATGCGGTGAAAGCAAATTCCAATTTGGCGATTCTCCGAATTCTCGCCGAGGAAGGCGCTGGATTTGACATTGTCTCGGGTGGAGAACTCTACCGAATTATCACCGCCGGGGGTGATCCGGCGAAATGTACGTTTGCCGGGGTGGGCAAAACGCGAGAAGAGATCGCCTACGCGCTATACAACAATATCGGGAGCTTCAACATCGAATCGGAGGAAGAACTCCTCGCAATCGATGAAGTGGCTTCGTCATTAGATCGTAAGGCTCCAATCGCGGTGCGGGTGAATCCTGACGTAGACGCCAAAACCCACAAGTACATCTCGACCGGAAAAATCGAAAACAAATTCGGAATCGGTCTTGATCGGGTGGAGGCGGTCTACGAGATGGCGGCCGGACTGAACCATTTGGAGCTGAAAGGGCTGCAAACGCACATCGGCTCGCAAATCACCGAACCGAAACCGTTTGCGGATGCGATCGATAAAATCGTTCCCGTCGCACGACATCTTCGCGATCGCTTCGGAATCCAGTTCTTCAGCATCGGGGGCGGGATCGGAATTGTTTACCAGGGATCTTTGGAGAGTGGAGAGCGAGTCTGGTGGCAACAGCAGGAAAACCAGGCGATGAGTATCGAAGAGTATGCGGGAGCGATTGTCCCTCGGCTCCAATCGCTACGAATGCGAGTGCTGCTTGAGCCAGGTCGCTTTCTGGTCGGCAACGCCGGAGTCCTCTTAACCCGAGTCCTCTACCGCAAGAAAACTCCAAACAAAGATTTCATCATTGTGGATGTCGGCATGAATGATCTTATTCGGCCAGCCCTCTATCAGGGGTACCACGAACTCGTTCCTCTCAATGAAACTGGGAACATGATTCGCGCCGATGTCGTCGGCCCAGTCTGCGAGAGCGGCGACTTCATTGCATTGGATCGCGAAGTCGCTGACGTCAAGGCGGGCGATTTGCTCGCCATCATGAGCGCTGGTGCGTACGGATTTTCCATGGCATCAAATTACAACTCTCGTCCGCTACCGGCGGAGGTATTGGTGCACGGAAAAACTCATCAGCTCATTCGCCGCCGGCAAAACTATGCCGACCTGGTCCAACTTGAGATCGACGCGACGGAAGAATGAAACGGAGTAGACCGAGAACGGTCGCTTATTAAGACATTAACCCAATCCCGGCGGCCGCCATGCGCGTCAACTTAAGCAGGCGACACGGGGAAAGGGCGTGTAGACGAAGTGATCTTCGGAGTCGTCCCATTTTCAGGACACACAATCCCAAAACTGGGCCGATGTCAGCCGGCCGCTTGGATCCAACCGCGTGTACGGGCAAGCTGATCTCAATTTATTTTCCCTCGGGAAATGCGTGAATGGCAGCGTGCTTGGCGCAGTCTGATCCGGGTTGGCATCACGCCTGCTTAATAGAATCCCGACGACCAATTAAGAGTCGCCAATTCTAAGAATAGCCACCACGCCAACAGCAGGGGTCGGTGCCGGTCCAACCGCCGCGCACCGACTCTCGCTTTGGTGGAATGAGAATGGATCGGGATCAGTTTCGGAGGGACATTGCGGTCGTAGTCTCACATTTGGACTATTTTCATAACCGTTCTCTGGGTCCAGAATCTCCAACACTGGCCTAGGGGAACGCAGAAACCCGACCGCGTGATGCGTGGCCACGGATTTTCGCATATCAACGGGCTACTGATCGTCAGCGAGCCCGCGCGTTTATTTGAAACTCGGAAGGCTCCAATTGACTCTGGACTTGGCGGAGTGCCGTTTGAAAGTCGATCATACCCAAATCCCGGCCGCTTAACATATAGTTTTCCAACTCCTGTTCGTTGCCAGACAGAATTACAGATTCGACCTTCGGCGCGTGGACACAGATTTCTCGCACCACAACGCGTCCTCCCTGTCTTTTCCTTAGGAGCCGTTGGTTTGCAATCAGGCGCATGGCCGTTCCGAAAATGTAGCGGACCTCCTCCGAGCTTTTTTCGGCAGCCAACAAAACAAAACGGGTGACAGTCTCCACGACGCTTCTGGCATGCACCGACCCAATTACCAGATGCCCAGTTTCAGCGGCCTGAAGCGCAACCATCGCAGTCTCCGCATTGCGGATTTCGCCGACAACGATCACATCAGGGTTCTGTCGCAGAGCCTCCCGCAGCCCGGTGGAATAGGATTCCACATCGACTCCGACTTCGCGCTGAATGATCTCTGACTGCTTTCCTGAGAAAAGGAATTCAATCGGGTCCTCGATGGTTACAATCTTGTGCTGACGGGTTTGGTTAATTGCTTCGACCAGACACGCAATAGTCGTAGTCTTTCCGGATCCTGTAGGACCAGAAATCAAGATGAGGCCTTCGTTGAGCGAGGTGACGAGTTTTATGATTTGGCTAGTAAAGCCTACTTCACTTGGCACTGGGGGCGCATCAGGAAGTGGGCGCAGGGACGCAAAAAGCTCTCCCTGGGCGAGAGCAATGTTCACTCGAAACCGCCTGGAATAGAGCGCTGTCGTAAAATCGATCGACCTTTGCCGTACAGCAAGCTGTTCGCGTAGATCAGGCCTGTCTTTGGCCAATTCGGCTATCATCATCTGGACTTCGTCATTCGATAGAGCGCCAGGCTCGGTCAGGGACACAATTTGTCCTGCCAGTCGAGCCGAAACATTATTGCAGAACAGCGAAACATCACTGACTTCGTTTTTCTGCACGAAGTCGACGACGGTTTTCCAACGCTGCTGTACAGCCCTCCCTAGCATTTCACTTTCCGGTGTTGAATTTCCCGGCGTTCTCCGGATGCACCGGACAGCTCACCGAGTTTTTAAGATCCAGTAGATTTGCATAGTCACTTCGATTGTGGTCCGGACAACGAGGTATGCCGAATCGAAAATAGGGCGCAAAATCGGTAGCGCTCGGTATTGCGCTTCCACCTGGATGATCACGCGCATATTCATCTTTGGCCGCTTCGATTGTCACCATGTTGGTCAGACAAATCCGACTATTCTGCTGCTTAAGTACGCTCAAAATCGAGATTCCAACAAAGCCCGCGGCGATCGCAATGATTGCCAATACGACCAAGATCTCAACCAGGGAAAAACCGGCTCTCACCGATAGTCGGGCTCGGCAGCGGCGTTTGGCTTTAATGGTAGGCCTCATAGTTCTCCAGATCGTCCTTAACCAAAAACTCGCGCAAGACGTTTTGCGTTACTTGATTGAGCGCGTTGAATACTTGCTTTCCGCTAATGCAATCCCCAGCAAATCGCTTGGATTTCCCAAGCCTGTGCCGGAAAAGCAGATCGATCGCTTCAATCGGGGCAATGCTATCTTCTGGTAGGTCGCGTTTGTTATAAAAGAAAATGGGACTCAACTTATCTAAGCTTGATTCCATCCCCTTGAGGTTCTGCTCAAGATTCCTAAGGCTCTCAAGATTCGCTTCCATGCGATCCCATTGGGAGTCGACTACGAAAACGATCCCATCCGCACCACGGAGGACAAGCTGGCGGGTCGCATTGTACATCACTTGGCCTGGGACCGTCCAAAGCTTGAAGCGTACTTTGAAGCCTTTGACATTCCCACCGTCTACCGGCAAGAAATCGAAGAAGAGTGTTCGATCATTTTGCGTTGGTAACAAAACGAGATTCCCTCGGTCTTGGGCATCGACCCGCTCATGAATGTATCCCAAGGAAGACGTCTTTCCGCCAAGAGCGCAACCGTAGTAGACGATCTTGAATTCGACCTCTCCACTGACGAAGTTAATGAACGACATCGGGTCAAAACTATCTGAATCCTAACGCTTCCGTCGAATGTTTTTTGAAGAACGAGCAACTGTTCTTTGCGCTTTACCATCATTGGCGTCAGAAGTTTGATTCAGCTCGTAATAGGTTTTCCGCTGGCACAGAATGGCGGCCGAGGTTTTGCGGCAACGCCAAGCCAGCAACTTCCGAGAAGTTTTGCGGTCAACAACCTCGGCGACGCAATCGGATACTGCGTCCATGGGAACCGCCTCCGAGAATATCCACGCTGAATCCACTCGATTATTTCCCTTGTTCTCCGCCGCGCGCTGTCCGAAAACCGACGCGCTCGTCTTTAGTTTCTGGAGAGAGGTGGAGAATTCTACGAGTCAATTCGCCGCTATCCGATCTGAAGTTTCCTCCACGAACGACGGGATTGCCCTGGCCGTCGTCACTGGCAGTCCATTCCGAGACGTTGCCAGCCATATCGTAGACTCCATATGGGCTACGATCCACTTTCCAGACACCTACTTCGGTCCAACCTGGACCCGACCGCAACACTCCCAGCAAGTTAGCCGCATTCGCGATCATGTTAGTTCCCCAAGGATATCGGCGTCCATCAGTTCCGCGTCCGGCCTTCTCCCATTCTAGTTCTGTTGGCAGGCGACGACCTTTCCATCTGGCAAACGCATAAGCATCGAACCAATCCAAGTAGACTGCCGGAAAGTTGGGATTCAACCGAACTCCATGAAAATTCTCGCCAAAAAAAGCCGCGTGTGAGTAACTCTCCCACTCGAGGTTCGAATGTCCTTTGTTTGGTCTTTGATTCGAGTGATCGAAGCGAGTGTCCGAGCCAACTGCCTTCAGAAAATCGGTATAATCCCAGATTGTCACCTCTGTGCTGTCGATTACGAACGGTCTCAGACTAATCCGCTCTCCGTCCTGATAGATAAACTCACCCTCTGGAATTCCGATTTGCTCCGTCACTCGGCGTTGCCAGTGTGAGTGCCGCTCCACCAATTCGCTCACCCGTTTTTGCAATTTGCTGCTATATGCTTTCAATCGCTGATGTTCGACGGCAATGAGGTAAGCCGCGGCGGAAGCGGCCGCCAATAGCAATACCACCAAGAAAACTTGCTTCGCAAGTCGAGTTCTTTCGATTCGTTTTCGCTCCTGCTCGATTTGTGTCAACAGACCGTCAGCCGAAGATCGATCGTTTGGCAACGGCCGCCTGAGAGGTTCGTTGAGACCTGCCGACTTGAGCTCATCTCGCTTCCGAACCGCATCCATGAGGACCTGCTCCCATCCTCCTTGAATCGTAGGATTGGGTTGAATGCCATTACCGGCGGACCCGAATTGAAATTCACCTTTTTCCCAACTCAGGATTTCCAGCAAAGCCTCCTCTCCCACTTGGCCGTTGGTCGCCGCGTGGATTATCTTTCCTCGAGAGAGAATCACTTCAGCACGTCGTCTGCCGCTACGGATAATAAGTCGTCCATCGCGCTGGGCGAGACAACCCATCTGAATAACGTCTAGTAATGCGAAATTATCCAGTTGGCCGGTGAAGCCGTGTTCTTTTCGCGGCATAAAGCCTATCAAATGAGATTGCGAATTGACCCTGCTTTGAACTTCCAGTCACGTAACTTTCAGGTTCGCACTGCAGCGAACAACGTCGAACTAAAGGAGCCGACCCTCATTTGCCTCGACAGACGAATCGCCCGGATGGAGTTTGCCCGTCTTTGAGAGGAGAATTGAAATCCAACGAGTCGATTTGAAGTTTGACATCACGATCACGAAAATCACCGTCAAAGGAACACATAAAAATGCTCCCAAGATGCCCCATACCGTTCCCCACAGAATGAGCGCTACGATGACCGTCAAAGGGCTTAAGTTAAGTGTCTCCCCCATGACATTCGGTTCGACAATATTACCCATGAGCTGCGCGATCGCGGTAATTCCAATTCCGACCACCAGACAGGGCCCTAGGCTATCAAATTGAACTGCAGCCAGTAAGGTTGGACAAATCGTGGCCGCGATGACGCCAATGGTTGGGATGAAATGTAAGATGAAGACCAAAAGGGCCCAAAATTCGGCGAAATCGAGGCCGACCAGACGCATTAAAATGTAGGCCAAAATCGCGCTGACAAGACTTACCGCCGTTTTGACGCCCAAATAGGTATGAATATCCCGATCAATGCGTTTCATAGTATGCAACACT
Organism: Verrucomicrobiota bacterium; assembly: GCA_041167675.1. Lineage (GTDB taxonomy): Bacteria > Verrucomicrobiota > Verrucomicrobiia > Chthoniobacterales > JAFAMB01 > DASTDH01. The sequence continues at coordinate 33,553 of JBEEIB010000594.1, forward strand.
CTCCTTCTTTGGTGTTGGTCCGGAAAGATTGCAGCCAGTTTTGCCGGCAGGAACCTCGATTCGAGCAAAATGAAGAGGCCGTATATTACCACCAATGTTACTCCCTCGAGTAAATCGGCGACATCTTTTGCAACGGTGCTAAAGATCGCTCGCAAATCAAGGGTTCGCAAAATTGCGGCGAGTTCGGGCGGTTCCTCTACCCCGAACGTCGCGAAAAGTTGGGTTTGAAGCTGCTGGAGATGCGCTTGGTAGCGAGGCGCGACCGCAGCAATGTGGACGGCATTGTTTGCAATGATGGCTACTAAGACAAAGCCGAGTCCAAAAATGATCGCAAAGGAGAGAATCGCTGAGACGATCTTGGGGATCTGATGACCGGCCAATCGGATTCGACCTACCAGCCGGCTAAGGATATCAACCAGGTAAACCGCGAGAAACGCTATAACCAAAGGAACAAAAAAATTCCTACCTAGGCTTAGGATGTAGAAGACCGCGATGATGATGCCGAACGTCAGAGCGGCAGAAAGAAGCCTCCGAAAGCTATCAGAGCGTGTGGCGTGAGGATAATCGCTCATTAAAAAAGGTAATAAAAAGTAACTGGTTTCGTGGGAAACATTCAATTCTGATCGTACCGGCGACTTAACTGCATTATGGTGGCATGAAGTCGGCCGGACTCGAAGGCTTAAACCGACGGTGTTCGGACATTCTTCTGCGGCCGAGAGTCAGCCATACCCTGAATACAGGCGAATCCTCAATCCCCCTCCACTGCGATATCCGAGTACGATATAAATTCGAGCAATGAGCCATCGGGATCGCGAAAGTAGACCGATCTGCCGGCCCCTTGAGCTCCGGCTCTCAATACCGGACCGAGTTCCACGGCGACTCCTTTACATTTGAGATGTTCGAGAGCCGTCGCAATTGGACCTTCCCAGACGAAGCAGAGGTCGCTGTTGCCAGGTTGAACCGGCAATTTTGCAAGGGGGCCAGCTGAAACACCGGGTCCGTGCAGATTCAGCTGAACTGCGCCAAATCGATACGCGGTTCGGCCGTTTACCGAGATAAGCTCGGCACCCAGTACTTCGGAATAAAAGCGATTGGATCTTTCCCAATCCGAAACATGGACAACGCAATGATCAAAACGGATCGGATAAGCAGTTCTAGGAGCCATATTAGGAATACAGGGATCATCTGACCACTTAACTTGCTCTTCGACAAATCGCTTCTGTGAGGTCGGTAGTCTCTCTCCACTTTCACGCGGAATCTCTACCGGAGGATCAGACCTCCGGCCGTCGGATCATAGAAAAATACTCCATGTTTGGGAGCCTGATTACTCAGGGCCCAAATCAGGCTGGCCGAATTCAATTGTCGATCCACCTCCTGACGTAGCATTCGTGCCCCCTGAGCTTTGTTGTAGCCCACTCGCAGCAAAAACGCCATTACTGGCCCAGAATCGATCGTCAGTGTCCGCCTAAAGAAGTGCGAGAGCACCGCTAGCTTTTTCTTGATGAGAGCGGCCAGGATTATTTTTTGTGTTTCAAGGTCCAGCGGTCTGAAAACGATCCGTTCAGTGATACGAGCAAAAAGCTCTGGCCGCAGGGCCTGGCTAGCCACATCCAGCGCCACTCTTTCTATTGTTGAATACGGCGCGTACTCCATCTTTGCGAGATCACCACTGCCAAGATTGCTGGTCATGACGAGATAGAATTGTCTGACTGGGAGGCGTTCACCAGCTAGAGTCGTCAAGCTTCCCTCCTCCAAAAGCGACAGAAACACGTCGACTAGTCTCGGGTGCGCTTTTTCAATTTCATCAAAAAGCAATGTCGTCCCATCTGGATGACGGCGGATCGCAGCTTCGGTATGGTCCAAAAACTCGTGGAAACGGCTATCTGACGAGTATTCGTTCATGAACACCGTTTCCAGTGCAGTACGAGATCGAAATATGTACTCGGAGAAACACTTGGCTGTTTCCGTTTTTCCAACACCGGTTGGGCCTAGGAACAAGAAACTCGCCTTAGGTTGGGATCTTCGCTCGTTTAGCCCGAGCTCGGCGGCTTGAACCGCTCGAGCTACGCGACAGACAGCTCCTTTTTGGCCAATAATCTTGCTTTCTAAAGCCGGCGTCAGGCCACTGAGATGGGAGTACCACTCCGAGCCAAGCCCGAATCCGGTACCTAGAATCTCCTCTGTCTGGACCATCTCCTTTCAGTCTTCGGTTCTGTCGTGTGTTGAAAACTTCATTGGCCCTAATCTCGAACCATTCCGCGCGCCTGATGGATCGGACCTGCCCGGCTTAGGATCATTTGCGAACAGGAACGAAGGAGTTCTTGTCTTCATTCCCCTTTTCGAATAACGACTCCTCCCGCGGGAACTTTATTTTCATTCGCGCCGGAACTATCGGCGGTCTCTTCGCTACCTCCCTCGATTCTTTGCAGCCGGCCATTCAGTGTCGACACGAGATTTGTCAGCTTGCGCTGCGCATCCAATGTCTGCTCCGCCAAAGACTGGACTGTAGTCGCTAACTTCTCTTGGTTCTGTTGAATCGCATGGATATCTCGATTCGCGTCTTGCAACCCCTGTTTGGTTTGGACGAGATCGCGCGCTGTTTCACCCGGAAGCGGCTCAGGAGCATATTGCGCATTTCGAAGTCCGAGGATCGGTCCCAACAGAATCACGTTCTGCTTCCCATCGCTTTGAGTCACCCAGTGCGGTTGCTCCTCGACTCGATATATCGCGTGCCTTTCATGAAGAACTCTCGGGTCCAACGGATCCACATAACGGTTCATTCCATAGACCTTCACCGACTCGCTCTCCCGCACATTTCGGACGTTACCAATTGGCGGGCTTGGCAAAGAGGTGTTTTCCCTCGCCTGAGCGGCCGGTTTGAGCGTTCGAACTGGATGGATAACTGCCTGCGGTTTCGGCGGCGCACAACCGAACAGTAGTACGGATTCCAACAAAGCAGCGAATCGTACATAATTCATATATATTATTAATTTCTGTTTTGATTTATCGAATTCAAGGCAGGTAAAAGAGGATTCAATAAATTGGCCGTATCCGCCGGAAGGGCTCTTCGGACCTGATCGCGCGCCCTTTTTTCGAGATCCGCTTGCGCGCGAATATAGCGGTCGTCGTCGGCTCCAATCTTTGCACGACTCAGATCGATAGCTTCGCTGCAATAGACATAAAACTGCTTCCCGGCCGGGACTCTGACAAAAAAGCCGTCTCGTTCGATCGATTTCAAAACTTGGTCTGCGTATCGGTCGAGCACACCTTGCGTACCGCCGGCAATCGGATTGATGACTCCTCCCTGAAGTGCACTCAAACCGAGCGAACTATTGTTCGTGTAAACCCGGTTACCCAAAATTCCGGAACTCCCGCTCGATACGGCGCCTGACATGCCACTGATCAGAGAGGCTGCATAAAGCTTGATCACATCATTGTTGGCAGTGCGAATCACATCTCCCCGCAGCCCGGCGCTCCCGTCAGTAATTCCGTACGTGTCGTACTCGGGGTCACGCTCCATATCCAAAACCAATCCTTTGATAACCAATTCACAACCTCTCCGATCCGGTTGGTTCAGAACAAAGGTGAATTCTCCTTCGCTAGCGATTCGCTCGCGAACGCGATCAACGCTGGCGATGCCGTGCACTTCCGAGTTTGCCCTTATGATGACCTTCCCGTTCCAGCAGAGGTCCTCTGTCACCAAGCCAATAATCGGTGTCGTTAGATCGCTTGAGTCGACGGTGTTCACGAGCTGACACTTAACGAGACGGAACGCCGGAGCGTAGTCACCCTTCGGTCCTCGGGGCAATGGCCTTTCACCTTGGGGTTCCGCCGCGAAAATACTGATCGAGGTTGTGACAGGAACGTTCGGAATCGCTCCGGGATCAGGAACTCGCGTAAGAGAGACCTGCCTAGCGGTAACCTTTGACTTGGACGGATTAACTGCGACCGGATTGAAATTGCGGATCGAAGAAGTCATCGGTTCGGTCACCTTCCCCGCATCTCGTACCACCTCACTCTGTCGTTCAGCTATCTTCTGCGGTCCGCCTTTTTGCATCAGCGCATAAAGGAATGTTCCGGCCACCGACAAAATCCCAACTGCGCCAATCATCAAAGTTCGTCTATTCATTGTGCGCCACTATCTCCTTTTGCGTCACCGAAGCGTCCGCGCCCAACTTGGTCGGATCCTTTGAGTCGGTTCGAGATCGCTTTACGTTCTTCTTAGCCGAACGAGGCTTAGCCGTAGACGCTGCTTGATCATTTTGTGGCAGTTCCGGCTCCTTACCGTCGGCGCGGGTGATCGGCAGGTTATTAGGTGGCTCTTGCCATTCCGCCGAAACTTTTCGCTGAGGGTCCATTTCTTCTTGGATCTGGCGCAACACGATCTCGAATTTGTTTGTGACTGCGAGATCGTTACGGCCGCCATTGCTACCGCCGGTAACAGCGAAAAATGCAGTCTGGCTTTTGCCGGCAGGAACCAAACCTCCGGCATCAGAAACGGATTGTTGATAAACTTCCTCGCCAACCCGGACAGCAAAACTCTCCGGATCGTAAATAAAATCCTTATCTGACTTGTTCGCCAAAAGCACTTCAAAGCCCACGCTGTCCAAAGCGTCGTCCCGAATCACGCGTTTCAGTGAAATGTCCAACTTCTCGAAACCGGAATGAAAGTTTGGCTCGGCGACATCCATGCTCTGGTAGATTTCGGGCGCACTCACCTTCAGAGTGGGGAATCCTTTTATCTTATCGAGGAAGCCAAGCAAACGGGCAGGAGAGACTTCTGGATGCTTGGAAGTCGGTGGCTGCTCTGCGACTCTTTTACTCGTCCCACCTTCGAAAATTACTACAAAACTTGGATCAGGAGCCTCCTTGCAAAGTAGTGCATAGACGTTAAACGCCCCTCGTAAGTGCTTAAATACCAGGTAAAAAGAAATACTATATAGTTCATTTACTAACTGAGACGTTATGATAATATCATGAGAATTTTATGGGCTCAGTTCATCATGATGCTCGCGGTCGGTCCTAATTCTGGTCTGGCGCGTACACGACAGCGGCCGGTCTAGGGCGGATGGTCTCGACTAAGATTGAGATTGGTAAAACCAAGAAAGAACAGAGCGAAAGCCGGGAAGCAGCTCTGGCAGTAGTCCGCGCATGGGAGAAGGCTGAAGGGCTTGCCTGCGCCGGCACTATCACGAGAATCAGAATTGAGGAGATCCTCAACCAAACGCTGCGCACTGTCGGTTTGCAGGAAATCGAGACTATCACTGTAAGGCAGTGGTTTAAGGATTGGCTCGCTGGCAAGCACTCCATTGCGAAAAGCTCGCGTGGTGGCTATGAGCAAGCCACAAGAGAGTTCTTAGAGTTCATTGGCAGAAAGGCAGCGCTGCCGCTCGAAGCCGTAACTGAGG
>JBEEIB010000595.1:0-2629 GCA_041167675.1 Verrucomicrobiota bacterium
TAAAGGTTCGCAGTTCGAAGTATTCGAAGAAGCAGAGGGTGGCCAGCATTTTATGTTCATCGAAAATCCTGAGAAGTTTAACCGGATGATCATGACATATTTAGGCTAACTGCCTGGGAGCTGCGCCTCAATTGACAAAACCCCTTTATCTCAAAAGGAATAGATGTACGCAGGACAGAGGTCGACTGGATGCGACGGCGTTCCTGTTGATCCACCGCCGGTTTCATTGCCTTTGGCGTCAGACTGGCAACGTGGTGGTTCAAGGAGGTTTTCCTTTTGCTCTTCCGCCTCATTTGCGGAGCATCCGCTGAATCCGTTGGAAGTTGCGCCTCGGAATTTCGAGGGCCGAGTTGGGTTTCCGCCTTATCCCGGCTCACTTTAACTGCCGACCGGAATGGATCCCAACTCGCTCGAGTTGGCCACGCGACTTGGCCGGACGCCGATGAATAGAATCGATACTGCTGCAATGATGCAAAGGTTGCCAGAAATAAGAAAGGCATGATCGTAAATTCCTGCCACCGTCCGGAGCGTCCCGGCGAAACTTGCGGCGGCTGCTGCGCCGAGCTGATGAGCGGCGAAGATCCAACCAAAGACCAATCCCACCCGGTCACGGCCGAAGATCCGAGCGGTGAGCGCGATCGTGGGAGGCACAGTCGCGATCCAATCGAGGCCGTAAAAAACCGCGAACAAAGGTAGTTTGAACGACTGAAGGTCGAAAGACCAGGGTAGGAGGGGGAGTGAAAGACCGCGCAGACCGTAATAAAAGAAAAGCAGCCAACGGTTACTAAATCGGTCGGATAACCAGCCGGACAGAGTCGTGCCGATAAGATCACAGATTCCCATTGCCGCCAGAAGATTTGCCCCATGTACCTCCGAGAACCCATGATCGACGCACGCCGGAATCAGGTGACTTCCGATCAGTCCGTTGGTACTTGCACCGCATACGAAAAAGCTTCCAGCCAATAACCAGAAGGCAGGACTTCGCGTTGCGTCAAACAAGGCACGCATAGCTGCGACGATTGGATTCTCAACTACAGATTCGATTTCATCATGATCGCTTCCCAACCGGCGAAGCCTAGCTGGCGAGGTGTATCCCGCATGAAGAGAGCAACGAACGGAATCGCCAATGCGATCGCGACGGCAATCGCCCAGGTCGCTACACGCCAGCCATACTGAACGGTTAGATTGGCCAGCAACGGTAAGAACAGAAGCTGGCCAGTTGCGGTGCTGGCGCTCAATCCACCCAAGACTACTCCGCGATAGCGATCAAACCAGCGGTGAACGATCGTGGCGCCAAGTACGATGGCGCTCAGACCAGTGCCGACTCCGACTAAAATTCCCCACAACAGAAGCAGTTGTTCGAGCCGGTTAATGAGTGGGGTTAAAGCGATGCCCGCACCCAAGAGCGCGAGAGAAACGACCATAATCTTGCGCGGGCCAAACCGATGGATCAATCCCGCTGCGAATGGCCCAATCAAGCCGTATAGCACCAGATTGATTGAGATCACCGTAGAAATTGAGGCAGGAGTCCAGTGAAATTCGTTTTCAAAAGGGACGATCAGTACGCTCGGTGTCGCCCGAATCGCTGCGGTGAGCAGAAGGGTGACAAATGTGATCGCAGCGACGACCCACGCATAATGTAAGGGACGAGGACGCGTCCGCTGAAAGGGGCTAGTTTTCACATTAATCCGTTCAGAACGGTCGAAACTGTCTCAAATAAAGAATCGTGGCACTTCGCTGATCTCAACCGGCGGAGCATAAGATGGGCCGGCATTTATTCGGCCATCGCGCCGGGATTCAACCCCTGTTCTCGGTTGATCGCGGCTTTGGTTTCCCCTTTTCATTTTTAGGTTGTTCTCTGACCAGGTTGCGCCCTCTCTATATGTGTAACTACACCTACTGCAAGAAAAGATTTATGAAAGATTGCATGCACACGGACCCTCTGCCCCGGCTTTGCGCCCTTCCTTAAGATCCTCAGTTCGATAGAGCGCGCCGTATAGGTTTGATAGCGGGTCGGCCTCAGTACCGTCGATTGCAAGATGTGCGCTGTTGAAGCGACTTATTTTCCCAATCTGACAGGTAAGGCCGCGACCTTGATGCGGAAGAGGCTATATGGCTTCTTTCTCAAGTCTGTACCGCCATGCATCATAGGCATGCGTTCCCACTGGTTACTGGTGAAATAGAGATAACCGTTCGCTGCGAGCGAGAGCGTGTCGGGCCATAACACCCGCGGGTCATGCACCAGCGTGGTCCAGGACCCATCAACCGCGCGGACGCGAATAGCGTTGTGTTCGTAGTCCGTGGCATATACCCGGCCTTCGCTGTCGGCCTCCAGGCCATCGGAAGCCCCCTTTTCTCCGAGATCGGTCACCGCTGCACTCACTTGGCTCTCCGGGAGTGAGGGGGCGCGCAGCAGTTCGGTTGGTACCTTGTACAGATGGCGGCTGGAAAGCGGCGAGTAGAAGAGGATGCTTCCATCCGCGGAGAGTGCGATGCCATCGGAAGCAATCTGAAACGGGGTGGGTGACTTGCCCGGCAAATGGATAACCAGGGGATCACCTTCTACGAAAGGTACGAAGGAAGCGTCTGGTACAGTCGAACGGTCTCCCGTGAGCCGGCGCCATGATCG
>JBEEIB010000596.1:0-4144 GCA_041167675.1 Verrucomicrobiota bacterium
TGGTGAGATACCGAATCCATCCTTCTTAACGTGCCCTTCGGCGAAATGCGCTCATCAATGCGGTGGTTCGGAAGGTACCAGCTCGACCTTGGGTGCACACAGGTGGTTCAACGCGAATGCCACCAGATAAGCAAAAGCGCAAATCACATTTTCGAGCTGACACATTCGCCAGATGTGTTTCACTGACGCAGCTCTTGCGCAACAATATGGCTGAGTTCTTCGATGTGGTGATCGTGGGTGGCGGGCCGGCCGGTAGTACTGCCGGGACTTTGCTGGCCAAGCACGGATGGAATGTCGCGATTTTCGAGAAGGAGAGATTCCCTCGTTTCAAAATCGGAGAATCCCTCTTACCCGGCAGCCTTCGCACGTTTGAACGTATGGGAGTAAAGGAGAAAATTGATCGAGCCGATGTAATCGTGAAGTATGGCGGAAAGATCATTTCGGCCTGCGGCACTCGGAGCAACCGGTTTCTATTTTGCGACGCCTTTCGATGCAAATATCCGACTGCATACCAAGTGGAGCGCTCGATGTTCGATCAGCTTCTACTGGACCACGCCGCCGAAAATGGCTGTTCCGTATCCCAGGGTATCAACGTAACCGACGCGGCGTTTGACAGAGATGGCGTCACCATCCAGACGGTCGACCGAGAGATTCGCGCGAGATATTTGATCGATTGTTCCGGCCGGAACAGTCTGGTGGGTTCACGCTTCAAGTTGCGTCGGAATTATTCGCATCTACGGAAGTTCTCGCTTTTTGCTCATTTTGAAGGTGTCGACCGTGAACCAGGAATTGACGGTACGCTTACCCAAATGGTCCGAGGTAAAGATCGATGGATTTGGATTATCCCGATCACCGCGAAAAAGACCAGCATCGGAGTTGTGCTCGACGCGCAGACATTCAAACGAATGAGGCTGGAGCCGGAAGAGGCTTTCAACCGAATTGTTGAGGAGAACCCCAAGGTAATCGAGCAGATGTCACGAGCTCGACGGATTACCGATGTGCAGGCCACTGGAGATTTCTCTTTTCGGAACAAACGCTTCACCGGAGAGCGTTGGATGCTCGCGGGCGATGCGGCTGGTTTCATTGACCCGGTCTGGAGTAGTGGTGTTTTCATTGCCATTCTTTCCGGTGAAAAGGCGGCCGATACGCTCGATCGAGTCTTACGCCAACCAGAGCGGCGAGCTGCGGAATTCGCACGCTACGAGCGCCAAGTTGGTCGTGTAATGGACTTATACCTCAAGTTCGTAACCTCGTGGTATACCCAAGAATTTGCCGAGGTATTCTTTCATCCCCAGCGATTTTTCCAGCTGGTTCCCGCCGTGAATACAGTATTGGCCGGCAGCGAGAAGCAACTGCCGGAGGTTCGTTGGCGCCTGTGGATTTTCCATTTCCTGGTCTTTTTGCAAAAGCGGTTTGCCCTGATTGCACCACGCATGAGCTTGGAGCCAAGCAACCAGTGATTGGCAAGACGCAGCCCAAGATTGCTAGCGCAGGACTGGTAGGGCGACACAGCTTCTAAGGCTGGCAGAGCGATACAGTCTCTAAGGACTGTGCGCCTCGCATCACGTGTTTCGATCGCGCCTCTTTGGCTCACACATCTTACGTCGCTATCGCTCGAAGATGTGCCGCCGTCGCTGTGCTATGGCGCGCCCAGGCTGTGCAGTTGGATTAAACCACAAACCTGGCCGCGACGTAGGCTTCCGCCTTCGCCAAGCCTACGGCGCGACAAGTTGGGCGGCGTCGGGTTTCGCCCTCTCTGAATCATCATCCCAAATCAGCGAGCCGGCGTCTCAGCAGATCGGTATTGCGTCGCTTGATCACTTCTTGCGCTCGTTCGGGCGGCCACGGATAGAAGCCTTCGCCCGAACGTAACCCATTGTGCCCGGCTTCCACCCGCGCACGCATGAGCTCCAATACGTCTTCATCTTTGGCCAACTCGGGCATCAGGTGTGAAGCAATGGTCAAAAACGTGTCCAACCCGCCAAGATCTGCGGTTTCGAGGGGTCCCACGGTAGCGTACCGGCGACCGAGGGATGCCTTCATTACCGTGTCTACGGCTTCGGGGGAAGCCGCTCCGGAACGAACAATAGCTAACGCTTCTCGCAAAATCGCGTACTGGAGCCGATTGCCGATAAATCCAGGAATCTCTTTCTCCACCAACACCGGCTCCGCTTGAGACTCTCTTAACAGCGCGATTGTCCGCTCTACGACCGAAGGCAACGTGTGCTGCGATGGAACTACCTCTACCAACGGAATCGCGTGAGGTGGATTCCAAAAGTGCGCAACAATGAACCGATTGGGATGAGCGAGAAACTCAGAAAGCTTGGAAGGCATGAATCCGGAAGTGTTACTCGCAAGAATCACTCTCTCCTCCACCACCCTTTCCAATTCTCGATACAAATCGTGTTTGATCTCGAGAACCTCGGGCACGGCTTCGATGATAAAATCTACCGCCTTCAGATCCGCTAACTCAGAGACCGGTTTGATACGCGCCAATATTTCTGTTTGCGAGAGAGAGGTCAGCCCGACCCGATGCATTTCCTGGTGGATCTCGACGATCTTCTTCTTAGCCTCGTCCAGGCGCTTTGGATCTTTGTCGAACAGAAACACCGTGCGTCCAGCCGAAGCAAATACGGCGGCAATTCCCGAGCCCATCAGACCGGTGCCAACCACACCGACACGAAAGATTTGTGAAGAATTTTCCATGAGAGAAGGAAACAAAGTTCCTAAACCACGAATGGACGCGAATGGATCCCCCTTCGCTCCGTTTCTAGCGCAGTGCAACTGAAGAAAGGTTGCCGGTGCGTCATGTTTCGAAAAAGGTGGTCAGTCAGCTACGGCGGATAGGCTGCGAATCAATGGATTTAATTCGTTGTCATTCCGCCGTTGTCCATCGGGCGACGGAAGATCCATCCGCGATTCGCGTGAAACGGTTTTTCGTTTCCGGCTCAGCCCATCGTCTGGTTTGAATCCGGTACCGGTTCGTCACCGCGGGCAGCACCAGTCATGATCGCGACGACTTCGGACATGGTATGTCGTTGCGGTGTGGTGAGCGCCGCGCGCCGGCCAAGGCGCATAATCTGGATACGGTCCGCGACCTCGAATACATGCGGCATGTCGTGGCTGATGAGGATCACCGGAAGTCCGCGGTCGCGGATCGTCCGAATAAGATTGAGCACCTGTCCGGATTCACGGACCCCAAGCGCGGCGGTCGGTTCGTCCATGATTACCAGCCGGCTGGCAAAAATCGCAGCACGGGCGACGGCCACCCCTTGACGTTGTCCGCCAGAGAGTTTCTCCACCGCACTATCAATCGACGGAAGATGGAATTTCAGTTCGTCCATTTCCCGCTGCGCTTCGCGCCTCATTCTTTTTTTATCCAGGAGCCGAAACCAGGACCCGATCGGCCCGCTGCGGCGCACTTCGCGCCCGAGAAAAAGATTGGTAGCGATATCAAGAGCCGGAGCGACGGCGAGATCCTGGTACACTGTCTCGATACCTAGCCGGCGGGCATCCAGCGGACTGCGAAAGTGAACCGGGGTACCGTCGAGTAAAACTTGTCCGGCATCGGGGATGACCGCACCACACAGAACTTTGATCAGGGTACTCTTGCCGGCACCGTTGTCGCCAACGATCGCGAGAACTTCGCCGGCCCGCAACTCTAAATCCGTGCCGCCGAGCGCGGTGACATGTCCGTAACGCTTGACGATACCACGCGCTTCCAAGACCACGGTTCCTCTCGGTGGAAGTGAAGGCTTGTTCTTAGCTTCTGCGCTCATCGCTGTCTCCTTCTCGACATTTGATCCAACGCGACCGCACTGATCACGAGGATGCCGGTGACCAAGTCCTGCCAAAGAGGATCGATCCCGGTGAGGGTCAGTCCATTGCGTAAGACGGCCACGATCAACGTTCCGATCAGGGTGCCCCAGAGACTTCCACGCCCACCAAACAGACTGGTTCCGCCAATCACGACCGCGGTGATGCTGTCGAGATTGGCGTTCTGCAGTGCGTTTGGATCGGCATTCGGAATACGGCCCAATGCCAGCCATGCCCCAATCCCGTAAAGGAGACCGGCGAACGTGTAGACCGAGAGCAGCCTGGCTTGAACGGGGATACCGACGAGCCGGGCGGCTTCACGATTGTT
>JBEEIB010000597.1:0-22166 GCA_041167675.1 Verrucomicrobiota bacterium
AGAACGATCCGAAGGAGTACATCGGGAAGGTGGAATTTATCGGCAGTGATTGTGACTTAGCGGTCGTGAAAGTCCAAGATTCGAACTTCTACAAGGGAACTGCTCCCGTCCATTTTGGAGGGTTGCCGACAGTGCAGTCGCTGGTCGACGTTTTCGGGTATCCGATTGGCGGGTCACGACTTTCCGTCACTCACGGAATTGTTTCTCGAGTCGATTTTCAAAATTACACTTACTCCGGGGTTGATCAGCATCTAGCCGTTCAGATCGACGCGGCTATCAATCCGGGAAATTCCGGCGGCCCGGTACTACAGGACGGAAAAGTGGTCGGCGTCGCCTTCCAAGGATATACGGGTGATGTCGCGCAAAATACCGGCTATATGATTCCAAACCCGGTGATCCAGCGTTTTCTTAAGGATATCTCCACCGGCCGGTACAATCGGTATGTCGACTTATCGATCAGCTATTTTAAGCTGTTGAACACCGCCGAACGCCACGCATTAGGTCTTCCCGATGACAATACCGGGGTGGTGGTCAGTTCGGTCGAAAAGGATGGTTCGTGTGCGGGAAAACTCCAGGAGGGCGATGTAATGCTTTCCATTGACAATCATCCGATCGCTAGTGACGGAAATGTTCGATTGGATGGAGATAACTTGGATCTGGCCGAAGTCGTCGAACGGAAATTTAAGGGAGACAAGGTGAAGATTGGAATTTTACGGAACCAACAACCGTTAACCGTAGAAGTCGAATTACAGCCAAACAACTCTTACCTCTTGCAGGCCAACCTCCACGAGGAAAACCCTAGATTTGTATTGTTTGGCGGTCTCGTATTCCAGCCACTCTCACGGAATTTCATGGAGGCGTATCAGCCGGACGAGCTGCGAGTCCGATACTACTATGATTTTTATATCACGGATGAGTTATACGAGAAGCACCCGGAAGTCATCGTACTTTCAAATATCTTGGCCGATCCTGTGAACGCCTATGTATCCGATTTTCGCTTCCAGATTGTCGACGAGATCAATGGTCAAAAAATCAAACATTTGAGTGATGTCGCTCATGCGTTCGCCGCATCGGCCGATCAATATGTAATAAAGTTTCTCGGAAGCAGCCGCCCGGCAGTGCTAGAGAAGCACGCAGTGGAAGCAGCGCAACAACGTATAAAACGAAATTATAACGTTTCGATTGAACAAAACCTAGGACAAGAACGCCTCTAATGAAGTCCCTGCTTTTCTTTCCGCTCGTATTCGCGCTGGGCTGCTCGACACTCGCGGTGGCAGAGGACGCTGTTCCGCCGGCCGCAGCAACGCCCAAGGACAAGCCGGTTCCGGAATTGCAAAAGGGATCGGTTGTCCGGGTCAATTCCACCAATCAACAATACGATTTTTTTCGGCCGTGGAACAAGAAAGCGCCGTTCAATCGTCGCGGCATCGGAGCTGTCATCGACGGCAATGAAGTCGTCGTCGCGGCGGAATTGGTGGCCAACAGCAACTTCATCGAACTAGAAAAACCGGAGAGCGGCGAGCGAACCTCCGCGCAGGTAGTTGCGATTGATCATGAGACTAACTTAGCGCTGCTGAGGCCGAACGAAGAGCGCTTTCTCCAAACCCTTCAACCGCTCGGGACTAACTCTACCGTCAAAGTGGGCGATCAACTTTCCGTGATCCAACTGGAAGCGAACGGTACGCCGGTATCTACGCAAGCGCTGGTCACGAGCGCAGAAGTTGGTCGCTATGTGCTGGAGGATTGTTCTTATCTTCTCTTCAAAATGAGCTGTCCCCTACAGTATCGGGAGAATAGTTTTACTTTACCAATTGTTAAGGATCATCAGCTGGCTGCGATTTTGCTCCGCTATGATCCGCGTTCCCAAACCGTGGAGGCTATTTCCGGCCCCGTCATCCAGCATTTCTTGCGCGAAGCCAAAAATACGGTTTATCGCGGCTTTCCGCGAATTGGAGTACAGTTTTCAAGCATGCGCGACCCGGTATTGCGCCGTTATGTGAAGTTGCCGGACGCCGCCGGCGGCGTTTTTGTAGATGCCGTTCAGCGAAATAGCCCGGCCGCCAAAGCCGGTATACTGCCAGGCGACATTCTTCTGGCAATCGACGGCAAAGCAATCGACCCAGATGGCAATTACATTCATCCAATTTTTGGTAAGCTTTCGGTTACTCACCTGACCACGACCGAATTGTATTGTGGGCAAACGACAAACGTGACCGTCTTCAGGAACGGAGAACAAAAAGACATTCCCGTGGAGCTGTTCCGCCAGCCGCCCGAAAGTTATATCGTCGATCCATATGTAATCGACCGCGCACCTCGGTATCTGGTCTTGGGAGGCTTAGTGTTCCAGGAACTCTCTCGGCAATATCTTCGGGAATGGGGCACCAATTGGGCCAAAGAGGCTCCGCAACGATTTGTTTATTACGATCGTTTTCAATCGGAACTTTTTCCTGAACCGCGGAAGATTGTTTTTTTAAGCCAAGTGATACCCACTGCAGACACGGTTGGGTACGAACAGCTCAACTACTTGATCGTTAATCGGGTGAATGGTCGAGAGATTCGGAACCTGGACGATCTGGCCCAGGCAATTCGGACGCCACAAAACGGATTTCAGAAAATCGAGTTCAATGAAGATCCGCGCGCCATCTATTTGGACGCTGGGCAGGCCGAGAGTACCGCAAAACAGTTGCAGGCCCTGTATGCACTGCCAGCGTTACAACGACTATGAAATGGGGTGCGATCTTCGATTGGGATGGAGTAATTATCGATTCGTCCGCGCATCACGAGGAAAGTTGGGAACGTTTGGCGGCTGAAACCGGCCATCCCCTTCCACCCGGACACTTCAAGCGCGGATTCGGCATGAAGAACGAAAGGATCATTCCCGACCTCCTCGGCTGGAGTTTTGATCCTGACGAGATCCATCGCCTTTCCCTCCGCAAAGAAGAGCTTTATCGAGAAATCGTTAAAGAATGGGGGATCGCCCCTCTGCCGGGGGTCGTGGCTTGGCTGGATAGTCTACGAGATCGGGGCATTCCGTGCGCCATTGGTTCGTCCACGCATCGCTTAAACATCAGTACTGGCTTATCGATTCTCGGATTTACAGAACGTTTCGCTGCCGTCATCACCGCGGAAGATGTTCGTAATGGCAAGCCAGATCCGGAAGTGTTTCTCACGGCAGCAGCTCGCATCGGACTACCGCCGGAACGGTGCGTGGTCTTCGAAGATGCACTGGTCGGTATCGAGGCTGCTCATCGTGGTAGCATGCAGGTCGTAGCCGTGGCGACCACCAATCCCATCAGCATGCTTAAGCAGGCCGATGTTGCTGTTCATCGTCTCGATGAGTTAACGGTGGACCAGCTTGCTTCTCAATTGGTAAGCAAATCGCTCGCCGACCAACCTGCTACCAACTAGGTAGTATCGACGACGTCGTTCGGAAAAAACTTGATCAGTGCGGACCTCAAGGCCTCGCTTGTTACCGGCTTATTTAGCACCAGATCGACTCCATTAACGGTTGAGCCCGAGCTTTTCATTAACTCTCCGAACCCTGTCAGCATGATGATCGGCTTCGAATTTCCGGACTTGCGAACGGCCTCGACGAGCACGGCGCCAGTCATCCTGGGCATTTCCTGATCAGTCACGAGCAGGTCGTAGCTCCCGGAGCGAAGAAGTTGCAATGCCTCCGTCCCACTTGAAGCCGCGGTTATCTCATGCTGATCTGCCTCCAGGAGCATGGTGACGAGATCGCGTGAAGTCTTCTCATCGTCCACGATCAGAACCTTGAGAACTCGTCCAACTTTCTTCCCTGACGGCACAGCCTCCTGAGTAATTCCCGGAAATTTTGATCCCTCTGATTGCTCCGTTTGCCGATAGAAATGTCGCAACCGATCGGCGACTCGATTAGCATCCTTCGCCGCCGAGAGGACGAGTTTAAGGTAATGGCGAGCCTTACCTCTGTCCTCAAGTAGCTGGTCTCTTTCCAGCATCAGTTCCACGTAACCTAGGATCGGGATGAGTGCATTGTTGAACTCGTGCGCCACGCCGGACGCCATTTTGCTGAACGTTTCCAACCGCGCTTTTCCAACCAGCTGTTGTTCGTCGCGGATTTCCTGGATCAATTGCAATTCCGGCTCTTCTGGCAACCCTGCCGATGTCGGCGATTCTGGTCGCGACGCTCGTCGGGTAAGATTAGTCACCTGATGTTCCAGAATTGCAATCTTGCTTCGCAGCGCCTCCTTTTCGCAAAGCAGCTCATGCCGTTCATATACCTGGTCGAAGAGGCTAATCAGATCGAATCGAGTCCACGGCTTGATCAGTAGGCGGCAAATCTCTCCCTCTCGCAATGCTCGATCTACTTCCGGAAGACCATAGGTGCCGGTGACCAGAACTCGGGACGCCAAAGGCTGAATTGCTCCGCATTCGCGCAAAAGATCAATGCCGGTGAGCTCCGGCATGCTTTGATCGGCAACCACAATCGAGAACAAAGTTTGATTCAGGTGGTGCCGCGCTTCCGCGATACTCGCAGCCGGCGTTACTATGTAACCTGCTCGAGCGATTTGATCCGCGAGAATTCGAAGAACAATCGCATCATCATCCACAACTAAGACTAGCCGATCAACCTTCATGACCCGTGAATGTGATGAAACTAACAAATTTGACGAAACTAGCAGCATTTTCCTTCGGACAGCAACGTAACCGGATGCTTCGTCTCAGAAAACCGACGCATTGCAGGCCTCGAAATGACAGATTCCATGAATTTGAGAGGATTTGCATCCCGCGCTTCTGAGCGAAAAAGATCAGGCTACTTGACTAAGCGATTTCGGCGCAGACAACAGCGCCTTTTCTAGCGCGCACGGCTCTCGACGGGCCGATCTGACCCGTCCATTCGGATGGCAAGAGTATAATATGCCGCACTCGCATCCAGTCGAACTGATTCCTAACCTGATCTCGTCGCCAAATCAGAGACGGGCAAGAACCCTATTTTCAGTTTCAATTCCTCATTCGTCTCGTTCCAAACGAGATCATCTGAAGGAATATTCAATTTTGCGAAGATTTCAGCGGCCCGTGGGCCATGATCAAAATCCAATTTATGCTCCGAGCTGTAAATGATCCAAATCTTTCCAGATTCGATTTGTTCGCTCAATCGAATGTTTCCCGCTCTTGAACCGAAAGAGAGACAATTTGTCGCCACCAGCATCACAAAAGCTTGTCGCAAGTGGCCTTGATCCACCTCGATCACTGCATCGCTAGAGTCATCTTCCAGGTGAATACTGACACTTCGCGGCACAATGATTTGCAATTGTTTTTGCAGTTCCTGAAGGAAATCGGAAACTCGGACCAATTCAGGACCTTGGCTTTCTTCGTCCGTCAGAGAACCAACCGCTATGAGCATCTGCCGAGCCGATTCGGCGCTCTCCCGAATTAGTTTAAAACTCTCGGTAACCTCTTCTGCCGGTAGTTCATTGCGCAAATGATGCGTGCTCAGAGTCAGAATGCCGGAGATACTGTTTCCAAGGTCGTGAAGAGTCCGGAGGAGAAGAAAGTGCCAAAGCTCTGTCTTAAAAGAGGACTCAAGTCTCGACATTATAAGGAGTTTCTCAAAAAAAACGCTCGCGCGTCACTCCCCGCAGAACAGTTCAGCCAATTTTCGAGCCACTTCCCGTATTACCGCATCGTTAGGGTACTCCGGGTCATCTACCAAATTCGATCGATCTTCAGCGCGGGGTAAAACGGCGGCTTCCGGGGCAGGCCAACCAGCGTCGCCGCGATATCTAATATTCCGCGAGGTAGACAGGTCGGCGACTGCTGCACATGCTCTACCACGCCATCCGTCATGGGTGCAATCGTTCACTAAGTGATTTATCGGCATTTCGTTGCGTCGATTTAGCAAAAACGCGAAAAAGGCACTGTAGGTACTGGAAAAGCATTGCTACCGGCAGTCTCAGGTCCTATTTTTGGTAATTGGAAACCAACTTTGTCGCTTCGTGAGGGTTGGTAGCTTATTCTCGTTGGAAAATGGCGATCGAGAAAGTAGTCATCCTTGACGACGAACCTATCGTCCGTCGCTCGCTAGAACTGCAGCTAACGCGAAAGAAACTGGCTGTAACCGTCTGTACGACTATCGCAGAAGTCGAACAAGCGCTAACTAAAGAATCCTTTGACCTGATGTTTGTGGATGTCCGGCTCCCCGACGGGGACGGGACGGATTTGCTCGCCCGCGTCAGCAATCGAGCCGACAAGCCGATGATTGTGATGATGACCGGATATGGAACGGTGGAGTCCGCTGTTTCCTGTATTCGGAATGGAGCGTTCGACTACATCATCAAACCCTTCTCCAGCGGGCAAATCGACGTTATTCTCGATAAAGCGGAAAATTTCGCGCAAGCCGTTAAAGTAAGCCAGGTTCTGGCACAACAAACCTCCGATCAAATGCCATTGATCGGTGACGGCGAGGCGGTTCGCCTGCTCCGTCAAATGATCCAAAAAGTCGCACCCACTGAAGCCACTGTGTTGATCAGCGGAGAAAATGGTACCGGAAAAGAGATGGTCGCCACCGAGATCTTTCGGGCGAGCGGACGTGCAGCGGCCCCATTCATCAAAGTAAACTGTGCCGCTATTTCAGAGACTTTGATTGAGAGTGAGTTTTTTGGGCACGAGAAAGGCTCCTTCACCGGAGCCACGGAAAAACGGGAAGGGCGGTTTGAAATAGCCAACCGAGGTACCATCCTTCTTGACGAGATTAGTGAAATCTCTTTGAAGTTGCAGGCGAAGTTGCTCCGGGTCTTACAGGAACGAGAGTTTGAGCGAGTCGGCGGTAGTCGCCCGATCCCAGTAAATGTCCGAGTGCTTGCCACGACCAATCGGCATCTGGAGAAGTTAGTCAAACAGAACGAATTCAGGCAGGATTTGTTTTATCGGCTGAATGTTTTTCCGATTGTCGTTCCACCATTACGGTCACGTAAAGAGGATATTCGCGCACTAGCGCAAGCCTTCCTGAAGCGGATCACGCAACGCACCGGAATCGCATCTCCCATGCTAACAGAGGAGGTTTTGGCCATCCTTGAGCGGTACGATTGGCCGGGAAACGTGCGAGAACTGCAGAACGTGATCGAACGAGCCGTCATCCTGAGCGAACCGAATGAGCCGATTACGCAGGCGATCCTTGGGCCAATGTTTCCTCAGACAGCGAAGCCGATACGCACCGAAATTCAGCCAACATCCTCCACTCCCGCTTTTCCGAATGAAATCGTTCCCCTCGATATTGTAGAGAAGGAGTACATTCTCTATGCACTGAAAAAAGCGAATGGCAACCGGACGCATACCGCGCAGCTGCTCGGTATCAGTATCCGAACCCTCCGCAACAAGCTGCATGAGATTTCGGATGGGAACGAGGAACCGGGAGATTAGGAGCGCCGCGAACGCCGACAACGCCGGGAACGCTGGCAGCGCCGGGTAACGTCATCTTCAGCGGCGACTGTCCCTGCTATGCCCCTGGCGTTCCAGGCCAGAACGGTGGGGCGAAGGAATTCGTGTGGCTGACCTGAGAACGTAGTCGCCACCGCCCCTGAACGCACTGTTCGGGCGAACGACCCCATGGCGACTGCAACTTACGGCCGTCGTGAACCCGTCGCTTCGTTCGAATTTTCAGCTTGGGCACGACATAGCCATTGGTAGGACAGTCGCCGCTACCGCAGATGCCGTTCTGCCGGCGTTCCTCTACGGCCGAGGAAGAGTTATTCCGCGCTGACCCATATACTTTCCCGTACGATCTGCGTACGAGGTCTCACATATTTCCGAGCCACCGACAAAGATTATCTGGGCAAGTCCCTCCTGTGCGTAGATGCGCGCCGGTAACGGTGTCGTATTAGAGATCTCCAGCGTCACGTGACCTTCCCACTCCGGCTCCAGTGGCGTCACATTCACGATGATGCCGCAACGCGCATAGGTGGATTTGCCCAGACAGATGGCCAGCACATCCCGCGGAATACGAAAATATTCCACACTGCGAGCAAGGGCAAAAGAGTTAGGCGGGATGATGCAGATATCGGCTTCGAGATCGACAAAAGATCGCTCATCAAAAGCCTTCGGGTCGACCACCGTATTAAATACGTTGGTGAAGACCTTAAATTCATTTGAGACACGCAGGTCGTAGCCATAGCTCGAAAGTCCATAACTGACGATCGAGACTCCTTTTTCTGTCTTGCGTACCTGCGCATCGGAAAATGGGTCGATCATTCGATGCTTCCTCACCATCTGCCGTATCCACCGATCAGAACAAATGCCCATATTTTAGGGTCGCCATTACTGGCACGATTCACAAACAGTTCCATTAAGTTTTGCATCGATCGAACACACCGCCGTCTCCTCGATGGCCGGCCGGCGATCGCGATTGCCGGAATCGATAGAGGAATTGTTGATCGTACGCAAATAGTAGGTGGTCTTGAGGCCTCGTTCCCAAGCTTCTCGATAAAGGAAGGACGCTTTCCGTGCATCGTTCTCAGGTAGGAAAAGGTTTACTGATTGAGATTGATCGATCCATTTCTGTCGCACGGCCGCGCACTGGAGAAGCCACGTTGGCTCGATCTCGAAAGCGGTTTTATAAAGCCGCTTCAGATCTTCCGGCACCCGCCCGATCGATTGAACCGAACCGTCGAAATACTTCAAATCAGAAAGCATCTCCTCGTCCCAAAGGCCGAGTTTCATCAACTCCTTGACCAGGAAATCATTGGTGCGCACAAATTCTCCAGAAAGATTTGACTTGGTGTGAATGTGCTTATAGCTCGGCTCGATGCAGGGAGTGCAACCCATGATATTGGAGATCGTAGCCGTCGGCGCAATCGCCATACAGTTTGAATTGCGCATACCTTGACCCTGGATTTTCTCGCGCAAACTTTCCCAATCGAGACGCTTCTTACGGTCCACCAGAACCGGTAAACGCCGCTCCTCTTCCAGAAGATCCAATGTGTCAAGCGGCAGCAGGCCTTGATCCCATTTGGAGCCTTGGTAAGACGGATACCTGCCGCGCTCGGCCGCGAGGTCACTTGAAGCGCTGTACGCATAAAAGGCGACCGCCTCCACTAGTTCGTCGTTGAAATCGACCGCAGCGGGATCATCAAATGGAACCCGTTTTGCATAGAGTGCGTCTTGCATCCCCATGACACCAAGTCCCACCGGACGATGGCGTAAATTAGCGAGCTGTGCCGCCGGCACAGGATAGTAGTTAATGTCGATTACGTTATCGAGCATGCGCATAACACTCTTGACCGTGCTCTGAAGCATGGCGTGATCGATCGATCCCTCCGCCGTGAGATGCGCCAGGACATTAATCGAAGCGAGATTACATACGGCCACTTCTTCGCTGCTCGTATTCAACGTGATCTCGGTACAAAGATTCGAGTTGTGGATAACGCCCACGTGATCCTGAGGCGATCGTAAGTTAGAGGGATCCTTGAAACTGATCCAGGGATGACCGGTTTCAAATAACGCCTCGATCATCTTCTTCCAAAGCGCTAATAAACGAATCTTCCTCCCATACAATTCACCCTTATCGACGAGTGCCTCATATTGAAGGTAACGCTGCTCAAATTTTTGTCCGTAGAGCTCAGGTAAATCCGGCACATCGCTCGTGCGGAAAAGTGTCCAAGTAGCCTCTTTCGAAAGGCCTCCCACCGAGATATCTCGTAAACGTTTCATGAACAGATCGGGAATCCAGTGTGCCGTGTTCATGTTGTGCGTACGGCGGCGTTCGTCCCCTGTCTCCTTACGCAAATCGATAAAATCCTCGATATCGGCATGCCAAAGTTCGAGATAACTGCAAAGTGCACCAGGGCGTTTCCCGCCTTGGTTCACCGCGATCGCGATGTCGTTAGAAACCTTGAGAAAAGGAATAACCCCGGACGATTCCCCATTGGTCCCTTGAATATGCGCGCCACTGCCGCGCACCGCCGTCCAGGAACAACCCAATCCCCCCGCCCACTTTGATAGCAGCGAAAATCGAGTCCAGGTCTCTGCAATCTCCTCCATCGAATCACCACAATAGAGCAGGTAACAGCTGGACAGTTGGGGGCGAAGGGTACCGGCATTGAATAGCGTCGGCGTAGAAGAACAGGCGAGCTTGCTCTGATAGATCCCGTAGAACTCCCTTGCCCGAGCCTCCCGATCTTGCTCCAAGATGGAGAGCCCCATCGCCACTCGCATCCAAAAAATCTGCGGAGCCTCAATCCGCCGACGTCCTTCTACCGATGAGTCCTTCACGTGAATCAGGTACCGATCATAGAGATTTTGAATGCCGATGAAGTCAAATTGCAGGTCAGCGTATGGATCAATGGCATCGGCCAACTCTTTGAGCCGAAACTCTGCCAGGCGCGGATCCAGGCGTTTCGCTTCAATCCCGAGCGGGATGTAACTTAGAAATGCTTTACGATGGCTTTCCTTGAGCTGATCAATTCCATCCTCAACCTTCCAGGGAAGCGTTTCCTCATAAATGTAAGTAAGGAGAATACGACCGGCTAGGAATCGGCAGTCGCCGTCAACATCCAACAGATTTTTGGCATTGAGGACTACCGTCTCACGATGTTCTTGTGGGGTAAGCGACATAGAAATGCCGCGGAGCAAGCGCGCCATCAGTTCATCTTCTGAGAGCCTCAGGTCGAGACCAATCCGGGCAAACGAAAGCCTTGCCCGAAGATTGGCGTTGACACCCGGTGGCGATAATTCCAGCTGCGCGCCGCTTCCCGCCGGCGCAGCCTCCACTTCTCGTAGCGCTGCACGGCGTGCACGATATTTGCCATACGCGAGCGCGACCCGCCCATGGCCTAACTCGATCAGCGTGTTCTCAACCAAATCCTGAAGTTCCTCGATATGAACGAAAAGTGCGTGTTCTCTTCGTATCCGAATCTCAACCTCTGTTCTGACCTGTTCGCCAACGGTCACGTGATCCACCGACGAACAAGCCGCGTCGACCGCTTTCGCGATCTTATGGCCGAGCCATGGCACTACCCGCGGCTTGTGCAAGCTTGATTGCGGCAGGTCGCGACGAATTACCCGTGGAAACTCGGCGTTGGCGACGCCGCCGATGTGCTGTGCCAATTCTAATGTCAATGAACTCATAATGCGGTTCTCTAGTTCCAACCGTCAGATCAGGTCATCTTCATTTGCGTTTTTCACGCTGCCGCCAGTCTGATACTCAGTGACGCGTGTCTCGAAGAAGTTCTTTTCCTTTTTCAGGAACATTACTTCGTCGAGCCATAAGAACGGGTTGCTCTTCACGCTCGACAGCGGAGGCAGATCCAAGCTGGTCAGGCGGCGGTCCGCATTATAGTCAACATAATCGCCGAAGTCCCTCTGGGTTAAGCCGACAACATCTTCCGGCAAACAATCGACAACGAACTCTTTCTCCAATTGCACGCCTTCGCGCATGAACTGGATCAGCTCTTGTCGAAACTCCTCGGTCCACACATCTGGATTTTCTTTGATCAGCTCCTGCAACAAATAACGGCCCAGCGCGATGTGATTCGACTCGTCCCGCAGCGTATATTGAAACATCTGACCGATGCCAGTCATCTTGTTTTGCCGATGGAGACTCAATATCATGGCAAAGAGCGCATAGAACTGTGTCCCTTCCATGACCTGCGTGATTCCAAAGAGCGCTTTGGCAAACTTCTGTTTATTAGCCGTCCGGGTTAGATCCAGACCCATTTTGAGTTCCGGCATGTGGCGCGTGATAAACGCGTTCTTGTGCCGGATCGAAGGGATATCCTCATACTTGGCTGTCACCTCGTCCAAATCGATGTTCAAGCTCCCGATTATGTGGAGCAGCGAATCCATATGGATCGATTCTTCGGCGATTTGTCGTAGTGCCGCATGTTTCAACTCTGCTGCCGTCAGGTTCTCTTCAACGACATGCAGGACACTGTCGCCCACAATCCCTTCGGCCGCGGAAAAGTAGCCAACTCCCATCTCAATAACCCACCGCTCTTTGTGATTGAGCTTGGACGAATTCCACAGTGTACAATCTTTGGTCATATCAATGACGTCAGGCTCCCAGTGGTTTGCCTTCATTTGTTTGTAGATCCGATATGCCTCGTGGTACTTCAGCGGCAGAAGGTTGAATTCGGTCGAGCGAATGCCGTTAATTACCCGCTTACCTTCGAACCGTCGGCGGGCTTTTTCCTTGTTCAGGCGGAAGGTTTTGTTTTGGAAGGTATAGACAACCTCCCCCTTTTCGTTCGAAGATGCTTCTTTAAGAGTTGATGGTGTCTCGGTCATAATTTTCAGGCATGCCCGCCACGGCACGCTTGTTCGTCGGACCTCGAGAAGACAAAAAGACCTTCAATAAGCCCAACCGGGAAAATTGAAGGTTTTGGAGCAACCAGGGGAGTTGCGAAAAAGACGTTCAAATTCCCATCCTGTCTTTGGCGAAACAGTTGCCTCGACCCCTCGGCCGAGGACTTGATGAGCATAAAAAAGCAGGTCTTCTGACTTCGAGATCGTCCTACCAATCCCGCCTTACCGCGCTTTCGCACAGTGGCTTCATGAGATCTTCGTCCCTCGTTACAGCGGCGCTACCGCACAGGACTTGCACCTGTTTCCCTATTCTCCTCTAACCGTGGCTAGAGGCACTTTTTTTTACGGTCAAACCACAATATGTGGTGGAATCATAAAAGAACTATACTCCTAATAGATGGCTAAGGTAGCTACGTCAACTACAAAATCATAAGATAAGCCCTGTCGCTCCGCGGCCGCAGATCTAAGGTAGGGCAGTCCGTCCCGGACCGCAGAAACCGCTTACCACCAACAAAACTCGGGCAATAGCTTGCCACCTAGCATAGCGAAACTCGGCGCTCCGGGACGGAGCGCCCTACCTCCTCCCTCACCTTGGTCCTTGACCAGCGGCCAACGTCTGCTTTGAGTCGATCGTCATGAATCGTTTTGTTGATCAAGTCGCGGTTATTACCGGCGCCGGCCGAGGAATAGGGCAAGCAATCGCCGAGCGGCTCGCCGCTGAAGGCGCCAGAATTGCCGTCGTTAGCCGCACGATGGAAAACGCTCAGAAAACCGCCGATCAGCTGAATCAGCAAAAACCCGAAACCGCATTGGCTTACGCCGTCGACGTGGCCAACGGCGAAGCGGTCGCCGATCTTTGCAGCGAAGTTTTGAAGACGTTCGGCAAGGTGCACGTTTTGGTTAACAATGCCGGCATTACACGAGATCGACTGAGCATGCGAATGACCGAGGAAGATTGGGATCAGGTTCTGGATACCAATCTGAAAGGCGCGTTTCACTTCATTCAGAATCTTCAGCGACCGATGATGAGGCAATCGTATGGTCGAATCGTCAACATCAGCTCGGTTAGCGGTTTGATCGGACAAGCTGGTCAGGTAAACTATTCGGCCAGCAAAGCCGGCCTGATCGGCCTTACCAAAGCACTCGCACGAGAAATTTCCGGCCGGAAGGTGACGGTGAACGCGATCGCCCCCGGATTCATCGCGACCGATATGACAGCGCAGCTTCCCGAAAACATTCGAGAAGAGTTGAGAAAGCTGATTCCGCTTGGAACATTTGGCGAGAGCGCAGATGTCGCTGCCGCCGTTGCATTCATCGCAAGCCCGGAAGCGAAATATATCACCGGCCAAGTGCTGACCGTCGACGGTGGAATGGTGATGTAGGGGGTTAACAGCTAACGGTTAGCAGTTAACTGTTAACTGTTAGCGGTTGGTAATCAGGGATGCATAACTCACATAGTACCCATGAGTCCTTTGGGCGTCGCCAACTAGTTCGTGTCAGCAGTCGAGTCCCCTGCTGGGGTTAACGAGTTTTCGCTGGAAACATTATAGTTAGCCAGGCGGATCTTCCAAGCATCGCCCGCACGGACATAAATCGCTGACCAGAAGCCCTGGCTACGTTTAGATTCTAGATTCTTTCCTAGTAAAGCATCGCGTCTTGCGGCGGATCAGTCGGTTCGATCTCTGCGGCCTTAAATATTACTTTGGCCTTGCCGCCGCCGCTCTCCTGGAACTCGGCGATTCCGATAACCTTTACCCATGACATATCGGCGACCGAAACTGTCTTCTCGGCCTGCACCGGAACAGCGATGGGGCGAGCGTCGGCCGCACAGCAAACGATCAGCATGCGCACAATCTTAAACTCGTTTGGTTTGGATCCCGGCAGATATTGCCCGACAACCTCAATGGTCTTTCCAGTGAATTCCTTTCTCAGGCTCTCTTCATTTTCGCCGTAAAGCAGATCCGTGACCTCGAGCGCGACATTACCATCTGCCGCACGCGGAAGGTACTGCTCACTTCCATCGTCCACCTTGCTACTCGTTTGCGGAGGCTCACTTGCTTTGGCCAGAGCCTTAGGCGGCGCTCCGGAACTAGTGTTCTGCGGCAGCGGTGGTTCCGCCGACGCACGCTCATCCTGATCGGCACCCAAGGCGCCTGGCGGAACGCCCTGCTGCGCATTGGGCGATCCGATGCTGTTACGGGCGGGCAACTTGCTGACGTCTTGAACAAATCCACGATTCAAAACCACCTGCTTATCATATCCATCCTTCGATAGATAGGTACCCGCCGTTAAGGGTAGAACGATCACTCCAAAGGCAGCGGCTGCTCGCCAAGGATTCTGTCGATTCGTGTGGACGCATTCGCCATCAAGACAACAATTCATCGACTTTTTCGCCATCAGATAAATGGTTCCCGCAACGCAAAAGGCGATCCCGCCGATCAATACCAGAGGCCGAAACTGTGGATGCAAGTATTGATCGATTCTTCCTTTTAAGCAGAAGCTGATCAGAACTCCGCCTAGCCCGAGCAGAGTTATCCCATTTAAGATTTTAGCCGCGAACAAACGCATAGACCTGAGGCAAAATGACTGCCGATACTATTCCAACTAGAACAAAAAGTCCAACCCCCAGAAGTACAACGAACCGTTTTCGAAATAAGACGCTGTAAAGGAAGAAAAGTTTTAAATCAAACATCGGACCAAAAACAAGAAAGGCCATCCGTGCGACGATGGGGAAGCTGACGAACGTAACGGCAATGAAAGCATCGGAAGTGCTGCAAAGCGTCAGAATCGCCGAGAAACCCATCATTGAAGCGGTCGACAAGAAAATATTGTTCGCCAGCGGCAGAATTACTTTTTGGTCAACCGCTGTGTTGAACACCGCTGCCACCGCTGCGCCGATCATAAAATAGATTGCAGTATCGATAAAATCTTCACTGGCGAGCTGAATGGCGGCGATAAGCCGCTGGATGAAAGTCGCACTTGAGTTGTCGGGACCAGCTTCCGGCAATGAGGCGATACTGAGTACCGATCGCCTTAATGCTGCTCGGCCACTTCCGGTCCGCAGGACCCTTGCCGGATTCACCTTTATTACAGACAAACCGACTAGGACCGCTACGAAATAGCCGGACAATAACCGGATTGCCGTATTCCACTCCGGCGCCTGTCCCCGAAATGCGGCGTAGGTGCTTAAAATCACCAACGGGTTCACAATCGGGGAGGCCAGCATGTAGGTGACCCCACATGAGAATGGCAACCCTTTATCCAAGAGCCGCCGAACTACCGGAACAATGCCGCATTCACAGACCGGAAAGATCAACCCGAGCAGTCCGCTCATCAAATTAGCGAGCAGATGGTTCTTCGGCAAAAAGCGGGTGATCGTTCGCGAAGGTACAAAAGCGGCAATCACGCCGGAAACGAGGGCTCCGACCAACACAAATGGCAGTCCTTCGAAAGCCAACGCGAGATAAGAAAACCAAAAATTTTGCCAGCTGAAACTAAACCAGCTCATTTGCCGGGAATGGTGTAGTTCACCGGATCGATCGTCTCGACTATCGAAGTCTCAGCCATTGTCCGACCGAAGCATGGTCCAGGTCGCGACGCAAATCGCCGACAAGTCCTCTATTGGGGCCGGAGAGCGTTCCATCCACGAAGGAAATTTTCTGCTAGATCCGGCAATCGGTTACTGTACCCACCTTCAAGGATCGCCAACGCAGGCACCCCGGTCTCCCCAAGCCAATGTCCGAAGTGATAAAAATCATCACTTTCCAGCAGAAGATCCGTCAATGGATCTTCTCTATAAGCATCGAAGCCAGCGGACACTAAGATCAGATCCGGACGATATTCTAACAGTCGGCCGAGAGCTTCGTGGACCTTAGCCACATGCATCTCCCGGTGCGTAAGCGGCGCGACCGGCCAGTTGTAAATATTCTCGAATGACGTTGTACCGGTTCCCGGATAACCCGGATACTGGTGAACCGAGGCAAAGCGGATCTGTTGATGACCACGGACGATCGCCTCAGTCCCATTCCCATGGTGCGCATCGAAGTCCCAGATCGCTACCCGACCGCAGCCAACCGCCAGGGCCCGCAGTGCGGCGATTGCAATCGAATTAAGATAGCAGAAACCCATCGCTTGATCGGAGGTGGCGTGATGACCTGGCGGCCGAAGTAATGAAAACGGCTTGTCTCCTTTCAAAGCACATCCGACGGCGAGCAGAGCGGCACCGGCCGCGCGCCGGGCATGTTCCTCGATGCCTTTATGATAGGGAGTATCTGCATCAAAATCTTCCGGCTGGCTG
Organism: Verrucomicrobiota bacterium; assembly: GCA_041167675.1. Lineage (GTDB taxonomy): Bacteria > Verrucomicrobiota > Verrucomicrobiia > Chthoniobacterales > JAFAMB01 > DASTDH01. The sequence continues at coordinate 16,577 of JBEEIB010000597.1, forward strand.
AGTCGTTGAAGATGCCGAGCCGAGTGCGCCCGCACTATATCTTTGTCCGCGGCGAGATACGGTACTTTCCACGTGGCGTTTGGAAATACTTCACGTAACCGGGCTTCAGTCATTGAAAGTCGCTCCGGACGTTCTGGATGCCCTGGCTGGCTATATTCTGTCGCCGCCTCGTCAAAAATGATCGTCATTAACCCTGAGTTCGACATGGATCCTATTGCTCTTCGATCGGCGGTTTTGCAGTAAACGCATTTACGAGATCGTTTATGGCCTGATCGATAAGGTACGTAACGCGTTTCAAGTCCTCCGCTTCGGATCGCTCTTCATCTTCAAGTTTCTTTTTCGCGCTTTCTGCCGCGAACGACGCCGCAAGTAGGTTACCGCTGACAGTCTCCTGTACGACCTCCCGAGCACGGCGCTTCTCCTGGTCTAGTCCGACTAAGTACCCTCGCGCATACTCCTCTGTGCCTCGGTTGCCGGAGACATGATCCAGAATAACGAGTATAAATCCGTCTTCACGTTGCACCGATTGCCCTAAAATCTGTCGCTCATCTGCGGGAACCCGGATCACACAATCGGAAAAGAGGCCGACCGGTAAGGCGCCTGGGGGTCCGCCGGACGCCTCGACCACAGGTGCATCGGCAACGATGATATTGCGCAGCTCAACCGTTTTCATCTCTTCCTCAGCAAGACCCAACCTACTTGCAAAAGAGCGGTTCCAATGTACGAACGCGTCATTGGAAATATGACCAATCGCTGTCGCGATTTGAAATCTATCAAGTTCGAAGCAGAGTTGTACCAGGCCCGATGAAATACGCATAATAAGTCAAAAGCGATTCGCTCCCCTATCGCCCGTTTTTCATATACGCGTGGTATCGTTTTTCGCCAAGTATTCGGTCGGATTTTGTCGATGCATTTTCTTCCCGCTCGGAATAGCATGGGTTCAGGCAATCCGCTCTTTCTCCCGGTCGCGAACGCTTGGCATAATGAACTCGGCGACTTTCATCACCTAAGAGATAGGAATGAATCCCCATGATGGCTAGGCCCCGACTCTCGGATGTCAAAATCGTTTTGATTGAGGGGCACCTAGCTTTACGGGAAGCGATGACTGAATACTTATCCCACTATGGCGCCGAGGTCCGATCGTACGGCAACCCAAATGACGCAACCGACGCAGCGATCGATTTTTCTCCAACTATCCTTCTTTGCGAAATCAAAATTCCCACTGAAGCGGCCTTCCTGCTGCTCGAACAACTCCGCCGTTCTACCAGCCGCTCTGATTCCAATATAAGGGCGGTTGGATTGTCTGGTTTGACTAGCAGCGTAGCCGAACGCAGAATACTTTCCGCCGGATTCGATGCAGTGTTACAGAAGCCTTTCGGGCCAGCCGACCTGCTTCAAGTGCTCTCTCGTTTGCTGTCGCGCTAAGTCCCGGTCTTATTAAAACTCGGAACAGAGACCTTGCGTATGGCGCCTCTACGGTCTTCATTCCAGCATCGGGTCCAGTTGGGATCAATAATAAAGCCATCGCAGCCTCTTTTGTATTTTTCATGCGTTCCGCAACCGAGCCTTCCGAGCATCGAACTCCCCCGCTCATCCCGCTACGTGATTTCTTCCGCAATCCGGAGAGGACGGCTTATCAGATCTCTCCGACTGGCGAAGCCATCGCCTTTCTGCGTCCTTACGAGAATCGATTGAATGTTTGGGTGCAACCGGTCGAAGGCGGAGAAGCGCGGCAAGTTACGGCAGTGACGGAACGGGATATTACCTCCTACTTCTGGAAGAGCGATCAGCATATCCTCTTCTTGCAAGACAGCGGTGGCGACGAAAATTTTCACCTCTATTCCGCCAATCCCAACGGTGACAACATTCGCGATCTAACTCCGCTTCCAGGAGTACAAGTCCGATTAGTGGACGATCTCCACGATCATCCAGACGAAATCATCGTCGCTCTGAACCAACGAAACCGAGAGATTTTCGACGCTTACCGGCTGAACGTGAAAACCGGTGAGCTCGCGTGCATTGCGGAAAATCCTGGCAACATTGACCATTGGGTAACTGACCACAAAGGCGATATCCGGGCCGCTACTACTACCGATGGAGTGAACGCCAGTTTACTTTACCGGGATTCGCATGAAGAGGCCTGGAAAACGGTTCTGACCACTACTTTCCGGGAATCCTTTAGCCCGCAATTTTTCACGTTCGATAACCGCCGACTCTATGGCGTCTCCAACCTAGGCAGAGATAAGTCGGCCGCGATCGAACTGGACCTACAGACCGGTCGAGAGGTTCAACTACTCGCCGAAAATTCGCAGGTGGATATTTCGGCGTTGAGCTATTCCCGGAAACGCAAGCTGTTAACGCTCGCCACCTACACCGATTGGAAGACCCAACGAATTTTTTTCGACCAACCCACTAAGGCTCTCTACCAGGAACTGGAACAAAGATTGCCCGGATATGAGGTGGTGGTCACTTCGCTCAATGACGACGAAACCGTCTTTGTCGTTCGCACGTTCAGCGATCGTTCGCTCGGAGCTTTTTATCTCTATGATTCTCCGTCGGGAGAGTTAACGAAGCTGGCCGACCGGGCGCCTTGGCTCCCAGAGGACCAACTCTCTGAAATGAAACCGATCGAGTACCAGGCTCGAGACGGGCTTACGATTCATGGTTATTTAACTCTTCCGCAGGGACGTGAACCAAAGGATTTGCCGGTTGTTATTAATCCGCATGGGGGACCGTGGCATCGCGATAGTTGGACATTCATTCCTGAGGTCCAGTTTCTGGCCAACCGCGGGTTTGCGGTAGTGCAGATGAATTTCCGTGGCTCCACCGGCTATGGGCGCAAGTTTTGGGAAGCCGGGTTCAAAGAGTGGGGAGGTAAAATGCAGGACGATATTACCGACGGCGTTGATTGGTTGATTCGACACGGTATCGCGGACCCAGAGCGAGTCGCAATTTATGGCGCAAGCTACGGCGGTTACGCGGTCTTGGAAGGTTTAGTCAAAACTCCGGATCTTTACGCCGCCGGTGTCGACTACGTGGGAGTCTCTAATCTCTTCACCTTTTTCAAAACGATACCCCCTTATTGGGCGCCTTACCTTGAGATGATGTACGAGATGGTAGGCCACCCGGAGAAAGACAAAGATTGGTTTCAAGAGCATTCGCCAGCTTTAAACGCCGACAAAATCGTGAAACCACTTTTGGTGGCACAAGGAGCCAAGGACCCACGGGTCAACATCAATGAATCAAACCAAATCGTTGAAGCGCTAAGGAAGCGAGGAGTCGAGGTGGTGTACATCGTCAAGGAAAATGAAGGACACGGTTTTCAGAACGAAGAAAACCGATTCGACTTCTATGAAGCCATGGAGAAATTTTTGAACACTCATCTCCGGCCGGCCGTTCTCAGAACTGTTCACTAAAATCGGCCCCCTTCCCCTAACTAATAATGAAACACTTTCTTGTCGTTCTCACCTCTTTCCTGTTTTGGCTTACCGGCACTCGAGCCGAAGACGCAGTTCCACCGCAGATTCCAGTACGCGATTTTTTTCGCAACCCACAAGCCGCTGGATTTTCAATTTCGCCCAACGGCAAATACCTGGCGTTGCTCCAGCCTTGGAACAATCGGCTCAATGTCTGGATAGAACCGGTCGAAGGCGGTGAAGCCAAACGCCTGACCTCCATTACTGATCGGGACATTTCCGGAGTGAGTTGGAAAGGAAATGATGTCGTTCTATTCGCAAAAGACAACGGAGGCGACGAAAACTATCATCTCTATTCGGTCGATCGGGACGGAAAGCATCAGCGAGACCTGACGCCATTTACTGGGATCCGCGCCACTATGGTTGACGATCTCGAAGATAATCCGACTGAAGTGATCATTCAGACCAACCAGCGAGATAAACAGCTCTTCGACGCTTACCGGTTGAACGTGATTACCGGGAAAATAACACTCGCTGCGCAAAATCCAGGGAACATCCAGCAATGGATTACGGACTGGAATGGGAAGATCCGCGCTGCCACGACGACCGATGGCGTGAATACGAGCCTGCTATATCGGAAGACCGAACAATCGGCTTGGAAGACGATATTAACCACAAACTTCAAAGAAAGCTTCGATCCGCAATTTTTCTCATTCGATAACCAACATCTGTTTGGTGTTTCGAACATCGGCAGAGACAAAGCGGCAGCGGTCGAATTTGATCCCGAGACCGCAAAAGAGGTTCGCGTAATTTATGAAAATCCAGATGCGGACGTCGGCCGGCTCGCCTACTCCCGCCAGCGCAAAGTCCTCACTCTGGCGACCTACAAAACTTGGAAACAACAAATCGTATTTTTCGATCACGAAACCGAGGACGCTTACAAATATCTACAGCAGCAGCTCCCCGGCTTCGATGTCGCACGAGTGGGTAGGGATAAGGAAGAAAACAAATTTATCGTAGTTTTAACCGGTGATCGAACTCTCGGCTCCTACTATCTTTACGACATCAAAGCTAAAGATATCCGCAAGCTGGCCGATCTGGGCCCATGGTTACACCCGGATCAGTTGGCAGAGATGAAGCCCATTGAGTACCAATCGCGTGATGGCCTCACCATTCACGGTTATCTGACGTTACCGAAAGGGCGCGATCCAAAAAATTTGCCAGTCGTGGTCAATCCGCATGGAGGACCGTGGGCGCGCGACGATTGGGAATTTAATCCCGAGGTCCAGTTCCTCGCCAATCGAGGCTATGCCGTTTTGCAAATGAATTTCCGGGGTTCGACCGGTTACGGAAGAAAGTTTTTTGAAGCCAGCTTCAAACAATGGGGTGGTACAATGCAGGATGACATCACCGACGGTGTGAACTGGGTTATCCAGCAAGGAATCGCGGATCCGAAGCGCGTGGCCATCTACGGCGGAAGCTACGGTGGATATGCTGTGCTCGAAGGTCTGGTCAAAACGCCAGATCTATACGCGGCCGGTGTTGATTATGTCGGGGTCTCCAATCTCTTCACCTTCATGAACACGATTCCGCCGTATTGGAAACCGCAATTGGAGATGATGCACGAAATGGTGGGAGATCCGGTCAAAGACAAGGCTTGGTTCCAGGAACACTCGCCGGCCTTAAACGCCGACAAAATCAAAACGCCCCTCTTTGTTGCTCAAGGCGAGAAAGATCCGCGAGTAAATATCAACGAATCCAACCAAATTGTTGATGCCTTGAAAAAGCGTGGTGTCACGGTTGAATACATGGTTAAGCCAAACGAAGGGCACGGATTTCAGAACGAAGAGAATCGATTCGATTTTTACGCCGCAATGGAAAAGTTCTTGGATGGGCATCTCAGTCCGGCCGCACCTAAACCATCGCAGCAACAAGCAGCGCGCTAGAGGTTTTCGTATAGGTAGTCCGGAGTTATTCAGCAAGCTTCGGTCGGAGGCCAGCTAACCCAAGCCGGAGCTGGAGCTTGTGAATAACTCCGCCCCGCGCACCAAGCGCGTTGTGAATAAGATTTTTTCTTTGCAGGGGCCGTTTATAAACGAACTGCCCAGCGGAGAAGAACGCGCCGGCTGGCTACGAATTAGGTTTTCGGATCTACGAGATCTCTAGGGCAGAAT
>JBEEIB010000598.1:0-22147 GCA_041167675.1 Verrucomicrobiota bacterium
AGGACAGAAGAAAGCTGATGCCGGTTCGGTAGAGCGTTCCGCCGATGACCGAATGAAGAGGATTGGTAGCCAAATCGTCGTAAGACGTTCCGCCCGGGAGGCGAGCAGCGCTTGGCGATGGAACACCGAAAGACCATGCTAAGCCTGGGCAGCTTGGTTGAATTAAATAGGGAGCTGAAAGACGACAATAAGCAGTCTCCGAGGTGCTACGCTCGGTGACCAGGCGGCCAAATCGATTAAGCCAGTGCTGCGAGTCTTATTTCGCGGACCGAAAATCGGAAACGAGGAACCGGAATACGAAAGCGGGTACTTGCGTTTCGACTAGCCTGAGCAGATACGGTCGTGAATCGACCGAAGAGATATCGGAGCTGTGAGCCCGTATGAAATCCATTTCGAGGGCGCTTCATATATAGAATAGATGTGCTGCATCTCCCCGAAACCGGCTCACTATGGGATGCATCGGTAGGGGGCTCCATTCATCTCACAGGAGCCGGCTTCTGGTACTCCGCGGGTGCAGAGAACGTTGGGGGGATAACCATGTCTAAGCGAAACGGCGCAATGTTAGCAAGCAATAATTCTTTCAAATTGAAAGATTAAGGAGGAATTTTAGTCAGACGGCACCACCAAGGCCACCCTACTGACGGAAATCCCAAATATCGAGCAGGCTTGGATGGTCACCACTCGTGATACGCTCGTAGTTTGGCGCGATCAGATCATCGATCGGCAGCACGGCTGCCCCGAGCGCGGCAGCCTCTTCCTGAAGTTGCCCCTGGAGAATTCTCGGAAAATCGGCTTTCTGCGACCGTCGTGTCTTGCTGATAATGCCAGAGCAGCGGTCAATGAGAAAAGTCAAAAGCGGTCCCGGCAAATGGCCGCCAATCACAAACGCTTCGGGGTCAAACAAGAGGTGAAGATTGTCCATCATCTCAGCCAGATAGAAAGCAGCGGCGTTGAGCCAATTCAGAAGCACTTTATTGCTCTCATGAAACAACTCGAGTAGTTGGGTTAGGCGGGTATAAGCGATGCCGGAATCGGTTAAGTGTTGCGATAGAGCGGTGAGCGAAAGATAGGCCTCCAGGCACCCCTTTTTCCCGCAACCGCACTGCCTGGCGCTCCTTCCCCGATCGACGATGATATGGCCTACTTCCCCTGAACCTCCCCGAAAACCGCGATGGGGACGACCATTCACAATGATGCCGCCGCCGACGCCCACCCCTACATAGATATAAACAAAACTGTCCAGGTGGCGGCCGGCACCGTACCAGCTCTCGCCAATTGCGGCGGCCGTCGCGTCGTTGTCGATCAAGACACGCAGTCCCGTCTTTTTCTTAAAGTAGTCCTGAACATTGACTTGTTCCCAACCTGGGAAATTTGGCGAGATAACCACCTTGCCGTAACGGAAATCGATTGGACCCGGTAGGGCAATACCGAGTCCCCAGATCCGGCGGCGTTTGTTCGCCTGACGTAATTCGCCGATCGAGCTGTAGACCTGTTTCAGCGCCTCGTCTGGAGTAGCGAGAAATCGTCCTCGATAAGTACGTGAGCGGATGACGCCCTTGAAGTCGACCAGGACCGCGGCGATATGGTCGCGCTCCATGTGCAGGCCGATCGAGAATGCAGCATCGGCGTTGATTTCGAAGAGCTTCGCTGGCTGGCCGCGCTCGGCCGTTTTTCGCCCGAAGTTCTGAATTAGACCGATCTGCTGTAGATCCTCTACGATATTGAATACCGTTTGGTTGGTTAGGCCGGTAAGGCGTGCGATCTCGATGCGGGACACTGGCTCATTCAAGCGTACAGTCTCCAAAACAACCCGCTGATTCAGTAGATGAGCACGTTCTAAATTTGTTCCGCTTCTGACCCTAGTACGGTCCTGATGCGCTTTCATCTTTGCTCAGTCTGCCCAGAGGAAATGTTCTAAACGGAGACGTTCCAGGCGGCTCTTGGCTTCCTCCGAGCGTGGGCTGGGAATTGCGGTTAATTTCTCGTACACCGCTGCGGCCGAACTCCAAGCGCGACGCGCTTCCAAAAGTTCCGCGGCATCGAATCCAGCTCGAAAGAACCAGAACTCGTCGCTCTTGTTGCCTCCGGCATTCATAACATCATAAAGCGCCACCAGTGCGTCGTCTGTCTTTTCGAGCTGTTCGAAACATTTCGCTTTTCGATACAAAGCACTTTGGCGCCACTCCAGTGAGTTGGTTTCCGCGCCCGCCAAGCTATCGAAAGTCTTAATGGCAGCCTCGTACTCGGATTTGTCTTTTGCACCCAAAGAAAACTGCGACTCTCCTTTGGCTTCCAGGGCTTCACAGCGGATTTCCTGAGGAATATTTTGCGTTAGCAGATCATTCAGCAGAACGATCGCCTCTTTCTCTTGCTGGATTTGCCTTTTGGTGAGTGCTTGTTCCAATCGAGCTTGAAACCGCAAAGATCCATCCATTTTATAGACTTCTTCAAAGAGATCCACGGCGCGATCGACCGAGGAAGGATTCAAGCTTTTGCGTGCGGCTTCGCCGGCAAGAAACAAAGCGGTCTCGACCAGCGGTGAATCGGGCTGCTGTTCGGCGACTAGTTCGAATTGAGTCTGAGCGTTAGGAAAATCGTTCTGTCGAAAATAAACTTCTCCCAGTTTGAGGCGAACTTCTGCCCGGGTTGCCGATTCGGGATACTGCTGGATGAAATCCTGAGCTGCGCGCGCTACCGCCGCAATGCTTTGCTGCGGATCATCGGCCAAGACGAAGAAATTCAGTCGCGCCTTATTTTCGGCGGTCTCAGAGCTACTAGTAGAGATTTGCAGAAGTTCGTTTTCTGCCGCTGCATGGTTTGGAGGCAACTCGGTAAAGGCGATCTCTGCCAATAATAAGTGAGCTTGCGGAATCTGCGGATGATCCGGAAAACTAGCTAAAAAGTGTCGTAGGGTGGTATCGGCGCCGGTTAGGCCGCTTCTGGCTTCGATTGTTGCTCGAGCGATTTCCAAATTACCGAGCAGAGTTTGGTTGGTGGGCGAGCTATTTAGTTCGCGAACGGCGGATTCATAATGCTGCCGGTCGCCAGAACGGAGTGCACAAATCGCTGCGCCATAAAGGAAACGCGCGCGGTTCAACGGGTCGACTCTGGCCAATTGGAAATAAATTTCCTGTGCCTCGTTGAATTTGGCTTCGCTGAAATAGGCATCGGCCAATGTTTCCTCTACCTGAACACGCTCGGCCGATCGTTTATTTGCCTCGTTGGCCAACCATTGCACCAACAATGGTACGGCTTGACCAGCCGAGCCCTGATCAATTTTGAGTCGAGCCAGCGCCACGGTCGCCAAACCGGCCAGCCGATGAGTTGGGTAGTCGTTGATCAGGTGGCGAAAGGTGGTTTCGCCCTTGGCCTTAGAATCCATCCGTAGCTGCAATTTTCCGAGGTAATAAAGAGCATAGGCAGGGCGGTCGGCTCCGACATCCTGGGGATCTTCCTGGGACCAGTGGATGAGCGGGGTAAGAGTGGGAGATTGTTCCTGTGTGTAAACCGAATACAGTGTTTCGAACCATTCGGGCAGCATAATGCTCCGGGATTGATCAGTGATCGCCTTTACCATTACTGATTCGGCCTCGTCGAATTCCTGCTGCTGAACGGAAACGCGGGCCAGGCCGAGCTCGGCTATCGCGAGAAGCCGAGCAGTGAGACCTTTGCTGGCGGAGATCACCTGATTGAACGCAGTTTCAGCCTCTTCGAGCTTACCCACTTGGGAGGCAATCTGCCCAAGTAAACACTGTTTTTGCAATTGCTCGGTTTCGTTCCCTGCGGAAAGCCCCGCCAGGAGTCTGGTAGCTTGGTCCAGGTTAGCCCGATTGACTTCAATCTCGGCCGTCATCAGGACAGCCTTGGGTTCCGGATTCGCGCCATTTTTGAGCAGTGGTTGAAGGGTTGTCAGTGCTTCATCGCTCTCGCCCTTCCTGAACTGTGCTTCGGCCAGACCTAAACGAGCGCTGCTATCGTCGCCTGCATCATTTAAAATCTTCTTAAATAGTCCGGCTGCATCCTCCCAGCGCCCGGTTCGAAGAAGCGTCCCAGCTTTGAGTTCCTCTGCCTCGGCCGAGGTCAAGGAACTGTCGCCTAGCACCGTAAGAGCTTCTTCTGGCCGGCGAATCTCCAGCAGGCATTTGGCGAGCAAAAGTTTGGCTGTCATGACGTTCGGTTCGGATGGATTTCCGGCCAGAAATTGTCGAAGCTTTGTCACACTCACTTCTGGCAGGCCCTCGGTTTCAGCCTGAACTGCCTCGCGATAAAGATCTGCGACAGCGACTTCGCCTGTCATAATGAAAAGAGAGATTATCTCTGCAGCCAGGAAGAGGACTCTCATGTCAACAGCTTCTGGAGATAATGTCCGGTGTGACTGGTATCGATCTCGCTCACTTTTTCGGGAGTGCCTTCGGCCACAATCCAACCACCGTTGACGCCGCCCTCCGGTCCAAGATCGATGATCCAGTCGGCGCTTTTGATTACTTCCAGATTATGTTCAATGACGATGAGAGTGTTGCCCTGGTCTCGCAACTTCAGCAAGACCTCAAGAAGCTGGCGAATGTCTGCGAAATGGAGACCAGTGGTTGGTTCATCAAGAATATAGACCGTCCTGCCGGTCGCTTTTTTTGCGAGTTCCGCTGCAAGTTTGACCCTTTGCGCCTCGCCCCCGGAAAGTTGGGTTCCGGATTGGCCCAGAGTCAAATAGGCTAGTCCAACGTTGACCAGGGGTTCCAGACGATCGTAGATCGCCGGAACATTGCGAAAGAAGCGGGCAGCTTCATCGACGGACATGGCCAGGATGTCAGCGATATTCTTTCCTCGGTAAGTGATTTCTAGAGTCTCGCGATTATAACGGGATCCGCGGCAGACCTCGCATTCGACGTAGACGTCAGCCAGAAAATGCATCTCGATCCGAATCACTCCGTCGCCTTGACAATTCTCACATCGTCCGCCTTTGAGGTTAAAGCTGAAGCGGCCACTTTCGTACCCGCGCACGCGAGAGGCGGGAAGCTGGCTAAACAAATCTCGAATCGGACCGAAAGCGCCAGAGTACGTCGCCGCATTGGATCGGGGGGTACGCCCGATTGGGCTTTGATCAATCACGATCGCTTTGTCAACCTGATCCAAACCAAGGAGCCGTTCATGATTGCCCGGTCGCTCCTTTGAGCGGTAGAAATGACGGAATAGCGCTTTTCGCAAAATATCATCAACCAGCGTGGACTTACCGCTCCCTGAGACACCGGTCACACAGACTAAACAGCCGAGAGGAAATGATACCGTTAAATTCCGTAGATTATTCTCCTTCGCACCGACGACGGTTAACCATCCTTCCGTTCCGGGGTCCGGCGGAATACCGCCGTTATAAAGTATGCCGCGCGGACGTACTCGCTCTCGCGGAATCGGAATCCGAAGTGCTCGCGCCAGGTATTGACCGGTCAAGGAATCGGGATTTCCCTCGATCGCCGCAATATCACCAGCCGCGACAATTTGTCCGCCGCGCGGGCCTGCTCCTGGCCCGAGATCGATGATATAATCGGCGGCCCGGATGGTATCTTCATCATGCTCTACCACAATCACGGTGTTTCCCAGATCCCGGAGATGCATCAACGTTTGAACCAGGCGGTCGTTGTCTCGTTGGTGCAGGCCGATGCTTGGTTCGTCCAGCACGTAAAGCACCCCCGCCAGTCCAGATCCGATCTGGGTGCCGAGCCGAATACGCTGGGCTTCTCCGCCAGAAAGGGTTCCACTTTCGCGATTCAATGTAAGATAGCCGAGACCCACCTCTTCCAGAAATCGCAAGCGATTCCAGATCTCACGAAGCACTTCCGCTGCGATGATCTTTTGGTGTTTGGAAAGGGAAATATTTTCCAGAAAACGTTTCGCTTCATCGATGGTTAACAGGCAATAGTCATGAATATTAACCTCGCGACCGGAGTTCTCCTGTATCGTAACTGCCAGAATTTCCGGTCGGAGACGAGCACCGCGGCAGACTGGGCAAAGCCGTCGTCCCTGAAATGCCTTTAATCGAGATCGTGTAAATTCACTTTCAGTCTGATCGTATAGCTGTTCCAATTGAGCCAATACACCCTCGAACGTTTTCTCGACTTGCTTCGACCCAAGCTGAAAGCGAATTGCTCGATCGCCCGATCCGTACAGAATGATTTCTCGGCCGCGTTCCGGCAGTTCGGCAAAGGGAGTTTCCATATCTCCGCCGAAAGTCTTAACCAGCGCTTCCAAGAGCGTGCGCCGATAGGCTTGGATTCTGGAACTGGCTTTTCGCCACGGCGCGATCGCGCCATCGGCAAGTGAGCGGGATTGATCGGGCACGACTAAATCCGGATCAAAGAAACTCACGCTGCCCAGGCCCTGGCAAGTGGGGCAAGCTCCGGCCAAGCTATTGAAGGAAAAATGCTTCGGTGTAAGCTCCGGAAGCAAAAAATCGGTTTTCGGATTACAAAACTCGGTTGAATACGGGACGTCTTCCCATGGTTCGTTTTCGGCCAATTGCCGGCTGATGATGATACGATTGTTTCCCCATCGCAAAGCGGTATCCAGCGAGTCGGCCAGTCGCGTGCGCACTCCCTCTCGAACGATCAAGCGATCGACCACGACTTCGATGGTGTGGCGCGCGCTTTTCGTCAGCCGAATGGGTTCGGGTCGCGCTAACTCAAGGATCTCTCCATCCACTCGTACTCGGACGAATCCTTCTCGCTTTATCTTCTCCAGCACGTCACGAAACTCACCCTGCTCTTGGCGTATCACCGGAGCGACCACGAGAATCTTGGTCTCTTCCGGATAAGAGAGGATTTGATCAACGATCTGTTGCGGAGTCTGTTTGAAAACCTTCTCTCCGGTTGTGGGATCGTGCGGTTGACCGATCGAAGAAAAAAGGATCCGCAGATAATCGTAAATCTCGGTCGTGGTTGCGATGGTCGAGCGAGGATTAGCGATTGAGCTGCGCTGTTCGATTGCGATCGAGGGCGAAAGACCCTCGATGAAGTCGACATCCGGCTTTTCCATTTTATCGAGGAACTGTCGGGCGTAAGCAGACAGGCTCTCTACGTAACGGCGTTGTCCCTCCGCATAAAGCGTGTCGAACGCGAGAGACGACTTACCTGACCCGCTCATTCCGGTGATCACCACCAATTTTTCGCGTGGAATTTCGACGTCTATCCCTTTGAGATTGTGTTGGCGCGCACCTACGATGCGAATCTTCTCCGCAGCCATTTGGTCAAAACGAGTAAACTATCACCAAAGCACAAGACCGGGCACCCCACCAGTCGTTTTGCTGTAGGCTGATGCTCCAGCCTCGGGAAGGCATAGAAGTACGCTGAGAGACGTAGCCTGTAATGTGTGTCAAGAAGCAAATCCAGCTATGGCTTGCGAACGGCGCGGTGGCTCTGACTCATCCCGCTAATAAGGCGCTCCTACGACACAGCGCTATGAGTTCCTGAGCCAGGGGGATCAGGCTACTTTGCCAACCTACGGCAGAGACCCGCTTGGCGATATGAGCCGTAGCTTGCTGTCGGTATCTTGAACCAACTCGACCAGTTTCTCGGAGCGTTCAAGGATCGATTCAGCCAGTTTCCGGTAATATTCTGAATCCCGTTTTGCCAGTTCGGCCTGTACCGTCCAAATGGCGATAGAGTTTAAGAGATAATGTTTCGACTCACGAAAGCTAGCGGCCACCTCCGCAATTCGATCGGGGTCGATTCGCGATTCTTCAGGGTCAGAAGAGAACGGGGGATCTGCCATCGTGCAAAGCACAGGATAACAGATTCTTCCACAAGGTCCAGATTACTAGGTATTAATCGCCTATCGATCATCACAAAGCTGTTGATATTCCAGCCTCAGTTGGCCGTCGGGATTTGATACTTCTGTAGCCGTCGATAAAAGGCGCTGCGGCTCAACCCCAGTGCTTTCGCGGCAGTAACGGCGTTCCCATTGTGTCGATCGAGTGCCTTCTTGATTAAATGAGCTTCCATCGCTTCCAAATCCATTTCCTCCAAAACGTTTCCCCGGTTGGCAGTGGGCTGCAATCCGAGGTCGGTCGGTTGGATGGTGGACGATCGAGCAAGCAAAACGGCTCGCTCCATCACGTGTCGCAATTCGCGAATATTTCCCGGCCACGGATATCGACGCAACGCCTGAAGTGCCTCCGGACTCAAATCAACGCCCTTTTTCCGGTAACGCGCCGTGAGCTCTCCAAGAAAGTAGCGCGCCAATTCCGGAATATCGTCAAGTCGCTCTCGCAAGGGCGGAAGATGGACCTGGATGGTGTTGAGCCGGAAGTAAAGATCCTCCCTGAATCTGCCGGCATTGATTTCCGCGAGTGGGTCAGCATTGGTGGCGCTCAGAATCCGAACGTCTACCTGTTTTGTTTTCGAGGATCCTACCCGCTCGAATTCGCCAGTTTCGAGAACTCGCAGGATTTTGGCCTGTTGCGAGCCGGTCAAATTCGCGATTTCATCTAAAAAGAGAGTGCCACCGTCCGCCAATTCGAAACGGCCGGTTCTATCCGCCCGAGCATCGGTGAAAGCGCCTTTGACGTGCCCAAACATCTCGCTCTCAAATAACGTTTCCGGTATGCCGCCCATATTCACGCTGATCACCGCTTGCTGTGACCGACCCGAAAGTTGATGCAGTAGGCGCGCCACCACCCCTTTGCCGGTACCGTTTTCGCCGGTAATCAGGACATTTGCGTCGGAAGGCGCGACCTGCTCAACGATTCGCTTTACTTCCTGCATACCAGATGAGAGAGCGACGAATTCGTTGGCTGGAGCTTGAGCGCTTCGCAGGACCGAGTTTTCCGCTTCCAGGCGCTCTTTTCCTTTCAGTGCCGCGCGCAGTTCGATCTGGTTACGAACGATCGATAGCAATCGCTCGTTTTCCCACGGTTTCTGCAGAAAATCTTTGGCTCCAAGTTGAACGGCTTGGACCGCCAGTGGAATCGAACCCCACGCGGTCATGACTACGATCGGCAACGACGGATCGCTTTGATGCACTGAACGGAGCAAATTCAGCCCTTCCTGGCCACCCGTTCGATCTTGGTGGTAATTCATGTCCATCAGCAACAGATCGAACTCTTCTTCCGCTAGTTTAGGTAGAACCGCGTCGGGCGAATTGACTGTGCTGCATTGCATCCCCTCTGACGAGCAAACCAATTTGATCGCGTCAAGGATCTCCGGTTGATCGTCGCAAATCAGAATCTGGGCACGCGGACGCATGTGAACTCTCCATTAAAGGAACGTTTGCGGCAGGTACTCAAGCCTAGAGTTTACAGTAATCGCTATTCGGTGGTCAGTAATCACTGTCTAGCTAGCCGCGAGTTAGCCGTTGCGTCGTCAGGCTTTCGTTCCACCAACTTTGTTTCGCCCGCCACATTCCACCGATTGCTGATCACCGATTACCGACCCCCACGGAACCAAACCTTGGAACGATCGATGCGTGCCCCGCGTTTCAGGAAAAAGTCCTTCAGTCTGGAATTATAGAAAGAGCCATCTTCCTCGGGATTCATTCCTAAGAAAATCTCGCCCGGCGGCTTAAGAATATGGGTGTGCAGATCGTCCAAGAAGAACTCCCATTCTTTCGGACCCCAGAGATCAGGCCGTTTGTGACCGTTGAAACAAATAGAAAATGCCGTGACTAAATCGAACTTCTCTCCGAGATCCGGCAGTCGTTGATAGGCATTAATTTCCCAAATCACTCTTTGGAAACCGAAAAGCTCAAACATTTCCCCGTACATCTCCGGGTCGGCAATGTCCAAACCGATGCCGGTATGGCCCAGGTATTTTGCCACCAAGAGAAAATATCCGGCTCCGCTTCCAAGATCGAGGATTCGCAACGGTTTCGCTCGAAGCTTGAGGCGTAGCTCTTGTGCGCGCCTGATATTCAATCGGGTCCAGCGCGGCGCATCCAAGTACTTCGGCCAGTGCGTTCTTTCCCCGGGCACCGCGTAGCGGGCCCGGATCCGCTCCAGGCCGGCTTGGTCAATTTGCTCTAAAACCTTCTCTGGGTTGATCGGCTGACGCCAACGATCAAACGCATTCCCCGCGCTTTTTAAGGCTGAACCGTCGGCCAGCTTGGTAAGTTTATGAGTGACATTCATGAAGGCGGAGCAGGACCAAGAATCTACCCAAAAGCTGCCGAAAGCCATTCCGCAAGGAGAATTTCACGTCACGATACGTAACGCTTGGCTTTTTCCGGCGGCTTCTTTAGTAGCGGTCTGGCCGCCGCCACCGCCGGGCCGCCACGATAACATCGAAGTCCTCCTACTCCATAAAGGCCCAGACAAGCTTCTGGCTGGCCGGATCGAGTGCTGTCGGATCTTTGATTTGATAAAGATCACCCGATAGGTCGCGGATGATTACGCCGCCGTTCTCGAGTTTACGGGGCCACTCATCGAGCTTAGTCTGAAAGGACCGCGGACCCTGGTGCGTTTTGACCAACCAGGTCCTTAGCTCAAACTCATCTTCCACCTGCTCGATCCCCGTAACTTCAAAAACAAATCGGGTCTGCCGTAAAGTTATTTCCAGCGCAGCACGGGAGGAGTGGTCAAGTTCGGCGGCAGAGTGAATAAAGCCAACTTCCGCACCGGCTTCATTACGAAGCGAAATGTAGTTGTTTGGCTCGGACCAAGGAAAACAGGCAACTGGTCGGACCGGAATAGATCCGCGCCGGCTGTGCAACAGAAGCTGTCCGGCATCATTGCTGTTGAGTTGTGGCATAAGTGTCATTTTAGA
The DNA here is from genome assembly GCA_041167675.1 of Verrucomicrobiota bacterium. Taxonomy (GTDB): domain Bacteria; phylum Verrucomicrobiota; class Verrucomicrobiia; order Chthoniobacterales; family JAFAMB01; genus DASTDH01. The sequence goes on from JBEEIB010000598.1 coordinate 10,746, forward strand.
TGGCGTGAACTTCGTTTAGTTGGATCTGCATATCGTGCAGGCGCCGATAGACTCCGTTTGGTATTTCGAGGAGTTGGGCGTGTGTACCTTGCTCAATCAACCGGCCTTCTTTAAGCACTAACAGTCTGGTCGCACGCTTCAGCGTCGACAGCCGATGCGCGATTGCGACTACGGTTCGTCCAGCGATTAATCGGTTGAGCGCTTCCTGAATCTGGTGCTCGGTTTCGGTATCGACGCTGCTGGTCGCTTCGTCGAGAATCAAAATTCGTGGATTATGTAAAATGGCACGGGCGATCGAAACCCGTTGCCGTTCGCCGCCCGAAAGCGTGTGTCCGCGTTCGCCGACCACGGTGTCATATCCGCTGGCCAGGCGGCAGATGAAGTCGTGGGCATTGGCCGCCCGAGCCGCGGCAATCACGTCGCTGAGCAACGCCTCAGGAACACCGTATCGGATATTCTCCATAATAGTGCCGTGAAACAAAAATGGATCTTGCAGCACCATCCCGACTTGACGACGGAATGCTCCTAACGCGAGCTCCGGGAGAGGTACTCCATCAAGTCTGATCTCGCCACCGGTGACATCGTAGAAGCGGACCAGTAGATTGGCCAAAGTGGTCTTTCCTGATCCCGAAGGACCGACCAAACCAATCAACTCGCCAGGTTCAATCCGGAACGAGACGCCTTTGATAATCTGCCTTACGGCATCGTAACCGAAAGTTACCTCCCGAAATTCGATCGCTCCGCGCAGCGGCTCGAGCTGCGCGCCGTTGTGTCGTTCCGCGAGCTGCGGTTCGGTGTCAAGCAGGTCAAAAATCCGATGGGCCGAACTTAGTGCGCGATTCAACAATCGTGACATCTGTCCGATGATCTCGATCGGATAGAAGAACATTCCCATATAGAGCAGAAAAGCGACAAACGTGCCGATCGAGAGATCGACCATTCCGTGTGCTAACAATCGAGGTAGTGCGAATACCCAGGTTAAAATTGTCATGCTGTGTACCAGCAGCATGAGAATGGGCCAGAAACCGGTCCAAACGTGATGAATCCGAAAACACTCATCGGTAAAATCTTCGTTGCGATCGCCAAACCGGCGCTTCTCGTGTTCGGCTTGATCGAACGCTTTGACTACTCTGATGCCCGGCACGACGTCCGATAAGGCATCGGTCAGATTTGACCATTTCCGCCAGGCGCGCAGGAAAAAACCGTGCATAATTCTGCCGTTCCGATAAATCAAAACCAGCAGGATCGGCAGAGGAACCGTCATCACTAGGCCAAGCCGCCAATCGAGAACAATCAGTACGGCGCTCAGACCGATCAGGAGAAGAAAAGATAGCGAGAGCTCAACCACCCCAAAGGCGATGAAATCCCAGATCCGATCGCTATCTGAGCCGACTCGACTGATGATGCTTCCGGTTTGTTTGCTGGAAAAATAGCTGACGCTTAATTTGTGCAGATGGTCGTACATCTGTGTCCGCAAATCGCGGGCGACATGTTCGCCCAAGACCGCCATGGTACGCAGACGCACCCAAGCAGCGCATTCTTGAAAAATGAGAGTGGCGGTTAGTCCTCCAAGCAGGGTGAGTGCGAGCGGCCACGCTTGGGTGAGCGGCAAGGTTCCACCCTGAAATGGCTGAATGACTTGGTCGACAACTTGTCCGGTAAAAAACGGCGGTAACAGGCGCGCCAAAGTCATGACGGCGGCGCCGGACATGCCAAGCGCGACTTGGACTCGGTACGGCTGCAGGTAACCAAGCAAACGCCAAACGATGGCGAGCCGATTACCACTAACTGAGGCCTGTGCCTCTCTGATCGGTCGAACAATAGCTTCTCGGTAACGCTCGTCGCTCGGAGCGAACTCGAGTGTTCTACCGTTGAGTTGTTGGTCCAGAACATATAGCAGATGTCCCATCGCGCCGCGTTGCCGGTGGGTGTACCGGATCGTGACAAACGGATGTTCTTCGTCCCTCTCGAGCAGGTGGACGACCGTACAGCTTAAACCTGGCTGTTCGATGATCTTTTCTAGGAGTTTTCGGGAGATAACCCGAATATGTTCATCGAGATGGCGATCCGCGACTCGGATGACTGCCAAATGATTTGCTGTGAGCGTCACCCAGATCTGGCAAAGACGCAGTGAAGCATCAAGATCGGCCAGCGCGTAAAGCTGAATGATCTCGCCCTGGCACGCTTGCTCGACCCGACACCGCACTTGTACCGGCAGCGTGGGCGGCTGATCAAGGTACCGATCAAATATTTGAGAGACTGGGTCGGACATGGCTGGTTGCGGGCTGGCATCCGTTCCGGATGCTTGGCCCAAAATAGACGTTGTTTCCCGCTTCGCGCTGGATAGGCGATGAAGCTCCGGCCTTAAGGCCGCCGAAGAGAACCGCGGGTCAATGCCCGGTGATGGTATTCTTCGGAGAAAGAGGGAGGACCCCGTTCATATCACCTTGCCGACGAGAATCGAGTTCAGTGAAGTAGATCATTGCTTTGAGGCCTCCTTAAGAAAATTGGTCTGTGACCTAACCAGACAAACGCTCTTTTAGCAAGAAATTAATTCGAGGCACTTACTCGGCTTGGATCAGGCGATACACTCTCACCACCCCGGCATCTTGAGGTAAAGTTCGCTGACCGATGTATTCACAAAAAAAACTCGGGATAGCACTCGTCGCTGCAAGGATCGCAAAATGTTCGGTAGTCAAGATCTCACCTTTGCTGGTTGTCGGTTCGAGTGCGGCGGCAAGATTCATATGTCTGCCAGTAAAGGCGATGTGGCGAACAAGAGGATTGAACATCGAGAATACTGGCCCCGCGTGAAGCGCAACTCGAATGCCGAGGTCTGCCGGCAGACCATGCCGGCTCCAATCCGCCTCGCCTCCGGGCGGTGGTTCAAGCATTTGCCGAAGCTGCAATGCAAAGCGACCCGCTTGATCCACCTCATCGAATACCATGTAGAAGCCATTTCCCCATGCGCTCACTGAGCATGGCTTATCGCTGGAACCACCCAACAGTCGCGACGCAGCTCCCAAGAAGTGTTCGTTAAAGAGGGGCAATTGCTCTTCGGTGAGCGTGTTGAATCCGACCACATTGGCAAAGAGGATGGCTTTGATATCCTGTTGCATCTGGCCAGCGCTGTGTTTGTCGGTTTTTGTCTCCGACGCAGCGATCGGCTCCTCGACGGCTCCGCCAATTCCGACTCGCTCGGCTGTCAGCGGTCCAAGCGGGATGATCTCCAGCTTGGGTTTGGTTTGGCCCAATCCCGGAGGAAAGTCGAGGCTCCAATAGTCAATGAAACTGGCTGTTCCTCCCATGCCGGCTCCGGGCTTACCGTTCCATACTGCTAAGGCGATCAGATCGAGGTTAAGCTGCTTAGCCTGGATCAACGCCTGGCCACTGAGTAAACGCGTAGCGAACCAATAAGCGGGGGAGTTATCCGCCGGATGATGTGAGTTCGCGGCATCCACACTCTTTGCCGGTCTCAAAACGTTTCGAAACCGTTCTTCCCAGCCGGCCCCAGCGTAGCTCACGCTTCTTTCCACGAATTCTTTCTCCGGTCCTGAAAGCAAAATGTGATAAGGCTGCTCGAAAGACCTCATCTGCTCGAGGAACAGGATATCGGATCCTGCCGCCGCTGAGGAAAAGCCGATTGCGGGCAGGGAATCAGCAAGGACTCGCCTTATTTCTGATGCAACCGCGGGCTCGAGCTCTGCCGGAAACCGTCTTTCGCTCGGAGGGCTCTCGAGCGAGTCAAGCATGTGTCCCGAAAATACGATGATGGCCGGGGCGCGAAAGCAATCATCCAGGATGTGAATGTCTTGCCCGAGGTGCTCAAGAAGGATTCGAGCCTGCCTTCGCGCAGAACAGCGTTCTCGGATGTCCAGCCCGGCTGCGATCACTTTCGCATAGTGCTCCCGCGCTTTATCAAAATCGCCTAGGCAAAGATAGGCCTCGCCGAGCGTGGCGTCGCGCCAATGGTCATCATCTTTTGACTTTTGCGGTTTGTTGCAAAGCTGCAACGTGTGCTTGGCTAACTCATTAGCCGAGGCGACATTGCCGGCCAGCAGAGAAAGGCTAGCCGCATTGATAGCTGGAAAAGGGTCGGCCGGTGCAAGTCCAACTGCCTTTTGGTAAGCAGCAATCGCCGCCGATAGAGCCTCATTAGATCGGGTCCGTAGCCAGGTTTCCTTTAATGTTCTGCCCACCAGGCTTAAAATGTCGCACGTGACGTTACCTCGATTGAGGAGGTCCATTAACACGACCCGCGCCCTTCTGCTTTGGCCCGTTTGAGCGAGAGCTTGAGCATAAACGTACGGAAATCCGGGTTGCAGCTTGGCATGCAGCGAAGCACCCTCAAGGATTCGCAATGCGGTGAAGGCGTCACCTTCCTTTAAGGCAACTCTGGCCTGTCTTTCCGACTCAGTCTCTGGCGGCGATTTGGCCATGGTAGGCGGGAACCTTTCAAAGAATCGAACCGAAGTATTAGCGAGAATCGAAAGACTCTGGCTGGAGCGCGCGGAATAGTCTTTTACTCGCGTCCGGGCTAAGACCCAGGTAACTGCCGCCAATTCTTGTCTGCCTTGTCGATATTGCTGTCGATATCGCTCTTGAAACTTTTTAACGCGCCTTGATTTCCACAGATGTAGAGCTTCCCTTTATAGACAAGGAAGGCGCTGGGGCCTTCGGGGTCGGCTAGTACTCCGCTAGCTACGCCGTAAGCACAAAATCCTCCATATTGCGGGACATACTTTGTCGGATCTTTTCCGAATTCAGCTTTATTCGCTGCTGAGGCGAATAAGTAGGTGGCGCCGCGATAAGTGGTCGCTATTGCCGAACTCCCTTTGACCGGTTTTCCCTCCTTGAAGTAGGCGACCACATCACACCCTTTAAGGATAACCCCCTGACTGTCGACGTTCAGCTTGCCGGTAGCACTGTCCTTTTCCTCTTCCAGAAAGGCGTTTTGGCCGAGAAGATTTGGCCTATGAGGTAGCGCGGTCCGTCCCGGAGCGCCAGTTCCTTTCATCTTCCAAGTAAGAAGCAGCGTTTGCTTGCCGGAAATACCAAATGCGTTGGTTGCCACAAGAACAACCACGGCTCCGATGAAAGCCGTAGCCGGCGAGCGAGGAAATCTTGTCATACGAAGCGCCTCCGGGGGAGAGGATCAATTTATCTGTTTATATCAGTAACATATTCACAAAGGAACTGTTTTCTGAGCGGGCTATTGCCAACAACTCGTTGCTCAGGGTCAGTGCGGCATAGCATCCAGAATTTTAACGCGAAGATGTTGAGCAGAGAGATCTGTTGGATCCGCAAGAAGCCCGGTATCGACCGCACCAAGCGCCAAGTTCGGCTGGTGTTGCCGCAGCAGCATCTCACCGGCGCGCGTGCAAAGAATGCTATTTTTTGGAAGCCTAGCCAGGCCAAATGAGCGAAGAAAGTCGGAGCGACCAGAGTCAGATTCGAATCTCGCCAAGGCGATATGAAGTAGCGGGTTATCGGGTAGGAAACCCAAGGCGTTTCGCAGCCATTCTTCGGTGACGCCTGGGTTCGTCAAAAGGGCGTTGTCTATCCACTCAGTAACTTTGGTGTCGCTTGCCGGAAAAATCGTTCGATCGCCGCCGGTACCGAAAAACCATTGTACGAACCGCGCGCTGGGATCAAAATCTTGAGCCAAACCCTTTAATTCCGCCGTCAGCTGCGATCTGTGTTGCTCGTTGACCGCGATGAGCGAGCCGTCATCCGAGAATTGGAGTCCGCTTGCGATATCTGAGAGTATTTCAACTTGTCGGACCGAAGAACCCTCCTGGGAAACAGAGGAACCTGCGCGCGCTGAGTGGCCACCCGATCCTTTCACCTGCCTGGCCAGCTCGATTGGTGTAGCCGCATCCCAGAGTTTAGCCGTTTTGTCCGCGCTCGCCGTGAGGATCCGAGCGCCATCGGGACTAAACGCCACCCACCGGACGGTATCCTGATGGGTAAGAACGGCGGCGACCTTGCCCGAGCTCACATCCCAGAGTCTGGCAGTATTGTCCGCGCTCGCCGTCAGGATGTGAGTGCCGTCGGGACTAAACACCGCGCAACGGACCGGATCGCGATGGGCAAAAACCGCGATGAGCTTGCCTGAGGCCGCGTCCCAGAGCTTGGCGGTTTTGTCGGTGCCTGCCGTTAAGATCCGAGCGCCGTCGGGGCTAAACGCTGCATGATTGATACTGTCCTCGAGGGTAAAAGAAGCGATAAGGTTGCCTGAGCTCGCATCCCAGAGCTTCGCGGTCTTATCGGCGCTTGCCGTCAGGATCTGAGTACCGTTGGGACTAAACGTTGCGTGGTTGACACTGTCCTGATGAGCGAAGGAGAGAATGATCTTACCGGAGACCACATCCCAAAGTTTGCCCGTTTTGTCGGCGCTCGCCGTTAGAATTCGGGTGCCGTCGGGGCTAAATACCGCTGCATTGACGCTATCGTTGTGGCCAAAGGAGGCAATCAGCTTTCCCGATGACGCATCCCAGAGCTTGGCGGTCTTGTCGGCGCTTGCCGTCAGGATTCGGGCGCCATCGGGACTAAACACCGCAGTATTGGCGCTATCTTCATGTACAAAAGATGCGACGAGCTTACCCGAGTTCGGATCCCAGAGCTTGGCTGTTTTGTCGGCGCTTGCTGTCAGGATTCGGGCGCCATCGGGACTAAACACCGCGTCGTTGACACCGCTTTCATGGTCAAAAGAGGCGATGAATTCACCCGACGCTACCTGCCAGACCTTCACGGTTTTATCCCAACTCGTGGTCAGGATCCGTGCGCCGTCTGGACTAAATACCGCATCGTTGACCTCATCCTGATGGGCAAATGAGGCAATGAGCTTGCCAGATGGCGCCCAAAGCTTTGCGGTTTTATCCCAGCTTGCCGTCAAGATCCGTTCGCCGTCGGGACTGAAGGCCGCATGATAGACTCCGTCCTCATGGTCAAAAGACACGATCAGCTTGGCCGAACCGGCCTCCCAAAGCTTTGCAGATTTGTCCGCGCTCGCAGTGAGGACAAGTGTGCCGTCGGGACTAAATGCAACATCGTAGACACCGTCCTCATGGACAAAAGAGGCAATGAACTTGCCTGAGTTCGCCTCCCAGAGTTTTGCCGTTTTGTCCGCGCTCGCCGTCAGAATCCGCGCTCCGTCAGGACTAAATACCCCATGGTAAACGATGCCCCGATGAGCAAAAGATGCGATCGGTTTACCCGAGTTTGCCTCCCAGAGTTTGGCGGTTTTGTCGGTGCTCGCAGTCAGGATCCGCGTACCGTCGGGACTAAACACTGCGGCATTGACACCGCCCTGATGATCAAGGGAGGCGATGAGCCTGCCCGAGTTCGCCTCCCAGAGCTTGGCTGTTTTGTCATTACTAGCCGTCAGGATCCGACTGCCATCCGGACTAAACGCCGCGGCATTGACGCCGTCTTGGTGCGTAAGCGAGGTGATGAGCCTGGCGGACCCATCCCAGAGTTTGGCGGTCTTGTCCGCGCTCGCGGTGACGATACGAGCTCCGTCGGGACTAAACACTGCGGTGTTGACCGGACCCTGGTGAGTAAAGGTGGCAATGAGCTTGCCCGAGTTCGCGTCCCAGAGCTTGGCGGTCTTGTCCCAGCTAGCCGTCAGGATCCGAGCACCATCGGGACTAAACACAGCGTGAATCACCACATCCTGGTGGGTACATGAGGTAACCAATGGTGGCAACGCCTTCTCCCGATGAACGATGAGCTCTTGAAAGAATCGCTCTGAAGCAACTTGATTTGTTGGGTCGAACTTGATTGCGCGCGCGAGAAGGGCAATCGCTTCCTGCCACTCGCCCAGCTGGAACTGACGCTCAGCTTGGTTGAAGCTTGCCCAACTTGCTTGCCGCAACTGTTCCTCCAGCTTCGAAGTGACCGCCGCTTCCGACCGAAACGCTTGGGCTGCGCTCTGACGCTGTTGCTCAGCCCGGAACCACTGTAATCCAGCGAAGATCGCAAGAATAGTGATCGCCGCCATCACTGCGTACCGAATTCGGTCTTGGACTTGTTTGCGCCGTTTTCGCTCGCCGACGCTCGATCGGATGTAGTCAATCTGCTCCTGACTGAGCGAGGGTTCAAAATCCTTGACCAGCTTTTCCCCTTCGGCCAGCGGGAGTCCGGGCCCGAGGAGGTCGTCCCTTTGTTTACCGCGGCTCAGCCACAGCTTTAGGCTGGAATCCAAACGGTCTCGCATCCGGAGGAATTCGCGGTTCCCGCTCAGCCACTCTTTAACGCGTTCCCATTCGCGCAAGAGCGCTTCGTGCGCAACGGTTACGGTGACCTCTCCATGAGGATCGATGTCTGCAACCAACAGCCGTTTTGCAATGAATAGATCAACAAAGCCCTGTGCACCGGTTGCCTGGTCATTACCGATTCGGTCTGAAGCGAGCAAATTACGATACGGCACCGTCCGCCGGTTGGGGACCTCCTCTTCGCCTTGGCCTAGCGTGACGAGGTAGCGCATTACTAAAGGGAACGTCTTTTGCTCGTGCGGTTGCAACGTGGCGAATACGTCCTCAGCGTGCTTGGCCAGCGCACCTTTTAGTTCGCCTACTTCGCGATAGTCGGACCACCGGAGCAAGTCATCGCCTCGGGCAGCCTGCTTGTCGTGCAGAAGCAACAACACGTGCTCGAGCAACGGCAAAGATTCTGGAGTGGCGGCAGCGGCATCGCGCAGCGCTTCATCTAATCGTTGACGGGTCTGGCCGTCCTGTTCGAAGTGAAGACCGGCTAACTCGGCCGGCAACCGAATCATATTTCCGACCTCGTCCGGATTGGGCGGCCGGAGATCGTATTTTCCCGCAGGCTTCGCCAATTCGACCAGATCATCGAACTGCTGGTAGCGCGTGTAAAAATCGTTGCGAAGTGTGGCCAACACAAAAACCCGTCCGCTCCGCGCAAGGACCGAAAGCACGCTCACGAACTTTAACTGCAGCTCCTCCGAAAACCCCGAGGTGAACAGTTCCTCGAGCTGATCGACGATCATTGCCAATCGAGCACGTGCTGGCTGAAGCTCATCAAGTTGCAGTCGGGCATTCGCGGCATCGGCGTCGCGCTGCTGTTGTCGAAAGCTTAACTCCAACTCGCGCAGGCGCTGCTCCTGGCGCAGGCGGTGCTCGAACGAAACCTGATTGAGCTTATCCTTGACTCGATCAGCAACTCCTTGGGGATTCGCGCGGAGTTCAGCGGCTAAATCTCTGATTGGCTCCTTCGATTCCGGATCTGCCAACTCCGGCAGCGCTTCCTCGGCCAAAAGTCCAGCGGCCAGGGCGTCAAACACGTCACTCTGCGATCCGGCGGCGGCCGGGCGCATCACCGATCGCCGCCAAAGCCCGATACCTTCAATTACCCCTGGCTCAGTCAACAGCGGCAAAACTCCTGCTCGTACTAATGAACTTTTGCCCGAACCGCTTGCGCCTAGCACCAGGACAAATGGCCGCCCCCCCTCGGCCTGTTGAATCAGAGCGGTCAAGACTCCATCGATTGCCAGCGTTCGTCCGGCAAAAATCGGCGCGTGTTCGAAATCGAAAATTTGAAGTCCCCGAAACGGATTTTCTTTCCACCGCCGCGCTTGCGCCCGTTGCGCCAGCCATCGCCGTTGGCGCTCGTCGGAAACCTGAACCAACAGAAAGTCCCGGAAATGCTCCCGAAATAGTCCTTCAAACTCATCGAGATTATTGTAGCTGTTGAACGCCCCAATAAACTGACCCTGGCTATCTTTTTCCCAGGAATCGAAAAAATCTTTGAGCAAATCCCATTGGCGAAAGAATTCTTCTCGCTTTGCCGGGGGATCGAGTGGCGGATTGGGTTGGCTGCGGTTGCGGTATATATGCAGCACCGGCCTACCGGCAGTTTTGTCGCGCTGAGCCTTGGCCCAAGCTATCTCATACTCCGTGCCGGATCGCGGCTCGCTCCCATCCGGCATCCGAAAACGAGGATGTAACTTCGTGCCGAGGCGTGACCACAGTATGCAGATCACCAAATCGAAGCGAGAGGTGTCCGGGATCTGGTCCTGGTAGCCGAGCTCCGGTGAAAACCGCTGGTACTCCCAAAAATAAGGACAAAGAATCAGTTCGCCAGATTCCGGCTCAATCGAGGTGATCCCCGACTCGAGGAGCTCAGAATCACGCAACAGATTCGAATACTGGACACACACAGGTATACCCAGTTCCTCCGCGATTGCGCGAATTAACCTATCCGCGATTGTTCGTTCCAACTGAACGTCCCCCGGAGAAGAAACAAAAACCTTGATGGTTTTCATCGGGACGGTGCACTCCGGACCTTTGTCGTCAATTCATCGCCCGCCTAATTCGGCGCCAGCTCGGGCACTAATCCGCTGGCGGCTGGTTTCAGCTTGGTCAGTACCAGCAACGTCCCGCGACGCCTTCGCTGATAGTCGATTTGATCAAAAGCATGACGAATCAAATGAACTCCTAATCCCCCAGGCCGCAGTTGATCGAGTGAGCGGCCCTGGTACTTCGTCGAATCAAACCGATCGCCGTAATCCCGGAGATGAAACCGTACACCATTGCTCTTGATTGTTTCCAGGGAAAGCGAGATTAACTGATCTTCGGCAAGGTGATAGGCATGCCGGATGATGTTGGTGCAGGCTTCATCCACGCCTAGGACCATCAGATCAATCTCTCGACTGGAAAAAGCGCGATTTTGCAAAAACTGACGAACACAGTGCCGAACCAACCAAAGATTTGCCGGATGACTTGCGAACTCGATCTTCTTCTTCATTTGCGGCCGATTGTCAGAATCGTCAAGTCGTCATGAGGCGAGGTATCCCCTCGATGCTCAGCTTCTGCTTCAATCAAAGCTTCGACGATCTGCTCCGATCCATTCAGTGGCTGAGCCAGTACTTTTCTTAGCCGATCCATGGAGAAAGGTTCTCGGAATTTATTGAAGGACTCAATTAGGCCGTCAGTATAGAAAATCGCCTGGCTTCCCGGCAACAACTTGATCTGATTGCGGGCGAATAAGAGATCTCTTACTACTCCAAGGGGAGGGGATGCTTCGATCGCCGGTTCTTCCACTTTGCCGATCCCTTGCCGGAGTATTGGGGCGAAATGGCCTGCTAGCGAGAATTCGATCTGGCCGCTCTGAGCCATGACCCGACCGAGCACCGCCGTGATGAACATGCCGCGAATAGTGCGATCCCATAGACGGGCATTCCACTGCTGCAAAACCTCCGCTGGCGACATCCGGGGGTGAACGATGAAACGGAGCATACTCAGCGCCTGCGCCATCATCAGCGCAGCCGAAATCCCTTTTCCGGAGACGTCGCCGACAACGAAATAAAATTCTCCTTTTTCTCTTTCAAAGACATCGTAGAAGTCCCCGGCGATCTCGCGAGCTGGACGGTAACGCGC
>JBEEIB010000599.1:0-10365 GCA_041167675.1 Verrucomicrobiota bacterium
GTTGTCCGGCGGCAAATTCTGCGAACTGTTTGGCACAACGACAAACATCACCCCAGAGGACATACTCAGCGACGATTTCATCGTTAACTGTTAGCTAACCCACAAACCCAGGTACGCGAGCATGGCAAGGGAGAGGGGGAGCACTCGATGGGGTCAGAATCTGCATTGCACCAGGTCAAAAATGGAACTGGATTGCTTTAAGAACTTCGAGACCGCTTTCGCCTGGCTTGACAAGGTGGCAACCGAGCACGGTCGCGCTGCCAACCTTCTGCCGGTGCTCGACGAAGCCATCCTCGCCAGGCCCTTTCGCAGCGAGCTGATCCCCCAGGGCCCGCTGGGCTGATTCACCCGTGAAAGCGCAACGCGAGCTGCTTTACAAGTTCTTGGAGGCCAGTTGCGAGAGGGCGGTTTACGGCTGCAGAGGCTGCGTTGATAATCTGTGAGACCGTCGCCAGACCGTCCCTATCAGGAAGGTTACATGCTCTCTCCAACTCTGGGATAGTCAAATTGGGCGTAGAAAACTGACCTCGAAACCTGGTCTGTCGCTTCCATGCGCCAGCAAACAATTCCGCTACCGCTGGACCTATGTCATCAAGCCAAGAAACCGTGTTTAAGAATTGAACGACGGCAAGTTGAGCCGTTAGGAGTTGAACAGCGGAGACATTCTGTATTCGCACAAGACGGATGGCCGCGGGGACTCTCTCACTCCATAGATCTGCTGTCGAGTCGAAGAGCGTCCGCTCGGAAGCTGAAGCGTCCAGAGCCAACTGCTGCTCCGCTGAATTCATCCAAGTGGCGAGTCTCTCAAATCCTGAGTGAGTGATACAAAATTGACGCCAGGCGGTGAAAGTAGCCAATAACGACTCGTCTGATCCGGCGATGCGTAGCAAGGCCGTAACAAACAAAGGAGTACCCACAACAGCGTCGTCAGTTACCATGCCCTTGGACAGGTCAATCTTTGGCGGCGACCCTATTTGAGGAGCTAATTGCGAGCTGCTTGAGTCCAGGCCAAGGTAAGCGCTTATAAGCTGTGTGACCTGTTCCGGTAGATCATTAGTGCGCCCAGAACGTAACGAGCGTTGTATTTTTTGCCTTATGAACATTGGCCTGACAACGGCAAACGATGGTTCCATTAACCTTTGGCTGACGGCCTGCTCAATCCCGGTGTTGGCGTTGAGATGATAGTCGATTTGAGTGAGCATCCACCACAGCATATCTGGCTGGGTGTCTGGGAGACGGTATAGTTCTTCTACAGCTTCGAGTTGACTGCAGACGCCGGGAGGGGGCTCGGGCATCGCTTTGTCCCATTTTGTCTCGTATTGACGGAGAATCCAAAGGAGACATCCGCCAATGAATTTCCTCAGCCGAAACGCGTTGGACTGATTAGCATTCTCCGGTGCAAGCTCTTCGACGTCTTTAAGCGCTGCGGAGAATCTCTGAACACATTCAACAGTTTCGCCGACCTTCCAACTTGCGAATGCAGCATCCGCCCGCAGACCGATAGCAATTGCTCTGTATCCTTGTTTCTTTATTGCAAAGGAATGGGCATGATCAAAGAATTCGACGGCGGTTGTCCACTCGCGCGTTTTGGACGCGCCGATTGCCGCAGACCTCAGGGTCAGAACGTCGTGAATTTGGAGGCTATCAAGCTCGGTTTCCCATACTGAAATGGAATCACGTGCAACCCCAATTACTTCGTGAAGGCGTCCGAGGTTCGAAAGCACCGTGACACGCGCGGTGCGGAGTAGACCCGAGTCCCGTCTGTATTCGGCAGTGAGACGGTTGAGCTCTTCGAGGGCCCTCGCAGTTTGTCCGAGGTATTCGTCAGTGATGACAATAATACCACGGATCGAGGCGTCGACGAGCATAGGCTGGTTCCAAATCGCAAAGCTCGAAAGTGCCTGGCTAAATGCCACCGAGCAGCGCTGCCAATCCGGGTTCGCTTTGTCCGCGTCGCTAAGCCAAATCCGGTCGACCAAGAGCGTGCTGCTAGAAGGCGACTTTGCTAACGCCCCGAGAATGCGCGTTCGTATAGGCTCTCGCGCCGTCCGCAAAGCGTCGATCAAATCTTCAAATTCTTTAACGTCTTTATAACGCGAGAGTGCAGAGAGAGCAGCGTTTTCGAATACGCTCGTGGTATTCCAAGCATGACCTTCGGAAGGCGCAAGCTCTACACGGCGTTCCAAATCTCGGATCAACTCTTGATTGGTGTTCTCAAGCTGATGGATCGCCTCGAGGCTCCAGAGAAGCCGGGAGGGAGCGAGCGGCGCTGAGCTGAACATCGTTAGATTCATACTAAGGAGGAATCGCTCGATTAGGTTTGTCTCTCGCTTCTCTGTTTCGGCAATCCAAGCCATCAGAACAGTTTCGCCAAGTCTTTCATGCGCTTGTCGAGCAATTCGGTATTGGAAAGACCGCAGCATCCCGCTCAGCAGGTGGTCTTCTTCGAAAAGAATCTCACCGGGAGCTAGAGAGATGGCTGCGAACCAAACCATTGCGCCGAATGCCGAGTGGACGATTTCTGTGTTCGCTCCGGTCAGGCCAAGACAAAGACGGTAAAGATGTTTCGTGGAGCGCGCTTTCCAAGCGTGACGGAGTATTGTGTTGGCTTCTATGGTTGTTCGGGGCTCAGAGCTTAGAATAGCTTCTGCGATCGCTTTGTGGAATTTGCGGCACTTATCCTGAGACCAGACCTGCTCAGCCTCTCCATTCAGCAACGGGGACGTTTGAAAATAATCACTAGCCAACGGTTCGATCCATGGTCCGACTATTTGATCGAAGCAGTCTCCAGGATGGGTAATGGAGGGCTCCAATTCGCCAATCTTTAAAGCATGATCTTTGCGAAACCGATCCTCAATGAGGGACAACCGGTATAGTAGTTCCCGACTGGTCTCTGGCAATCCAGAGAGAAGTTGCCTCGCTTCAGCTCTTTCATTGTCCAGCGCACCAAGGTTATTGACGGCATGGGAATCAGCCGGTTCACGCCAACGCCTCTTGATTAGGTTTATAATAAAGGCATGTACTAAGGTCGGATGGCCGCTTGTTTGTGCCCGGATTTGGATAGCGACCAAGTCAATGCCGGAGACCGGACAACCCTCCTGAGCGCAATAGTCGCGGATCTCTCGAAAACTCATTGGCGGTACACGAAGGCCGCTTTGGACACTGGCATTGAATCTTCGAGAGAGTCGTTGAGGGAATGCTCTTTGGCTTGTTAGTAACACCGGAAGTCCCTTTTCTTTCGCGACCAACAATAGACTGGCCAATTGAGGTTCAAACCGTTCGACGCTTCTCGGCAGAAGGTCGATATCATCCAAGACAACTAGGCATCTATCTGTGTTGCGGGAGATTGTGGCGGTCAGCCTCCTGAGTCCAACACTCACCGATTCGGGGGCCGAGCCGCGCAGATTGAACCAAAAGGTTTGTTGCGGCCAGGATCGCGCAACATAAGCTGCAATCGTGGTCTTACCTATGCCCGCGCTGCCTGATAAGATATACAGGTCAACGCGCTGCAAATTAGCTCTGACAGTCTCGATTAGATCGGTCCGCTCGAAAATGGCACTGGGAACTTCGGGGGGCATGTTCGTCGGTACCGGACCCTGAATAAAAGGGATCTCTTCAGCGATTTGACCGTGGCTTTGCACTAACGCCGCAATTGACAGCTGCAGCAGTTGAAACTGCGATCGAGGAACACTGATGCTTGTTGCTTGTTAGAATATCGTTAGAAAGTTGGAACGGGTGAGTACACGATCTTCAATTTCCGATCGGGTAACCGTGTTGGAAACTTCTTGAAAGAGCCTGGCTCGAACCGCTTCCGCTGCTGACGGTAGCACTCCGTATTCCTCGCCATGCACGATCAAAATATCCGAAATTAAATTCTGCAACTCCTGCGACTCGTGCTGGCCGGTTATCCATGCGATTGGTTGAACTAGGTCGCCATATATTTGGTCCAGAGTCGCGCCATCAAGGAAGAGTCGAAGATCGCTGTGGAGGTCGTCTCGTTGCAGAAGGAAAGCTTTGATCGCCTCTATCCCTTCGCCACGTCTTCTGCAATTTTCCCAAACTTCTATTCCTCGCGTGTCTTTGCCGAAAGGGGATCCCAACTCAACACCGAGCTCCGACGTCGTTAGGTATTGAAACGCCACTTTCTTTTCGGGATTCTTTTGACGCAGCCTCCAAAAGTCTCCGATGGCTTTGATCGTTTTGGCGGAACCAAGCGAAATGGGGTTGCAGTACGCCTGACTTGAACGGCTGTCGCCTGAGTAGGACCGATAACGTCAAAATCCTCCGCTCCTTCTAAATACAGGACCTCTGAGCTTCCCAGACTGATCCACGCAGAAACGCTCTGCCAAATCTGGTATAGAATTCCTCCAATAGGTGCTATCGCCTGGCGTCCAGGTTCGCCTTTAAGGGGAGATGACATTGATCGGCGGACAGATTTTAGTCTGCCGGTGCAAGTCTGTCGATTGTGCAAGAAATCGGAGATTTAGCTTCGTGCGGGCCGAGCCTGAAGGGACCGATCACCGGTGAGTAGTAGTTACTGGCGAGACACATTCGGCGTGGCACAAGAGGGTGTGAGCAGGCACTCATACAAAAACGCTACCCAGCTCACCGCGAATCCCCTACACGCTCGGCTTCCTGCAGTTTCGAAATGATCATGCTTTGTTTTCGTGTTCCGATGCGCGGCTTGTTTTTTTCTCGTTGATCGAGCCGCCTTGGATTGGCAGGTCGCAGCTCTTAGATAATCAGCGTGTCATATAAAAGGGTATCCAAAATTGGGATCAATTTCCGAGGGAGGAATTTCCCTAGCTGCCGTCATATAAATCGGTCATTTCCGACGACGAACGCGAGGTCGGGCAACTGAAGTTACCACTTTCGCGGTACTGATCTGAAGTGTGAGCTTGTGCTAAGAGGCATAGAGGAAGGCTGCTGGTCTCGATCGGAGGATTTATTCTCTTAAGCGTTGCCAGGTATCAAGCGAGCAGATCCGAAATGTGATTCCCACACGCTTTCTAGCTCTCGTGAGAGCGCCTCTAAATCCGGGAAAGTAGTTGCCTCAGAGACGCCGGATAATTCCAATTCGAGCCTGATCTGTTGAATCGAATTCTCTGGAATCGTGATTTTCTCGATTAGACAGTTGTTCTGTTGGCCTAACTCATAAAGTCCGTCGGGACACGTTCCAAAGACCGTGAAGTGTCCGCGCTGAGAAGAGAGCCGCTGAAAGAGGTGGGGTGGGTCAATCGCCAGAGGATATTCGCGCAGAAGCTTCTCGCCGACAAAAAGTTCTGGGAGGTATTCATCTGCCGTTTCCCAATCGGGAAGCGCAACCCCGAAAGATTCATCGCTCGGATGAAAAGAAACAAGATTCAGGCGATAGGGGTCGAGCATCCAGACGCAAGCATCAGGCGGCTTGCTGCAATGATGACATTTGTCTTCTTTTTCACTGTCGCGCAGAGCGAAATAAAGTGCGGTGAGTGCCCCATCAGACCAATCCAAAAGCCGGGTTGGTGCCCCATAGTGCTGCATAAGGCCGTACCATCCCCATTCATCCTTATTGACGGGAAGAGTGAATCCCGGTGCGAGCTGCCATCCGCGTCGTTTAAACTCGCCACGCAGCTCCTCCTCGAACCTGAAGAGTTTGTTGACATCGGGTTCTCCGGCGCGATAAAGCTTCGGCCTGAGTTGCCAGTCGGCGTCCTTGTGGCCTCGAAACCATGGTCTCCAGAATTGCTTGGTCTCCTCCCATTGTTCGGCGAGCTTTCGATCGCCGAGAGCTTCCTCTGTGTGCTGCTGCCACCACTGATTGCGAATGGCCATGGCCAGCTCGACAAGCTCGCCAAGCGTTTTTGCAACCTTCAGTGAATGAGGCGGGGGCATCTCTACGCCTTCCAGTCTAATCGGACGGACCCTGACCAGTACATTCTAAAAGAGCCTGCTCTGAATTTCGGACCGAGAAGAAAATTTGGATATCCAGTTTCCGCCAGGAACTCGTCTAGCTGCTCGAATGAGATGGGGACTTAAAGGGTTGGTTAAAAGCAGAGATCACTGCCGTCATCGCTGACAAGAATCCCTATTATCGGCCTCCTTTATGACGGCAATAACGCTTCACTTCTGAACGCGAAATTTGCTCGCCGGCAACGGTGAAGGTAAACGATCGGGAACGCTAGATGCCTATTGCAAACGGCATTTAAGAGCAGCGATGAAGGAGCAATCTACCGATGAGGCCCTTTCAGAACACGGCGGAATCAATTGTGACCTGACTTGCGTTGATCGGTTTCGGCTCGACCCTCATTTCAAGCCCCGTTGCGATACAGAGTTGACCGCGACACCCCGAATCTGGCTGCAATTTCCCCTAGGCTTAAGTTTGGATCTTTGCGCAGCGTCTCAATCATGAGTTTATCTTTGGGTCGTAGCTTCTTTGGCCGTCCGCCTTTGCGACCACGAGCACGCGCCGCTTTCAGTCCGGCCATGACACGCTCTCGAATCAGGCTGCGCTCAAACTGAGCTAGTGCCGCGAAAATGTGAAAAATGAGTTGACCAGCCGGTGAAAAAGTCTCGATCTTTTCGGTGAGCGATTCAAAGTCGATCCCGCGACTCTTGAGCTGGGCAATAATCTCAACCAGATCAGTGAGGCTCCTACCCAAACGATCTAACCGCCATACCACTAACGCGTCACCGCTACGAAGAGTTTTCAGACACGCGGCCAACTCTGGACGTTCGGTATTTTGCCGCTAGCGTGCTCTTCATAGATTTGATCGCAACGGGCCCCGAGAAGAGCGTCGCGTTGCAGGTCGAGGGTCTGATCTTCTCTGCTGACTCTGGCGTAGCCGATTCGCATAACTTGGTAGAGGGTAGGTTTTTGAGCTTAAGATTTCGGTTGGAGTTTTGCGACACTTTTAGAGCCTGAAACACCGGTTTCAGCGCTCCGCTCCACATCGCACCAAAAACACTTGTTTTTGGAACGCCGCGCTTTTCACTCACTGGCTAGCCTCATGGTAGTCAGGAAGCTCGCCAATGAGACGCTGCTAACAGCTCAGTCAATCCTCGGCGATCTGCACGAATTGCTGAATCAGAAGTGCCCTCATCGCCCGCCCAGGGCTGGTCTGTATCCTTGGGCACGAGCATCTGCCTCGCTCATGAACCTGCCCTGCTTGGTATTGCCGTACCAGCGAATGGGATAATGCTAACACCCTGTGGCCAATCCGTTTGGAATGATTCATACGAATTATCTACGTGATTCGTTTAAATCGCTTGGTCGCAGTTTTTCTCTGCAATCGTGCCGTGGTTCGCGGAAGCATTTCAGCGGTGGTCGTTATCAGCCTTATCCTTTTCGCGGTGATTAGCTTTGTGTGGATGGTCGGGCCTGACGTCGTCTCGCATGACTGGCTGCGAATTGGTAAAGGTTCCTTTTTCGACAGCCACATCTCAGCCGACGGCAGTAATGCTGGGCAGTGAGAACATCTCCGAGAATTTTCAGTGGAGCGCAATCACGGTAGTTCTGCCCGGTGGAAATGGTCGACAGAAATTGACTACTTCGGTCCCCACACGCCGTCGCAGAGACCGAAGTATTCAACCATCGCTACTGTAGAAATACTGGGCTCGGGAAGTTTTTGGGACCGTCGAACGCGCTTTTCAGCAATTTGTCCATGATGAGTGGCGTTACAAAGATTTCACTCTTTTTGATCCTGGGCGACGGGATCGGCCAAGACATATTCGGAGCCTCTCCCGTCTCAACAAAGCGTCATGGGAGGTTCAAGAAATCGCCGTGATTTCGCCATCGTCAAAATGGCCTTCGTTACACTTGGGACATTTGGTTTAGCAAGGCGACTAGCAGCACGCAGCGCGGCGGCCAACTGCTCAGGAGAAGGCGGGGTCCAGCCGGAAGACATTCTATCGCGCCGGTCGAAGTCCTTATCGCGCAGTCGACGAGACTGACAACGCCACTGGATCAGAGTTCTCCCAAAATGGGACAATCCCATCTCAGTTTGAGACGAAAACGCTCAGCATGCTCTCAACAGAAATCGCAAAACTGGAGGCGGGCATTCCGTTTTGTTTCGTGGTGTAAAACATCCTTGTCGCGATCATGGATCGTCTACTAAACAGATGTTGGCCATGCTATCGCCTCTCCGTTACTCGGTACGACAGCTCCTTAAGTCTTAAGTCGCCAGGATTTATGAAAAAAGACCCACATCTGTAACCGTAATCGCTTAGATTCTGCTTATCACGAGCGGACTGTCTTTGCTGACGAGCACCATGACAACAACAACCTAATGGCGCAGATATAAGCTCACTTTAATCCAGAGTCTCGAGTCTGTAGCCAAATAGCTACTCAATGAATTTAAGACGAGACGTTTTTCGAGCCATAGCAGACCCGACAAGAAGGGCTATAACTTCTGTTTGGTAGCCTCACAATCCATGACAGCGGGCGCAATAGTTTCAAACTTTGACACAGCAAGACCGACAGTTTCAAAACACCTACAAATACTCACCGCATGGCACATAACCGAATACAAGACATAGTAACCACATTACAATAACACACCATGACAAAGAGAAATACAATTATCTCTTGGACTTCTACCATCTGGCTTGCATTAGGGATGCTATCCACTGGAACATTACAGTTATTCAAAGTGAAAGCGTAAGGAGCCGTGGCACCGCACCGGGGTATATGGTATTACACATTTGGGCTATCCTATCTATTTGCTAACAATACTAGGTATTTGGAAACTGTTGGGAGTTGCAGGATTGCTTATCCCTAAATTTCCTTTACTAAAGGAATGGGCTTATGCAGGCTTTTTCTTTGCCATGTCGGGAGCGGTATTTTCGCATATTGCATCGGGTGATTTCGTGAATGCAATATCTCCCGCGTTGTTGCTGCTAATCCTGACTGTTGTATCGTGGTATGTCAGACCTGCTGATAGAAAAATCATTTCAGTTAATCAATAAATGAATAAAACGAATCCGAAGGTTGATGGATATTTAAGAAAAGCCACAAAGTGGCAGAAAGAAATGGAGAAATTGAGAAGGATCAGTCTTGACTGCGGGCTGACCGAAGAAGTGAAGTGGGGTAAGCCTTGTTACACGTTTCAGAAAAGTAACATAGTTATAATACAAGGATTTAAAGAATTCTGTGCACTTTTGTTTTGCAAAGGTGCCTTGTTAAAGGATCCCAATGGTATTCTTAAAAAATTTGGCTGGCAGGCGGCACGCCGGATTCCGTTCACCAATGTTCGAGAAATAGTTGAGATGGAGCCCATCTTGAAAGCCTATATTCATGAAGCCATTGAAGCGGAAAAAGCCGGTTTGGAAGTGAAGTTTAAAAAGAACCCGGAACCTATTCCTGAAGAACTTCAAAAGAAATTAGATGAAATCCCTGCCTTGAAAGCTGCTTTTGATGCATTGACGCCGGGACGGCAAAGAGCATACATCCTTTATTTTTCTGGAGCCAAACAATCGAAAACTCGAGAGTCAAGGGTTGAAAAATGTATGCCGCAAATTCTCAATGGAAAGGGATTGAATGATTAGTGCATTCGATGAGGGAGTAAATGAATCAACATCCTCGGACTTGTCGCAGAGCAAGGGTTACGACCTGCAGGGATTGGTTTAACGATCGGTATTCTGGCTGAACTATTGCTCGCCCGCTTCATCGAAGCCTTCCTGTATGGGGTGTCTGCATAAGACCCAGTCACATTAGCATTGACTGTTCTCGTGCTTGGGATTGCAACGCTAATCGCCTGTCTGTTACCTGCGGTACGGGCAATACAGATCAACCCTACGAGAGTTCTAAACGAGTAGCGCAGATCAAAGGCTTACTCTCCATCGCAACGATAAGGTTCAGAATTTATCGCTTACCCGCTCGGCTAAGCTTCGAAGGCTCGATCTCAATCACCGACATAGACTCGTGGGCCAATTGAGTGCCGGGCTAACGTCTCAAGAATGCGAAATGGCCGCCTCGGATACAGCGGCGCGAGCGGCTGCCTCACTCATGAACTTGCCCTGCTTGGTATTGCCGTACCGGCGGGTGCCTGGGTAACGGCATACGCCCGGTGGCTGTATTGACTAGACTTATCCGATTTCAGGCGACTGAGCAACACGGGTTTCCTTCGGAATCGAAATGTCCTGCGCCGGATAATGGAACAGATAAGTGCAAAGCTAGAAAAACACCGCTACAGATTTCAGCGTGCGATTAGTATCTAAATCCGGGCACGTGCGGGTACCCAAGGAATGGCTAAAATGCGCCCTAAAGTTTGAACGAGTCGCCGTCTCGTATCACGCCGGGCGACTCTTTCAACAGCGCCTCAATGAATACCGTCGGCTCGCGAAATGCTGTCGCACATTCGACTGTCATTCACGCCAGCCAGCAAA
>JBEEIB010000600.1:0-5192 GCA_041167675.1 Verrucomicrobiota bacterium
CTGAGCGGTGTGCGCCCGATGATTGAAACATATCCGCTTGAAAAAGCAGCGGAGGCTTATGCTCGAATGATGAGCGGGAAAGCGCAGTTCCGAGTCGTTCTGACCATGTGAGGTTAGCGTAGACACGCCCGCCTAACTGGACTTAAACAATGAGCTCTTTTAGCTCGCCGCGTCAGACCCAATGCTTGCAGGTCTTCCGCATGGCGCTGGCGATTTCTGTGATGCTCGCGTCATTTCAATTGCTCGCCCAAGGAAAGGAACGTCCCATGAAACACCCGACTTTTTATCGCACGATGCAGATAGATGGGCTCTCCATCTTTTATAGAGAGGCCGGCCCGAAAGACGCGCCGACGCTTCTCCTCCTGCACGGGCTTCCCTCTTCATCACGGATGTTCGAGCCTCTCTTCGCCCGGCTTTCCGATCGCTATCACCTTGTCGCGCCCGATTACCCGGGCTTCGGACACAGCGACTGGCCGGACCCGCAAAAATTCGCGTACACGTTCGATCACTACACCGAAATCATGAATCACTTCACCGAAGCGCTCGGGCTCTCGCGCTACACGCTTTACATGCAGGACTACGGTGGCCCGGTGGGTTTTCGCATGGCCCTGGCCCATCCGGACCGGATCGAGGCCCTGATTGTCCAGGACGCGGTGGCGCATAACGAAGGTCTGGGAGCGAATTGGAAAACGCGGCGCGAGTTTTGGAAGAATCGCGTTGCCAATGAGAGCGCGCTTCGCACAAATCTCCTGTCGCTGGCGACGACGCGGACGCGCCATGTCGGGAACGATCCAAACGTGGAACGTTATGATCCCGATCTCTGGACGGACGAGTTTTACTTTTTGAATCAGCCCGGCCAGGCGGACATTCAAAGCGACCTTTTCTACGACTACCAAACGAACGTCGATGCCTATCCGAAATGGCAAGCATGGATGCGCGAGAAGCAGCCGCGGCTGCTGGTGATTTGGGGTAAGTATGATCTCTCGTTCGATCTTGGGGAGCCGGAACGCTACCGCAAGGACGTGCCGAAGGCCGAAGTCCATGTCCTCGATGCGGGCCATTTCGCATTGGACACGGCGGCAGATGAGATTGCCGCATTGGTCCGAAACTTTATCGGTTCTTCACGTTGAACATGATTACTTCTCCCGCTCCTGCGCATGTTCATAATCGTAATCGGCTCCTCACCGTAATCCTCTCCTCATGACACCTCTCCACGCCCTCACTGGCACTTCGTGTCCGTCCCTCCCAAACAGGGAGAGAGGGAGGAGAGGAAAGAAAGTCGTGTTCTAGTAAGAAAAAGGCGGTTTACCTATGCGATCTGACATTGTTCCCGGTGCTATCTTCCCCGACTATGAGCTTTCCGATCACACCGGGAAGCACCGGAAACTCTCCGAGTTACAAGGACAACATCCGATGGTTGTCGTCCTCAGCCGCGGAGGTTTTTGCCCCAAAGATCGCCGGCAACATGAAGGGCTGGTTCAACTACATCGTGAGATCGAGGTTGGCTATTGCCGGCTTGTCACGATTAGCACCGACAATATCACTGAGACGAATGAATTTCGCACCGGAGTCGGTGCACACTGGCCTTTTCTTTCCGATCCGCGACGTATCTTGCAAAAGGATCTCGACATCGCGGAGTTCACCGATCCCGAGCACAATCCAATGATCCCGCACGTGATCATCCTCGAGCCCGGCCTTGTCATATATAAGATCTACATGGGCTATTGGTTCTTCGGGCGGCCGACGATGGAAGATCTCCGCCAGGACCTGCGTGCCGTTACCAAGAAATGCCGGCCGGACTGGGACATCACCACGCCCGCGCTCAAGGCGGCGTGGCAGCAAGGCCGAAAGGAACTCTTCTATCCCTACGGCAAAACCTACGTCCAAACTCTCGGTGAACAGGATTAGGAGCGGTCGCAACCGACGACTTTAGAAAAAAGTTCACCAGGACGATTAAATCAAACAAAGGAGATCCAAGAATCAGTCGCTTAAAATGTCTGAAGAAATCACCTGGCTGATCTTCGGAACCTACGAATTGATTTGATTATTCCTGCTAGGCAATAGGTAGACGCCGGAAGTTAATCGATGACGACGAAGTCGCCAGCCGCGGGATTGTAACCGACGGTGGATGTTATGGACGATCCAGGCAGCCGGGCAGCAGCCTTTTGCGACCGTTTTAGCCTGCGTCTGCCGATTCTTGTCGCGCCGATGGCCGGTGCTTGTCCGCCGTCATTATCTATCGCGGTGATGCGTGCAGGCGCTTCGGTGCATGCGCCGCACTTCTGATGCAGCCGGACGAGATTGAAGGCTGGGCCGCAGAGGTGCGCGCCAATTCGGGCGGACCGTTTCAATTGAACCTTTGGATTCCCGATCCGCCGCCGGTGCGCGACCGCTCGCACGAGGTTCGCGTCCGCGAATGCTTATCGCGTTGGAGCCCCCAGTTCCTGAAGACGCCGGTGATATAGCTCTGCCGAATTTCGATGAGCAATGTCAAGTATTGCTGCGAATCGCGCCAGCTGCGGTCTCGTCGATAATGGGATTGTATCTGCCGCCGTTTGTTGCCGAATTGAAGTCTCGTCGAATTTCGTGGTTCGCGACGGCTACGACGGTTGCTGAAGCAAAGGCGGCTGAAGCTGCCGGCACCGACGTGATCATCGCGCAAGGAATGGAGGCCGGTGGACATCGCGGTGCCTTCGACGCGACGAAAGCGGAACGGCAGCTTGTTGGATTGTTTGCGCTCGTGCCTGCAATCGTAGATGCGGTGCGCATTCCCGTCGTCGCCGCTGGTGGAATTGCGGATGGCCGCGGTGTGGCTGCAGCGCTGACGCTAGGCGCGAGTGCAGCGGTGATCGGCACGGCATTTCTGCGCTGCCCGGAAGCAAAAGTGTATCCGGCATGGGCCGACGCACTCGCGAATACGACACCCGAACGAACGATTTTGGAAAGCAGAACGGGGTCGTGTCTTAACTCCGAAAGGCTTCGCGAGCAGGCCATTTGACACTTGATGTTGCCGTCGTGGATGCAGACACCGTCAGGATCAGCACATCATGAGTGGATCGATGCCACACCCTGAGACATCCTTAACCGGCGATGTCGTTTAACTCTTTAGTCGCGTCATCAGGCAGTTGCAGGCCAGCGCCGGCTACATTCTCTCTTAGGTGCTTAACGGATGATGTTCCGGGTATGAGCAGAATGTTAGGTGAGCGTTGCAGCAGCCACGCCAAGGCGACGGCCATTGGGGTAGTATCTAGACGGGCAGCAACGCTGGACAGCGTGTCGGATTGCAGCGGTGAAAAGCCACCGAGTGGGAAGTAGGGCACATAAGCAATTCCTTGTTCGGCGAGGGAGTCGATCAGCGAATCGTCCCGTCGGTTAGCGATATTGTAGAAGTTCTGCACGCAGACAACCGGGGCGATTGATTGCGCTTCGGCGACTTGCTCGGCGCTGACAGTACTTACCCCAAGGTGCTTTATAAGACCCTCTTGCTGCATCTCGGCGAGCTCGCTGAACGGCTCCGCTATCGAACCTTGCTCCGGTGCATCGAGGCCGCCTACCCGCAGATTGACGACATCGAGCGCCTCGAGACCGAGATTCATGAGGTTATCATGAATGGCTTGGCGGAGTTGATCGGGAGCGAGCGCCTTGGGCCAATTTCCCTTCGCGTCCCGAAGCGCGCCCACCTTGGTGATGATGTGTAACTGCTCCGGATATGGATGGAGTGCTTCTTTGATAAGTTGATTGGTTATATGCGGGCCATAGAAGTCGCTGGTGTCGATGTGGGTGATACCGAGCTTAACAACCTCGCGCAGGACCGCGAGTGCACCGTCGTGGTCCGCTGGCGGCCCGAATACATGGAGACCAGCCAGCTGCATGGCGCCGTAACCCGTGCGAGTAAGGATCAAATCATCGGCAAGCTTGAATGTGCCTCCGGGCAGGATGGTGGACGTGGTGCGATTCATCTTGGGATTAATACACGTTTTCTGGCGCGCTACCTGCGATCAACTGAAGAAGCTCCGGAATGAATGGATTGCGGAAACCGGAAAGCGGAAAGCGGAGCGATTAGAGCGGACTGATGCCGCTGTTGCGGTCGAACCTTAGACGGCGAGGTTCGAAGGATGGAAATTAAACGAATTGGTTCACAACCGTCAGGTCAAGGACCGGCGGAGTGGTTCACGGGTAGGGTGCGGATCGACCCGCTGTTCGAGGCGCCCGAACCGGCGCGTGTTCGCGGCGCAAGCGTCACGTTTGAGCCGGGCGCCCGCACCGCCTGGCATACGCATCCACTCGGTCAGACGTTGATCGTGACCTTCGGCCTTGGGTGGGCACAACGCGAGGGCGGACCGGTGGAAGAAATCCGGCCAGGCGATGTGGTCTGGTTTCCGCCGGGT
Organism: Verrucomicrobiota bacterium; assembly: GCA_041167675.1. Lineage (GTDB taxonomy): Bacteria > Verrucomicrobiota > Verrucomicrobiia > Chthoniobacterales > JAFAMB01 > DASTDH01. Next base: position 4,389 of record JBEEIB010000600.1, read on the forward strand.
GAGAAGCATTGGCACGGCGCGACGCCGACGACCGCGATGACTCATATCGCCATTCAGGAGGCGTTGAACGGCAAAGTCGTCGACTGGATGGAGCACGTCACTGACCAACAGTATCGGAGAAGTTGATCCGCCTTTGCGCGAGGCTTTGGCGCGACACGTGGTTGGAGAGTTGATCGGCAGATTCCCTCGGTCCCGATTCACACAGATTCAGACAATCCGCGAAAATCTGCGCAATCTGCGGATGATTCTGGAAATTAGGAAAGCATGAATGGAGCGAACGGGTTGAGCGATCCGGCAGCCGCCGGACGACGAGGGCAGGTGCGAGTGAACGCGGGCAGTGAACGAGTTTCAAATGCGGAAATGGCTAGACAGGATTAGCCCGATTTTTACGAGACCCCAGAACTTTTAGGTTAATAAGTGTAAATCCTGTAATCCTGTCGATTTGAATATGCAGAAGTGCAGACGCCTGGATGGAGAAAGTCTGGGCTGACGGAAAACGCCTAGGGATTTTTACAATTTGCGATAACCCGGATGCACGTCGGGCGTGAGCCCTTGCTGGTGGACGATTTTCCGGCCCAAAGCCGCCAGCGTATCGCGTTCTGCTGCGGTCAGGCCAGCGCAAAGGTCGGCTTCGTGTTCGGCGGCTAACTTGGAAAGCTTTTCGAGCATCCTCCCGCCGCGTTTGGTGAGGACGAGTTCGGAATGGCGGCGATCTTTGGCGTTGCGTTTCCGCTCGACCAACCCTTTCTCTGCCAGCTCATCAATCAGAAGCACCATGCGACTTGGAAGCACGCCAAGCCTTTT
>JBEEIB010000601.1:0-2572 GCA_041167675.1 Verrucomicrobiota bacterium
ATCCAAGGCGCTTGGACTGGACGAGGCAAAAACTGCGGCGGGCATCGAGATTTGCGGCGCCTCCGGGGTTCCTCTACTCGTCGTGAGGACGACCCCGATCTCGCAATGGAAGGGACTCAACTCGTCCCAAGTGGCGTTGGGCTGCGTCCACGACGCTTTTCTAGCATCGCGCGGCGTAACCGGTCCGAAGTATGTAATAGAGGGACCGAACGGGCTGGCCCATGTGCTCGGGCAGGCGATCTGGGTCGATTGGGACAAACAGCAACTGGACTGTTTCAACCGGCTTTCATTGAAGAGCTACAACAGCGCTGTCCCGACAGAGTCGCCTATCTTCTGCATGCTGGAATTGCGCAAGGCCCAGCCCTTCGATCCGGCCGAGGTCGTTGGCATCGAGGCGGACGTGTTCCAATACGCGTACGACTTCACGGGCGGTGGTAACTTCGGGCCGAAGACCAACGTTCACACGAAGGAAGACGCCGATCACAGTCTTCCCTATCTGCTGGCTGTCGCTGCCCTTGATGGCGATGTTCAGCTAGCGCAGCTCGACCCGAAGCGGATTGAGAAGTCGGATGTCCAAGAGCTCCTTTTGAAGGTCGAAGTAAGGCCGGACAGTCGCTTCACGGCTCTCTACCCGAACCAACTCGCAAGCCGTGTTACAGTCCGCCTTAAGAGCGGTGAGTCCTTCAGCCATGAGGTGTCAGATTATCCGGGTTCCGCGAACCAACCATTCACCTGGAAAGAGATCGAGGCGAAGTTCGACAAACTGGCGGCGGGGCACACTGACGAGAAAGTGCGTCAGGAAATCAAGCGCGCTGTACGTTCGTTGGAAAATATCCAAGTCAGCGACCTAATGAACTTGCTCGGCCAGGTCAACTGAAACTAGACCGGGGAGATTCTGACTAAGCGGGAAGCGACGTGTTGTTAGGCGAGCGATAGAATCCTGATTCTCACTCGGCGCGAGTTGACTAACACAAACCGCGCGATGCCGCTTTGGGCGTGACGCGGCAAATATTGGGACTCACTCGCAGGGCGGTCGCCGGCGCTGTGAGTGAGCAGGGCGCAGCTCCTCCAAAAGCGGCCATAATGTTTTAAAAGTGAGGACTGACCGCATTTACCCATTCCCAACCGTCAATTGTCGCACCTGGTTTTCAAGGCGTGGTTCCCGTGGTCAGCTGTTTCCGATTCTTCGCGTCATCTGGCGAACGACGGGTTTGGTCGAATTGACTGGCTAGCCTGACAGCATGGGTAAGCGAGGTTTCGCCGATGGCGAGAGTCCTCACGTCGGCGAATGCTTCCCGACCAAGTTCACTTAGAACATGTCCCGGTGGCATCTCAAGAAACAGGCGACAGCCCATTTCCTCCAGGACAGTTGTCGCATCGTACCAGCGGACACCGTGCGCAATGTTGGTGGCTAAGTCCTCCGAGATTGCCTCTGCACTCCGCAACGCTCTTCCGGTTACGTTGCCGACGTAGACCATCTTCGGCTGTTGTAAATGTATTGCCTGAAAGCTCTTTTTTAGGGCAGCCACCACGGGTTCAAGCAAAGGACAGTGGGAGGGTTCGGACACATCAAGGCGCACTGCCTTACGGGCGCCGCTCTTTCGGGCTGCTTCCAACACCTTGTCCATACTCTCATTGGAACCAGCGATGACGATCTGCCGAGGAGCGTTGATGTTGCCCACATATACCGGATTTTGTTCCGTGTATGCGTTCTTGACTAGCGTGCATACCTGTTTCTCCGTCAACCCGATGATCGCGGCGGGTTCGCCGATGTTGCTTTCCTTTGATACGAAGCTATCGTCTATCTGACGTTGTGAGTCGCACCGGTATGCAAATCAATTCGCAAAAGAAGAGTAACAAAATGAGTAATTCACTGAAGGCTATGCAAGCACTACGGGGACTGGCGCCGTCCCTCTGCATCGTATTATTGCTGTTGACCTGCTGCGCACTCTCAGCGCAGAACGAAGCATCTCGCATTCGGAACATTGTTCTGGTTCACGGTGCCTGGGCCGATGGTTCCGGCTGGAAAGGCGTTTACGATATTCTTGTTAAGGATGGCTATAACGTCGGCATCGTCCAAGAACCGGAAACCTCCTTTAAAGAAGATGTGGCTGCCACGAAGCGCGTGCTCGCTCTGCAAAATGGGCCGTGTATTCTGGTCGCTCACAGCTATGGAGGATCCGTAATTACGGAAGCGGGCACAGATCCATCGGTTGTTGGCTTGGTATATATCGCGGCCCATATGCCGGATTCCGGCGAGAAAGAGTCGGAGGACGGAAACCGCTTTCCGAGCGATCTTGCCAAATCGGGCGCCATCAAAAAAACGCCAGACGGTTTCACTTATATCGACCCGGCGCAATTTCATGAATTGTTTGCAGCTGACCTTCCTGATGACCGGGCTGCATTCATGGCGCGCTCGCAGGTGCTCAACTTTGGGGACAACTTCTCAGCGACGATCACCACGGCTGCCTGGAGAACCAAACCGAGCTGGATGGTAGTGGCGGGAAGCGATCGAACCATCAACCCGGACCTGGAACGTTGGTACGCCAAGCGGGCAAAGAGCCACACGGTC
>JBEEIB010000602.1:0-14196 GCA_041167675.1 Verrucomicrobiota bacterium
GACGTGCTGCAATTCTGCTCGTGGTCGGCGTGCAGGATCAGCAGCAGGTTGAGGGCGCGGTCGATGGCCCAGCTTCGTAGACCGCATAGACTTCTTCGGCTAAGCTCAATTGCTTTTGGGCAAAGAGCAGCAGCTCTTCCACACTCAAGCTTTGCACCCCTTGGATCCCGCTGTTGTCAATCTTTCGTGCCACCTGATTGCTCTTCAGATGCGCATCGATGCCAAGAAATATTGGCTTGGCCTTTCTCTGCTTTTGGTCGTTGCTTTTACTTACCGATTCGGTAAGTGCCGATATTGGTGTTTTCATTTTGTCAGGTTGCTGTTCATCCAGCAGCCTGGCAATACCCATGGCATCTACCATTTAAAGGTATCGGCACCATTTCTCTGACCCTGTACACGGCTAGTCCTCCGGAGGCTAAAACATCCGCCTACGTTTTAACTGGCCACAAACGCACCGCCTGCTCTTGCGTTTTCAGACAGAGCTCGGCTGTTTTGAAAATATGTTCTTGCGTCATGCCTCGATCCGTTCGCTCCAAACAATCCAGAATAAGCTGCCCAAAAAATGGATATCCCATTTTGCCGGAAACTGAAAAATGGAATTCGCCTTGCGAGTTCACCAGATAGACTTGATCGCCTCGGTCACGGCAGATATCCACGTTCTTGCGCAGCTCGATGTATCCCTCGGTACCGAGGATCAGCGTTCGCCCATCACCCCAACTCGACAGTCCATCCGGCGTGAACCAATCGACTCGGAAATAGTGGCTTGATCCGTTGTCACCGACCAAACTCGCTTCACCAAAATCCTCCAACTCTGGTGTCTCCGGGTGGTGGTAGTTGGCAACGGCTGCGCTCAATACGGTCGCATCTCTAGATCCGGAAAAGTGCAAGAATTGCTCGATCTGGTGACTGCCGATATCGCAAAGAATCCCTCCGTAGCGCGCTCGCTGAAAAAACCATTTCGGTCGATCGGCGGCATTGAGCCGGTGGGGACCCAGCCCTAATACCTGCAGCACGCGGCCGATCGCGCCCCGCTCAATCAATATCGACGCTGCGGTGGCGCTTTCATTGTGTAAGCGCTCGCTAAAGTAAACCAGAAATTTTCTTTGCGAGTTTTCAACGGCTTCGCAAATCGAACGGAGTTGGGACAGCGTGGTCAGCGGTGGTTTGTCGACGAAGAAATCCTTTCCCGCTTGGAGCACGCGAGCTGCAATCTGAGCCCGGTCCCCGGGGATTGATGCACAGGCAATCAATTGGATCTCCTGGGACTCGAGTACCTCATCCAACGAATTGGCCGCTTTAACCGAGGGGAACTTTGTCCGAAATACTTGGACGTTAGTTGGATCGGGATCAAAAACCAGGTCGAGTGAGGCACCCGCTTCGGTTAAGCCTTGGGCCATTCCAAAAATGTGATTATGATCCAAGCCGACCGCAGCGACGCGGAACTCGCCCGGCTGGCAGGCGATTCCAGGCCGCGGTGCTGCATCCAAAATGTCTTTCCAATTTTTGATCATCTTTACCTCATGGAATTTTTCTTACCGAGTACCTGACACTGTGCCAGGTTCTCAGCCTTTGACCGCTGCTCCTACCTGACCTTTCAAGAACAACCGTTGAAACAGGAGGAACACAATCAGCACCGGAATCAGCACCAGAATTGCGTAGGCCAGGAGAGTTCCCCATTCGACGGTGTTAGTTCCCACCAGGTTTGCCAGCGACAGTTGTAACGTGAATTTGTCCTGGTTGTTAACCACGATTAGTGGCCACAGATAATCGTTCCATCTCCAAGTGAAGCTAATGATGCCTAAGGCTGCGGACATCGGCGCGCAAAGCGGAAGAATGATGTGCCGATAGATCTTCCAATCTGACGCGCCATCCAAGCGAGCCGCTTCGATCAACTCGTCGGGTATCCCTCGGATAAATTGCCTCATCATAAACGTGCCGGTTGGCGTGGCGGCCGGCGGGACAATGATGCCAATCAATTGATTTACCCAACCCAGCGTTTTTAGCACCAGGAACACCGGCACCATGAGTACCTGCAGTGGAATCAGGAGCGTGGCCAAAATGACCATGAAGATCAGATTACGCCCGGGAAATTTGAATTTCGCTAAGGCGAATCCCGCCATCGAACTTGCGATAATCGTAATCAGACTGCTGATCGCGGCGACCAGTAGTGAGTTGAACGCATAACGTGCTACATCACCACTGGCGAATACGGCTTGAAAGTTTTGCAGGCTAAAACCGTTTAGCGACAGGTTGGGAGGGAAAGTGAACAGGTCGCGGGAAGGTCGAAAGGCAGAGTAGGCGACCCAGAGGACGGGTCCGAGAAAGATCAGGCAAACGACGACGGCCGCGACATCGTGCATCAATCGAGCGGCTCGATGATATTGAACTGCCATATTCAAATGATCTTTTCCTCTCGAAATAGCCGCATCTGCAACCAGGCTATGAAAAGAATCAACGGCAGCAGAAGAATCGATTGAGCTACACCGTAGCCTGGCTCCAAACGGACAAAGGCCGAGTCGTACATGTTCTGCACAACCAGACGAGTGGCATTGGCGGGACCGCCATCCGTTAGCAGAAGAATGGTTTCGAAAGCTTGAGTGGCGTGAATCGTCGCCAGCACAACGATCAACAACAGTGTCGGTCGAAGCATCGGCAACGTGATTCGCCAAAAGCGTTGCCAAGGGTTAGCGCCAGCAATTCTAGCGGCATCATACAGCTCGTCATTAATCTGACTGAGTCCCGCCAAAACCATTAACATATAGAAGCCGACTAGATTCCACACAGTGGTGACTACCACGCTGATGCGGGCCGCCGTATCGTCGGTCAGCCACGGAACTGTCGCTATGCCGGCCCATTTGAGGAAGCCGTCGACGACCCCCAAATCTTCGTTCAGTAGCCATTTCCAAGAAGTTGCTACGACCACTGGAGACAGAACAAAGGGAATATAGAAACCGACTCGAGCAAACAACCGGGCAGGAGTGCTTTTGCGAAGAAAGATTGCAATCGCTAAACTGACTACCACGATGGACGGAACGACTGCCAATGTGTAGCCGGCGGTGTTTAGTAGGCTCAACCCGAATTTTGGATCATGAAGCAGGTTGAAATAGTTTTGTAAGCCGATGAACTCGGATCTTCCGTGGAGGACGTTAATGTTGTGCAGCGACATCCAAAAGCCATAAAGCAATGGCACCAGGCTGAACGCGGTTAGCATCCCCAACGTGGGTAAGAGGAAAAGATAAGGCGTTAACCGAAAACCAATTTGCTTAAGGTCGGTTGGGACCTTAAATCCTTGGGTCTGATTCGCCCTGCTCACTGGCTGTAGAATGTTCACCGTTGGGCTTGGCTGGAGGACCGCAGGGCTTCACTGCCGAGCCGGTCGAGGTTAAGGATCGTTTGTTTCGTCGATTCGCGTCCGCTGGCTGACAGTATCAACTCGTTCAAGATATCATTCTGCAACAGGTTGAGCGCCGGCCGGGCCAGATCGACCGAAACCCAGTCTGGAGTAGCGTTCAGGTCGCTCAACATCGGAGCTAGATACTGTGTGTATTTTCCGTAGTTAACTTTTAGGTTGCTCATCGGGCTTAGGAGCGATCCTCCTAGGCTTTCAAGATAATGCTGGGTGATTTCCGGTTGCGCCCACCAGAGCAGAAATTTGGCTGCGTCGTCTTTGTTCGGGGAGTTCTCGAAACTAAAGAAAAATTCACCGCCCGGACAGGTCGCGCGAATCGCACCTTTCGGAAAATAGGTGGTGCCGAACTCGAACGCAGTACCTCCGTCAACCAGGCTTTTCAACTGCCAGTTGCCTGACCACATCATCGCTGCCACACCGGTTTTAAAGAGCTGTCCGGCATCGGTTTTGCCGGGCCAGGCCGAGGTCGGCACCAACTTGGTCGCGACTAGACTTCGGAAAAAAATGAGCGCTTGTTCAGTCGCAATTTTTTCCGGAACAAACGATCTGCCGTCAGCCGAGATCCATCTTCCACCGGCCTGATACAAGAGATTCGACCAGCGCTGCACACTGCAATCATAAGCGACTCCCATACGGCATTCCGGCAGCCTCATTACCGTAGCTACTGCCTGTTTGAATTGGTCCCAGGTCCAGACCTCGCTCTCGTTTCGCGGAACCTGGACTCGCGCTTTCTGGAAAAGTCTTTTGTTATAGAAAAGTCCGTTCGCCGTGGCTTCGATTGGCACTCCTAGGACCTTGTTTCCGGAGGTGAAGAATGGGCGATAGCTAGGCATATAACGTTGGAGAAGTTCCTGGCTATTCGTGTATTTGCCGAGATCCAGTGCTTGAGCTGCATAGTTCTGGATGTAAGCGGTTGTGATCTCAACGATATCCGGGGGCTGGCCGCCGGTTACCAGAGTGTTTAGCTTCGCGGTAATGGAATTAGATTGAACAATAGAAATGTTAAAATCCGTTTCCGGATTTTGCTGTTTATATTCATGGATCAGTTTCTGAATCACATCTTGCGTGCTGGCGTTTGCGAGCAGCAGGATGTTCAGAGTTCTCGCCTGAGCAGTACCGGCCAAGAAGCTGAGACCAGCAACCAGAAGCAGCCGGAAAAGAGATGGCTCCATGTGCCAGTGAGGTATGAGCCAGACTAATCGACAACAACTCCCTCTGGCAGGTAAGGTCGAAGCGTGCCGCAAAACCCAAACTTTCGTGTTTCTGTTTCCGGATTGAGCGGAATTTCGAAGAGTTTCGATTTTGCAAGATAATCACTCGAACCAGCACCCAATGAGTCGAGATAATTTTCGGTCTGTCGAATCGTCGTGGCTGGCCCGTTCTGCCAGATCTTTCGCCAAGCCGGCTCCTTGGAACGCACCAGATTCACGGCGGTCTCGTAGAAAGGCCGCAAGGCAGAGACTCCTTCAGCCTCCACGTTCTTCCGCAGCGCCAGAAAGCCGTTTACTGCTAAATCACGTCGCCGGGTGGCTGCCTCTCGGTTGTCTGCGTAGACCGATCCTTTCGGACTGAGCGAAGCAAACTGCAAGTATTCCTCCTGGCTCCGCAGATACTCGTTCGGGAAGGTGAGTACCGAATCGCCATGCTCGGGTAATCCTTCATTTTCCATGACAACATAGATCTCGAGATGACCATCACGATTGATTAAGCGATGGATGACGCCAGGCGTGAACCAGACGACGGAGCCAGCTCGCAGCGATGTTTCTCGATATCCTTGACTGCTGAGAGTTTGTACCGCGCCTTCGCCCGCCAGCACGAAATAAGCCTCGGTGCAGGCGAAGTGCATATGCGGACTGCCACCCGACAAAGTGTCCGGGCCAGGGAAGTCGTAGACTCGAAGATGAGTGACACTGATGCCACCGGGTAGTGCGGACGTGAATAATTGCGACTGATCCATAGTTCGGCGTTGGTTTTGCTAATGCCTTTCTTCAGCCCAGTGATGGGTCTCGATCTAAAGCTGGATGTATTTTGGGTTCATCTGGGTCAACGGTAGAGAAACCGGTTCTCCGCTTTCCGCGGAATAGTAGACGGCAGCGATGAACTCCAGCACCCTGCGCGCGTCCGCCAAACTTACCGGTAGTGCCTCCGCTTGCTTAAAAGAATGGGAGAAGCGCCGAAACTGTCCTTCATAACCTTCGGCCGATGGCGTGAACTCCGAGAGCGCTCGCTCGATCCGTTCGTCTTGCTTTTCCTCCGGAAACGAGAATACCCAGGGCTCTGCCGAATTCGCGTAGGGCTCAGTGTTACTTTCAGCGCTCAGGTTGCGGAAAGTAAAACGGTGGCGCGAAATCTGAGCCGCCGAACCAAGAGTTACCGAAATGGTACCAAGCGAGCTATCGCTCATTTCCATCGCGATCGCGACGCAGTCTTCGACCTCAATCGGATTTACTCGAGTGACGGTCCGAGCAAAGACCGTACGAGCCGGGCCTAGGATGTAAAAGACCATGTCGACTGCGTGAATCGCCTGGCTGAGGAGCGCACCGCCTAGTTCGGTCGCACGTTTGCCGCGCCACGGTACGGAGTAATAATCACGCGAGCGCCACCATGCCACATCAACATTAAATACAAATGCTTCGCCGGTGAGTTGGCGTTCGACCAAATACTTCAACTTTTGTAGACCACGACCAAACCGGTATTGGAAGATGGGCATAATTTGTTTGCCCATCCTCTGGGAGAGATTTTGCAATTGATCCAGCTCAGCCAAACTGCCAACGACCGGCTTTTCACAAATAACATGTTTGCCGGCCTCGACGGCGGCGTGGATTTGGCCGAAATGAAGATTGGGCGGGGTACAAATATCGATGATGTCGACATCGGTTCGCTTGATCGCGGTATTGAAATCGGTGAGGAGCTCCGGGATTGCGTGTTCTTCGGCGAGAGCGCGGGCGCGTTTGGGATCGATATCGCAAATGGCGGTAACCTCGAAGAGGTCTGGGGCAGCTCGAAAAGCTTTGATATGCTGTGCACCGATACCGGAACCGACAACGACGACTCGCAGGGGGTTAGTCATTTTGGATCGAGGGAGACGGGAGAACAACCGTTTTGCGTTCCTAAATCATATATGATATATGGTCAAGTCACTTTTCCTCCCCATGCAACCTCGCCCCATCCATATACTCATGAATGGTGTTACCGGACGAATGGGCCGTAACCAGCATCTGATTCGGTCGATCCTCGCTATCCGTGAGCAAGGTGGTCTCCGCCTCGCTAACGGTGAGTATCTCTGGCCCGAACCAATCCTGACCGGCCGTAATGAGGCACGAGTACGCGCGCTCGCGGACGAGCTCGGCCTTAACCGTTGGACCACCAATCTCGATGCTGCTCTGGCTGATCCGGACATCTCCATCTATTTCGATACTCAAGTCACCTCTGAGCGTGCCGCCGCAGTCAAAGCCGCGATCGCGGCGGGCAAGCATATTTATTGCGAGAAGCCGATTGCCGAAGATCTGCAGACTGCTCTCGAACTCGCTCGTCTGGCAACCAAGGCAGGAATCAAAAACGGAGTCGTGCAAGACAAATTGTTCCTGCCTGGCCTCCGCAAACTGAAGCATCTGATCGAAAGTGGATTCTTCGGGCGAGTTCTGTCCGTGCGCGGCGAATTTGGATACTGGGTTTTTGAAGGAGATTGGCAAACCGCACAGCGTCCCTCTTGGAATTATCGGTTGGAAGAAGGAGGCGGAATCATCTTAGATATGTTCTGCCATTGGCGGTACGTCCTGGACAACCTATTCGGTCCTACGCGAAGCGTGTGCGCATTGGGAGCGAACCACATTCCCGAGCGGTACGATGAAGCGGGTCATCGTTACAACGCGACCGCCGACGACGCCGCCTACGCGATCTTTCAGGTTGGAGATGGGATCATTGCCCAAATCAATTCTTCTTGGTGCGTTCGCGTTTATCGGGATGAACTCTTCAGCTTACAGGTAGATGGAATTAATGGAAGCGCGCTGGCCGGGCTGCGAAGTTGCAAAGTGCAGCACCGAGTGAATACGCCCAGACCAGTCTGGAATCCCGATCTGGCCAATTCCCACAACTTTTTTGGCGACTGGCAAGAGATCCCGGAAAACCAAAGCTATGAAAATGGATTCAAAGTACAGTGGGAAGAATTTCTCCGGCATGTAGTTGAGGGGACACCATTTCCCTACACTTTGCTGGAAGGAGCGAAAGGTGTGCAGTTAGCCGAAGCCGGACTCAAATCGTGGCAGGAACGACGCTGGATAGATATGGCCCCGCTGTCATTATGAAATTGAGCACACTTCGGCTTCCGTTTCGTTCCGGTAAGCTAGAGCAATACACGGTGGGACCAGGCGGAAATTTTCGCACTGTCTCGAAAATTGAGAGCCGCAAAGCGTTTGCGGCAGCACACGTCGTAGCCGACCCACTGGCCGAGAATGGAGCTGCGATCGATTGGGAGGCAACCCTGAGGTTCCGTGAACATCTTTGGTCGCACGGTTTTGGGGTCGCTGAAGCGATGGATACCGCGCAACGCGGCATGGGACTTGACTGGAAATCTACCCGAGAATTGATTGGGCGCTCAACCGCAGCAGCAACTGCGGGCGAACATGCAATTGTCTGTGGGGCAGGCACCGACCAACTCCCCAGCCAAAACTCTTACCGATTGATGGAAATCGCAGAGGCATACGAGGAGCAGTGTGACTGGATTGAGAAATGTGGTGGGCAGATTGTGATAATGGCTAGCCGCGCTTTGGCTGCGACCGCTCGCTCCTTCGACGACTATCGCGAAGTTTACAGCAAAATCATTCGCATCGCTCGCGATCGCGTCCTACTGCATTGGCTAGGGCCAATGTTCGATCCCGCTCTGAGCAGATATTGGGGAACAGATAATTTAGATGAAGCGACGGAAAATCTTCTGAGCTTACTCTTTGAATTTACCGACAAAATCGAAGGTATAAAAATCTCGCTTTTGGACAAAGGTCGAGAGATTACTCTCCGCGAAAGGTTACCCCCGGGAATGAAATTATTCACCGGAGACGATTTCGCCTACCCGGAGCTTATCGCCGGTAATGAGACCCAATTCAGCCACGCCCTCTTAGGCATTTTTGATGGCATCGCACCGGCCGCCTCGGCAGCTCTTGGCGCATTAGATCGCGGAAATCGCCATGAGTTCTTCCAAATTCTGAAGCCAACCGTCCCCCTTGCTCAACATATCTTTCAGAAACCAACCTATTGCTACAAAACCGGGTTGGTTTTCTTGGCTTATTTGAATGGATTGCAGGCCCATTTTCGAATGATCGGTGGATTGGAGTCCGCGCGGTCGGTGCTGCACCTGAGTCAACTCTTTGTCTTGGCCGATCAAGCAGGACTACTTTCGGAGCCGGAACTCGCCGTTGAGCGGATGCAAGTCTTCCTGAAGTTAGCTGGAGTCGACTAACCCTCCTGTACATGAAGCGCGGCGATCGGCTCAGTATCAATCATTACTCGGTACGACAACTAGCGCTTGAGCAACTGGTACAAGCGTGCCGGCAGCTGGGGATTTCCTATATTGGGCTATGGCGAGAGCAGGTTCACGAGGTAGGGATCGAAAGAGCGCGAGCGTTGTTTGATGAATCTGGCCTCAAGGTCTCCAGCCTTTGCCGAGGCGGTTTCTTTCCTTATGACGACGCCGAGCAGCGGCAAAAATCGATCGAAGAAAACCGGAGAGTGATCGACGAAGCAGTCGCACTGGGAACGCAGCTGGTCGTGCTGGTCTGCGGAGGAATCGCAGCGGCCGGTCTTTCAGCCAGCCGTGAAATGGTGGAAGCGGGAATTGCCAATCTGGTGCCATACGCGGCCGAGCGAGGAATTCGTCTAGGCGTAGAACCATTGCATCCGATGTTCGCGGCCGACCGATCAGTCATTGTTACACTCGCGCAAGCAAACGAACTGGCCGCTCTTTTTCCAGCAGACGTGGTCGGAATCGTGGTTGATGCGTATCATGTCTGGTGGGATCCGGCGCTGGAAACGGAAATTGGCCGAGCGGCGGGCCGAATTTTTGGGTTTCATCTGAGTGACTGGATTGTTCCTATTCCAGATATCCTCAATGGGCGCGGTCTAATGGGTGATGGCTACATCGAGCTGCCGAGAATCTCTGCGCTGATTGAGCAAGCGGGTTACCATGGTCCCGTCGAAGTTGAGATTTTTAACCGAGCCCTGTGGCAACTACCGGGACAGACAGCCCTTAAACGGATCAAGGAACGATTTACGGACCTGTTTCCTGACGATCGTTGTATAACAGCGCGCTAAATCGATGAGACGCTTAAATGCTGTGCGCAGCAAAAAGGATCTGGTAATCGCGGAAATTCGCGAAGCGATTTTGAACGGCGAACTGGCTCCTGGGGCTCGACTCGTGATCGACGATCTTGCGGAAAAACTCGGCGTCAGCTCAATACCGGTCCGCGAGGCACTCCAACGGCTGCACGCCGATGGTTACGTTGTGTTCGAGCCGTTCATCGGCGCCCGAGTGGGCGAGATTGCAGCGGAATCTATCGTGGAGGTGTTCACGTTACTTGAGGCGATGGAGGTCACGAGCAGTCGAATGGCTTGTGGACGGTTGGCACCGGAAGAACTGGCGGAACTGGAAACGATTGTTGCCCACATGGATACACTTACTGCTGATGCGGAAGCCTGGTCTCAGGAGAATCGTCATTTTCACGAGTTCATCTGCGCACGTGCCGGTACCCAATTGGTGGCCGGCCTCATCGCCAAGGTGCTGGATCATTGGGACCGGTTGCACCGCCATTTTTTGAAAGAGGTTTTTGTGTGTCATCTGCCAATTGCCCAGAAACAACATTGGCAGATCCTGCGCGCGATCCGGAACGGAGACGCCGACGAAGTCGAAAACCTAGTACGAAAACACAATCAAAGCGCACTGCGCGCCTACCAAGATTATTTGCGACGGCAGAGAGCGACGCACGGGAACGGAAGTATCGCGCGGCGCGATCCGGTTTGAGAGGAGCGATAATCCTTAGCTGCGGATCTGGGCCAACCTGGGGCCAGAATGAAATTCTTATACCGGTTGTCCTGCTCGCCACGTGCTCTGCGACTCGCGCAAGCGATAGGAGCCATGGCTAGACTCCCGAGGGCTCCGAACCAGCACAACGAAGTTCCAAGTCCTTCCAGACTTCTGAGCAAACGTGATTGCCTCTCCCCCCGGCTTGATTACCATTGCCCGAAGCAATCACGTCGCGCGCGGCTTGCAGCGCGTCGGCTTCGGAAGCATAGACCGTGATTCCTAAGTCCAGTTGCGTAACCCGGAAAATGTTCCGGTACTCCGCGTTTAGACCCACAGCGAACAGGCGCTGACCCGCCGCAGTGCCACTCGTGAGGAGCTTCACTAGCAATTTGATCCCGCTGCTGTTCTTGTACGCCAAGTGGCTGAAATTCAGGATTACCACCCGTGCATCGCTGCTCGCCTGTTGGTAGGCCTTTAGCAGCGCGGCGTCGACTGACGACGTGAGTTCGCCCGCCAGATCAATGATGTATACATGCGCAAACGCTTGACGCACGCTGGTAGTCGGGGTTGGACGTGCCATAGGCTCGCCTTGGGTCAATAGGTACATTAGTGCCCCTCGCTGCATTTTGAAAGCTGCAGCGTACAAAACTCCTGAACGAAGTACGACCCAACAGGGAGTCCATTCGTCAAATTATCGCATGATGATAGGTCCGGTCCGGCGGACCAGGCAAAAGGGGCAAGCGAGGACGCTTCGCTTTACGCTAGCTCAGAACTTCCACTCGGCCGGTTGCGAGATCGTATAGACCACCAACGACACGCAGACGATTTTGTTTGACCAGATCAGCAAGGACCGGTTCGGAGTTGCGTAAAGTTTCAACGCTAAGGAGAACATTCTGGCGGATCGCATTATCTACGAGAGAACCGTCTTGTTTTTGCGCCTTCTCAACTGGCGCTTTCAGGTGAGCGATAAGCTCTGGCAGGTGTCCCGGAAGCTGCGCGTTTTTTGTGACGACATCGACCGCAGCTTTTACGGCCCCGCATTCGTTGTGGCCTAAGACCATGATCAAAAAAGCGCCCAGCACGCTCGCTCCGAATTCGATGCTGGCGAGCCCATTGTCGTCGACAAAGTTGCCGGCCAGACGGACCACGAACAATCGGCCGCGTGTCTGGTCGAACGCCAACTCGGGTGCGACCCGCGAATCGGCGCACCCTAGTATAATCGCGAACGGATGTTGGCTTTGCGCGAGTGCGGGGCGTTCCGGCCCGAAGTCATGGTGAATGTTCTGCCCCGTTACGTAGCGTTTGTTCCCGGCTAACAATTCAGCGAGCGCTTCGTCCGGGTTCGCCGGTTGTCCGATTTTCGCCTGACGAGCCAAACTGTTCGATCGGAATGCGCTCCAGGCGAAGGTCACTCCGGCCAAGGTAAGACCACGCCGCACGAATCGGCGTCTGGAATAATTCTCTGTATTCATTGGTGGAAGTCGATGTTAATCGGCTGAACTGTCACTGATGGTGTTCGGTCATTGATGTTGCGGTGGCGCGGCGGCATCGCAGAATTTCCCGGCCATGAGCTTCGGCACAAGCGAAGACGGCTTTGTAAACCTCGCAATAGGGGATCCTTGGCCATCATCGTGCCTAGTGCGCTGTAAGTTCGCACCGGGCACCCCCCGTGACAGATTGAGAGATAGCGGCAGGAAAGGCAGTCTTCGTCCCTAACCAAACGCTTGGGTCGTTCGACGAAATCCCGACGCGCCCGGCTCGTTTTTAACATTCGCGTGAGGTCGGGCTCATGAAAAACGTTACCGAAAAAATATTCGGGATAGCTTGTAACCCAGCAGTCACACTGGGCAACCGTCCCTTTGGAGTCTACTGAAATAAACTGATTAGAGCAGTTCTCTTTCCAGATGCAGAGCAGGCGCGCTGGTTTGCCCGTGAAATGATTGATCAAGCCGTCAAACGGACCGAGCGAGACTCCGGACGCATAGCCCCGCGCTATCCAGATGTCGAAAAGCCCGACCAAAAATCTGGCCAACTCACCCAAATCGAGCTTAAAATCGTTCTCAAGCTGTTTCGCAGGACCACCTGGAAACGGGGTATTGACCTGGAAATCGCCGAGCCCGAGTTCCTCTGTGAAATACCGGTAGAACTTTTCCGGGCCTGCTTCAAGACTGGCCTGATGGAGCACCGCGATCACGCCAATCTCAATCCCTGCGGCTTTCGCCTCGTGCAGCCTTTGGGTCCAGAGTTTGGTGTATGCTTCCGCCCCGCCCCTGAACAGTTTGCGGTACACGTTGGGGTAGTCCATGGAGGTTCCAATCGAGCCGTTGAACATCCCATGGATCACATCGTTCCATGCGGGCGAGTAACTGATAAGATTAGTTTGCAAATAGTGAATAAACCGCCGCCCTCGCTTGGCTGCGGCAGAGTCCATAACCTCTCCAGCGTGCGCAAACCAGTCCGGACCCATTATCATGGCCTCGCCGCCCTGCCAGTAGATCTCGCACTCCTCGATACGCTCGTTCTCGAGGTGGTCCAGCAAGCGCTTCGTCAACAAGGGTAACAGGGCTGGTGACAGACGATGCGGTTCCTTGTGCTCGAAGCAGTAGTCACAAGCGACGTTGCATTCCGACGTCGGAAGAAGAATAACACTAAAGACTCGGCTACTCACTGTGTGTCGCTCCGGTTAGGTCGGATTAGCGGTTCGCCGTGGCGCAACTTGCCAGGTCTCGACGGATCTCGTCCGCAGCCGCCTGAATAGCGGAAAATAACTCTTTTACTACTTCACAAGAGTATGATGGATCCGGCCATTTAAAATATCCGCGGCATGACTGTTGCCACGGACAGGTCGCGCATTCAGCGCCCTGTTGAACAAGGCTCTTAAGATGATTCTCCACAAATTCCGCGGGAGAGAATTCGACCGACTTGAACGAGCCAGAGCGGGGCAGCCGAACCTGTCCATCGATATCGTACTGAAGAAATGCAGCCGGATCTTCCTCAAGGATCATCCACAGCGAGCCCGCGTCGGCGCCGCACGTGGTAGCAAGCAAAGAGTGAAAGAATTCCACTGGTGCCTCGACCGTTGGTTCATGAAGATAGAAGTCCATAACTTCTTTAAGTTCTGCAACCACCTCTGCTGTAGGTTGACCTGGTAATACTCGGACTGGGAACGACAACGCCGCCGCGAGCTTGACCGCCTTAAGCAGACCGGGCCGAGCCGGTACCGTTACGCGGAAGTCGTGGACGGTGCAGGCATCCACCAATTTGTAAAGATCCGAAAATTCGGAAGATGGGTCAGAAAGGACCAAGTCAAGCAAAACGCTAGAATCGCTGTGCGCGGCCTCCGTCCATGCATAGGGGTCGCCCAACATTCCTTCGACCTGCAGCCACTTCAAGCCGCGGGGTGGATCGCGCAGCCATCGACAGAGTTCATCTCGACTCCGGACGATGGCAACGAAGGACAGATCACCTTGTGTCTCCGCCAAAGCCGACGGGAGAATCCGCAGAGACTGATAAGCTTCCTCGGACACGCAAATACATCCAGTGAGTCACTCACCACCGGTTGATCCATCGACCTCGGCCAGGACCCCATCGATTAATCCATCTGCCGCGACCAGGACCCCATCGGTTGATCCAAATCCCAGCATTGGCCTCTGGCGCCGATGCAAGCCAGGCACCGCCAAACCCCACCGCCGCAAACGCCGCACCAGACCATTTCGCCAAGCTCCGGAGAAACAGGCGCCTGTCCAGCGACTCCTGCTCTTTGTCGGAGCCTCCT
>JBEEIB010000603.1:0-4647 GCA_041167675.1 Verrucomicrobiota bacterium
GGCGTGCGAGACCAAAAGCCAAGCGTTTCTATCGTCCCGGATGGGACGGCCGTGTCTTTTTGCTTCATTTCCCAGCACTTCGTACTGGGCTTCTACTTTCACCAAGTCCCTCCGGGAAAAGTCCTCACCGGGCGATCTTAAGCACTTATGTTGACGCGCATGGGCTATGTTTCCGGGGGGCCCTTCGAGCCGCCACTGCACTTCGTGTCGATGTTCTCGACCTTCTCACGAATCACCAACCACCTTTCACCGGGTTCCAGGCCTACTTGGTACTATCTCCGTTCCCCGCGCCGCACCAGGAGGACGCCGTACGGCGGAATTTCCGTGTGACCCTGGAGCTTTTGTCTACCCAAAAGATCAAACACCGATTCCTTAAGATTCGCCGTCAGCGCTGTACCGGTGAAGTTCAAAAGAAAGTAGAACCTTTCGGCGCCATGGGTTCGGACCGTAACCTGAATTTCTGCGGGAATGTCCGCCCATATCGCGAGCGGATCTTCAATCGCCAGCGCGTCTAACAATGCGCTCACGTTCTGCGGAGTGAAGAAGCTGCCGAAATGGACCACCCTTCCCCGCCCTTTTTGGCGCAGAGTCACGGCTGGCTCCCCCGAATAGTAATCGGAGGCGTACGATGCCAGCACCTGCGTGCTCTCAGCATTCACCGCCAGAATCTCATTGAAGATTGGCGCCTCCAGCACAGACCCTGAATCCCCGAAGCGCATGCCAGACTTTTCACCAAGAGTCACCACGGTAAAATCTGCAACCCGCACCCCTACCAGATCCTCGTAAAAAGCTTTTCCAGCGGCATCATAGCACCAATGATTTCGGTTCCGATAGCCACTCCAGCAACCGAAGACTAAGGTGCCCCCGCCTTCCACATACGCCTGCAAAGGCGGTATGTCGGCGGCCGTCAACACGTGTGCGTGCGGGAAAAAGACGATTTGGTAATCGCTAAGCTCTCCACCCGCGTGAAGACCCGAGAGCGGCAGCAGGTCAACGGACAAGTGCAGCTCGGACAAGGCTTGATATACGCTAAGTTCGTTGGACTCGCGGTGTTTGCCGGTCTGGCGCTCAATGCGAGCATGCGATTCATTGTCAAAATCATAAAGAATCGCAGCCTGCGATGCGCATCGGCTATCAGTCAGCATCGACGATAAACGCTTGATTTCTCCGCCGAGCTGCTTGGCTTCGTCCAACCGCCACGCGTTTCGCTCGTCATGGTACAGGAGTCCGTTCCAATGGGCTTCCGAGCCGTACGGCAGCGAACGCCAGCGAAAATAGAGCAGGCCGTCGGCACCGTGAGCGATCGAATTCCAGCACCAGAGGCGCATCTGCCCAGGCTTGGGGGTGGGATGGAGGTAATCAAGATTACCGTTCAAGACTCCACCGATCTGACCGCTGGGGCCAGACTGCTGTTCCAATACCATGAACTTCGCCGATACTCCGCGCATCCTGGATAGGAGCCTGGATTCGGAACGATCGCGAAAGCGAGCCGGCAACGCGAGGTCGCATACCTTGAATTCTGGATAAGAATCGTATGAAACGAAATCGACAGCTTCCCGCACAAACTTTGGCAGATCAACGCTCGTCATGGTTTGAAAGGCGTTGTGGGTCACGAACTGGTGCGGCGCGATTCGCTTGATAATCTGGTGCTGCATTGCTGCAAACCGAACCGTCATGTCGGAGGTGAACCGAAAAAAGTCCAAAAGCAGGCTCGGGTTCTGATAGGTTACCGTGGGCCGCGGCAACCAAACTTGATCCCAGCCGGTGTAGGTCTGAGACCAAAACGCGGTCCCCCAGGCCTGGTTTAAGGCATCAAGTGTTTGGTAACGCTCCTGGCACCAAGCGCGAAAGGCATCGTGATCGCTCGCCGCGAAACTAACGTCCAGGTGACAGTTCAGTTCGTTGTCAACCTGCCAACCGATCACCGCCGGATGCATTTGATAATGCTGGGCTAGCGCCTCGGTTATAGCCCGAGACTTTTCCCGATAAACCGGCGATGTGTAATTGTAATGACGGCGCGAGCCGTGCACTAGAGGCGTTCCGTCAAACCTTGTGCGCAACACTTCCGGATAACGTTCGGTGAGCCAGGCGGGCGGCGTGTAGGTGGGTGTACCCATGATCGCCTTCAGCTCATGTTTCTGGCAGAGCTCAAGCGCCCGATCGAACAGAGCAAAGTCATAACGGCCTTCTTCGGGCTCCCAAACACTCCAGGCGCCTTCGCCCATTCGAACTACATTCATGCCGGTCTGGGCAATGCGCAAAAGGTCGAAATCCCACTGGGCCTCCGGCCATTGCTCCGGGTAATAAACGACTCCGTAAAGGAACGAATTGTAGGAATAGCTCTTGTTCATAATTTGATGGCGTCCCTACCGATACCTACCCTTTAGTGGCACCCGTCGTTAAGCCGCCGCGCCAGTATTTGCCCAATACGACAAAAGCGATCAGGAGCGGCAACACACTGATCAGCGAGCCCAAAGCGATCATGTTGTAAAGCGGCTTTCCACCCCCTGCGGAGGAGCTAACGCTATTCCAGACGCTCAGCCCCAGCGTGAGCGGATAAAGATTGTCTTGATTCAGGACAATTAACGGCAGGAAAAAGTTGTTCCATGCGCCGACAAAGGCCAGTAGCGCTACCGTCACTAGCCCTGTCTGCATCAGCGGCATCCCGATGCGCCAGAAAATCTGCAGCTCGCTCGCGCCTTCCAGGCGTGAAGCCTCGATCAAGTCGTTGGGGAAAGACGAATCCCAGAACACCTTCATCAGATAAAGACCGAAAGGATTGACGAGGCTCGGCAGAATCACGCCCCACATGGTGTTTACCAAGCCGATCTTGTTCAACATCAGAAACAACGGAAGCACTAATGCCATTGAGGGCACCATGATGGTCCCTAAGATGAAGTTGAACAGAAATTGCTTGGCGGGAAAATCGTACTTGGAAAAGGCATTGTCGCCCATTGCGCAAATGAGCGTGCTACCCATTGAGATGGATCCGGCATAAAGCAGGGAGTTGCCAAACCAGCGTAAAAAAATCCCTTCCTGATAGGTAAACAGGCCGACCACGTTCTCAAAGAAATGAAAAGGGCTGGCGAACCAAAAACCAAAGGTCGAGAAAAGTTGGCCATTATCCTTGGTCATGGCCACGATGATCCAAATGGCAGGTAATAGACAGTAGAGCAGGAACACGGTGAGCGCTCCGTTCCGCAACGATCCTGATACGATCGAGGCGCCCGCGTACTTTCGAAGATTGGGCCTGGGGGCGATGGCGGATCCGAGAGACCCGGCAGACACATTCGCGGCGCCCGGGTCGGTGATGGCAGACGGCTGCTTGAAAGGCATAAGTTTTCAGTTTTCTATCGCGAACCAATCCGGCGCAGAAACAGGCCGCTAAGGGCGAAAATCAGCAAGGCCAACAGTATCGCCATGGCTCCAGCGTACGAGTAGTTCGCATCGCGTGCCGCGGTTAGATAAAGATAAAGATTGGGGGTGATATTATCTGCCACGTAGCCAAGCGGTCGCAACACGAACGCTTCTGTGAAAAGCTGCGAAGTGCCGATCACGGAAAAAATGAAGAAGAGCTTTAGCGTGGGCATGAGCAAAGGAAGTTTAATGTTGCGCACGATATCCCAAGTCGTGGCCCCATCGACACGCGCCGCCTCGTAAAGCCCCTGGGGGATATTCTGCAAAGCCGCAAACAGCGTGATCATGTTGTAGCCGGTCCAGGTCCAGGTCACGATGTTGGCTATCGAGAAAAGGACAAATGCCGGCGATAGGAAGTCGATCGTGCTTTGATGAAGCGCGTTTAAGACCTGGTTAAATGGCGAAAGGTTTGGCGAATACAAGTAGCCCCAGATCAAGGCGCCGATAGCGTGCCCTTTGTGACGCTCGATGGTGGGACTGGTCCAAACGTGCCCACTGTGATCGTCGATCAATCGCTCGGAGCTCAGCTTGCCACTCAGCACTTCCTTGACTTGGGTCACCGGCGGATCGCTTGCATCGCCGGACCTCGGGGTTGGTCCGCATCCAACGAGCGCCGAAAGGCCTGGGAACAAACCATTAAACACGCTGGTTTGGAACCGGGCCCTTCGGTTGAGGAAGACTGGAGCGCAGAAAGCGGGTATGCCGCAACAACACACCTTCTGGACTCCGCCTTCGGATCGTTCACGGCGATCGTAGCGGGAAACGACCACATGGCTTTGGGCGCCCTACGAGCCCTCCACGCGAGGGATATCCAAGTGCCCAAGGAAATTCCCGTGGTCGGATACGACGACCTTCCAGAATCGCGATTCTTCGAGCCACCTTTGACCACGATTCACCATGATTTCGCCCAGCAAGGAGAACGCTGCGTGGAAATACTTTTGCGCATGATCAATCGAGAACCGATCGAGCAGCCGCTCCAGCTCTTGCGTCCAGAACTGGTTGTCCGTGAGAGCACGGAGGCTTTGGTAGCGCCGGTATCGCCGGTAACGGATCGATAGCGTGCACCCGTTGCTTCTCGTGGCGACGTCGGCGTGTCGGCGTGTCGGCGTTGTCGGGCATTTGGCCGCAATTTCGCGAACCGCGCGGTGGCGACTGCGCTTAATGGTGAGTTTCGCTTGATTCCTTGCGGCTAAGTATTCTCGACCCGGTAGACGTTTGACTTCGCTAGGA
>JBEEIB010000604.1:0-3199 GCA_041167675.1 Verrucomicrobiota bacterium
AGCGGCGATGACAGTGACAATAATGTAGGCGGTAAACATGGACGAAGTCCGCCGACCTATTTCGCGATGCCTACGATCTTGCGGAAATCTTTCTTCTGCTCGATCGTGTCGAGCATGAACCGTGCAAGCGCTTTGCGGGATAGAGAGAAACCCATCTTAGGAGCAGCGTCTTCCCGGCTTCGATAGGTCAAGTCTTCTTTCTGGGTGAGACGCGGAGGGCGAGCGATCGTCCAGTCGAGACCGCTGTCTTGCACGACTTTTTCCATTGCGAGCGAATCGCGCATGTGGTTTCGCAGGATGAAGCTGACAATTCGATTGGGAAGACCCGGAAAATGCGCTGCTGCCGAAAGAATAAGCAGCCGCCTTAAGCCGGAACGGGTCATTGCGCGCGTAGTCGCAAGTGCGCTGTCGTGGAGAATGGAGCTCGGTTTGAAAGGCTTTCGCGGTCCGAGTGTTGAAATGACCGCGTCATGGTTTTGCATCGCCTGAAAGAGTTGGTTTTCGTCCATGGCATCGCCCTTAATGACCGCAAGTCGCTCATTTTTTAAGGTGATGGTTTCAGGCGAACGAACAAACGCGGTCACGTGATGACCTCTCGCCAGAGCTTGGTCAACAACCTCCTGTCCAGTTCGACCGGTCGCTCCGATGACAAATAGTTTCACAATGGCTCCTTACGATCCTGCCGGTCCTATTGGTGTTCGGGTCGGAGAACGCTCCGCTTGCCCGCAAAATGATGATGCGACATCCGAATCAGATCCATTGCTGGATCCAAATCCTCTTCATCGTCTACAATCAACGTGACGTATCCTGCTTCCGGCGCCCAACGGTGCGGGCGTGCCTTCCCTTCCGCAAGGACTCGCTCCTGCTCAACTTTCGACAATCGAATATCGCAGTGACTGTGGCCATGGATATGCATGAACATTGTCCGCCCGACGAAAAAGGCATTGTCGTGGATTCCCGCATTCTGCTTCTCGGTCACATCCGGCAGCTTGAGAATCTTTTGTCGTAATTCCTGATGAATCTCTGCTTGGGATTTCATAATTAGTTCCTTTCTCTTGCGATCATTCCCCTTAATTCAATGTTTGCTGTTAACATTCACGGCGACGAACATCGCGATCACGGGGAACAGTGAGAGACGCCAGATCTCCTGAGTTAAACCTACTCATGTTTTCCTTCCTTTGCGGGTGATCACGCCTTCGAGAACAACTTTGAGAACTGAGGCGAAGGCAGTTCTTGGGGTAAGGCCAAGTTCTTCTACCCTGGCCGGATTCACAATCGCCTGAACCGCGGCCAGCAAAATCTCGATTATCACTTTTGCCGGCAGATCCGCGCGCACCGTCCCGCTACGCTGGCCTTTCACGAAAAGTTTTCCAAAAAAGCGTTCGATCAAATCGGCTCGCCAGCGCTCGACAATCTTGAACACCTGCGGCGCCTTCTGCCGCATATCCCGAACAAATGGCGGCCTGATCTCATCCAATTCGCTTTGAGTGGTCGTTAGCAGCTCATGCAGCGCCGCTGAGAAATCGTGCGGGTGGGCACGGGCGATTTCTTTCAGCTTCGCCTCGACTCCAGCGAATTTGTCCGCCAGCACCGCCTCGAGTAGAGCGATCTTGCTTGAGAAATGAGCATAAAGCGTCTTTTTGCTGATACCCAGCTCTCTCGCCAGGTCGTCCATCGTCACCCCGCGAAATCCATGACTGAAAAAGTGTGCCCGAGTCGCCTCCACGATGCGTTGTCGAACGGACTGAGCCCGCTTCTGCCTCGAGTTCTTGTCGGCGTGTTTCAATCGCTGAGATGATCCTAACACCTCAGAAACTAATTTGGTATATTTAGTTTCGAGAACAAGAAAAATGTTCGAATAAATTTAGTCGGGGCCTCCGCGAAAATGTATTCGGTTTCGGCCGGCGCCGAAGATCGGGCGCGACACGCCCCATCCGCCGCGAGCTACAATCGAACAACGGAACGCCTCGACAGAGCGAGGCGACTACAGGTTTGCCGGCGCAGCCATTGTAGCCACGGCGGTCTGCCGCCGTGTCCAATTCACCGCCAAAGCCCGGGCTTTTCTGCTCCGCATTCTTATCTTCTTTGGCACGCCGAAGGCTCGAAGGCGGCTTCTTCTTAATTCTTCCTTTTGCCTTCTTAATTTTACCGCCATTGCCGGTCCGGTCCCCCATCCCGCGGACTCGTCACGTGGCGAGCTAGAACCGCCAGTCCGGCTCAGACTATTTTCCGATGAGAATGAAGATTCCGGCGGCAAGGGCCACAATGTAGAGCAAGAAAATGGCTGGCCCGATATTCAAGCCGAACCCCAATAGGCCATCGACGATTAAGTAAACCGCGAGCAGAATCATGCCGATATTTTTATTGAATTTCATGATGCCGATCTTTTAGTTCGCCTACTCGGCTATCAATCCAAATCGCGAAAGGATCCGCTCGGTCTCACCTCTGTGCTGTCTCTGATCTCCGACTTCTATTTGATTCACCCTACGCCGCGGCGACGTCATCGCGCGACGCCTGAGCACTTTCCATCCTAGCGGCGTCCGACTTGCTTTATTTGAGCGCCTGCGATCGTTGAATGAGCTCTCGCAACTTGGAATTCACGGTTAACGAGCAAGTTTGGCCACTGGATAAGCCGTTTTGTATCGCGCGCGGCGCCCGGACCGAAGCGCGTGTCATCGTGGTAACAGTAAGTGACGGCCAACACACTGGCCGCGCGGAAGCGGTGCCATCCAAGCGCTATGGCGAAACAGTCGCTTCGGTTGTTGCTCAGCTGGAACAAACCTTTTCGAACGGGCAAAGAATTGATCGGCACCGGATTCAACAGCTACTGCCCGCCGGTGCGGCACGCAATGCGTTGGACTGCGCACTCTGGGATCTGGAAGCGAAGTCTTCGGATAAACGCGCATGGGAACTGGCGAAGATTCAAGTTGCTGACGCCGTTCAAACCGCGCTTACAATCAGTCTCGATACACCGGAGAAAATGGCAGCGGCTGCCAAGGGCAACGCTCCTATCTTGAAGCTGAAACTGGGAGGTGACGACCTCGACCTTCCGCGGGTTGAAGTTGTCAAACAAGAGGCACCGGCCGCGCGTCTGCTGGTCGATGCCAACGAGTCATGGTCCCCGTCGCATTATCGAGACATCGTTCCTGCATTGCACCCGCTGGGTGTTGAATTGATTGAACAACCGTTTCCTGCGGAC
>JBEEIB010000605.1:0-8414 GCA_041167675.1 Verrucomicrobiota bacterium
CACGGGTTTGAACACATTGAAAAAAAAATTCGTTTTATATCCCCAAAAATCAATGCAGTGGAATTACGGCGACAATGTTAAAATAGCGCCATAAGAATGTTGAAGACGTTTTAACGCTCTGATGTTAAAGCCTTGATAACAACAATCCGAGTTGACGGCGGTAAAATGTCTTGGCCCAGATTCCGGGAATATTGCCCCGTTAAGCTTTGCGTTTACGTGTCCCAGTGGTTAAGAAGATTGCAAGGTGATGCCACGTTATTCTTTCGCTGCCTTTTTGTTCATCATGTTAAGTGTGCTCGGATTTTTCGCCATCCCGCACGGCTTCGCACAGACCTTTACGCCGGGTCAGGATTTGAGTAACGCGGCGTTGACGGGCCCCTCCACGGTGTCCAATGACTCCAATCTGAAGCAAGCTCTGGGCTACACGGAGATGTGGCGGATGATTGCCTGGCTGGTGATGCTCCTGGCTGGCGTCGTTGGGGCGATCTTGTGGTCCCTCGGACACAGGCACATGGTTCTGGCCGTGTTCGGAGCCGCAGTGATTCTAGGAGGGCTATTCAATTTCATCGCGGCCTTTCAAGAGGTGTCGCCAGTGGGCGCGGGTAGTCAGAACTTCAAGGTCTCGAGTTCATCGATCGCCAACGCCGCTGTCTATCACCCTTCCAACGCGGCTTTGCTGGGTCAGACGGCGCAGGCCTTCGCAGACGATGGAATCCGCGTTCTGACCACTGTGCTTCCCCTTTGCATGATGGCGTTTGGCGCTGCCGCGGTGGCCGGATCGATGTTTCAAGAGGGTTTGCTGATGCGCCTTTTCCCGGGGTTTGTGGTCGGGTCGGTCCTGGTGTTTGCGAATCAGAGCTTGGCGACATTCCTTACCTCCGGTGTTTATCCGGTTTCGCCCCCAAACAATACGCAGCTTATCCAAATTTCCGTCCCGACCGATTCCGACATCGGCACCTACACTACGCCCCCAACCGCCGAACCGACCCTGGGCTCATCCTCTGTTTCGCCGGCGGCTTTTAGTCTCAGTTCCGGTACTAGCGCGTCCAACGTGCTTCCGTCGCAGCAGAGCTTTAATTTGGGCTCAGGCGTAGCAAGTGGCCCGCAGGGTGGGGTGGCTTCCCTTGGCAACAATGTTATCAGTAACAGTGGCACAGCCAACATTGATTCGGACGGCGACCCGACCGCGCAAAGTTGGGACAAGACATGGCAGGCCCAGACATCGGGCGGATACAACGCAGGCACCACTCCGTTTGTTGTTGCTACGCCGCAGCAGCAGTCGCAGCAAGGGGTGCAGATGGGTGATTGGGCGACCGTCACGAATAACGCGACGGGCCAAACGACGTGGGCGCGTGTTGGAGATAGCGGAAATCCCAACGAGTACGGCGAAATTTCGGAGGCGGCTGCTACTGCAGTGGGCATCTCGTATACTGCTCAGGGTACCGTGGGTAACCCCTCGGTGACGGTACATATTTATCCCGGCTCGAAGAACGTAGCCAACATGGGCGCCTAGCCCTGATTTCTATGAGCCGAATCTATATTTTGCTCTTCTTATTGGCTCTGGGACACGATTGCCAGGCTGCAAAACAAATTGACTCCCCGAACGGCGCCTGGACGCTCAAGCGTACTCCGCTCAAGACCCTCACAGGCGATCCGACAGAGGGTATCGGTGTTTTCCCCGCTGCCGGTGGTGAGCCGGTAACGATTCCGGTTAAAACCCTTAACTACGTGACAGGCGTGACAATCCGCTGGTCTCCTGATTCGCGTACAGTCGCGTTGGCTGAACGTTTTGCCCGCACGGCGCTGATTACTGCGTCATGGTTAGACGGACAGACATGGCACTCGACCATCCAGGAGGACCGCGATCTGGATCCGCTGCTGGCCAAAGCGGAGGAGCTGGGTAGCAAAAGACGTGGTTACAAGACGGAGACAGCGGAGATCGGAAGCTGGATTTCCGCAGATACAATCGAGGTACACGGCGTCCTGGGCTACGTCGGTTATCCAAATCTTTCGTACTCCTACCACATGCGAATCGTGCCTGGTTCTTACCCGGTCAGCGGAGTGCTGAGCGGAGGTTATGAAGTGGGAGCGCTCAAGTATTCCGATTACCATGTTGAAGCACTCCCTGCAACAGACCCATCGAAACCGGCGCCAAGTACCCAATACATCTTTGGGCAGCCATGCACGCTGACTGGGCAACTCAAGAGGGGCCCCCAAGGTGCATGGGCCTTACAACTGAACGAAGTGCTCGCGGTCGGAAGCAACAACCCCGGGGACCGGAATGTAAGCGGGGTTTCCGAGGTGATGTTAATCGGACTGAGCCCCAAAGCCGTCGCGTATCTGGCAACGATCACCGGCAAAACCATTAAGGTGAGCGGAAGCCTGAAGGCGCCAACACCTGCGTCGGGCGATGAGAATGTGGTGGAGTTCGTTCTGTCCGATGAGATCGTCAAGGCGCTAGAACAGAAGTGAACGAGGAGTTAGCATTGATTTTTATTGTGCGATTGCCTTGCCAGCTTATGGAATTCGCGACGGAAAGGTGCTGATGCGCCCCGATGTCTAGCAGGCATTGGTCGATCTAGAGAAAGCCCTTACTCGGCCTCATATCATTGAACCGCCCGGTATGGGTCCATCTGCTTGGCTCCGGTGGCTCCGCTACCGCAGGACGCCGGCGATAGGTTAAGTCAGGTTTTACGAAGATCGCGGCCGCGGGCGGCCCGGGATGGAAGCTCCCTCTTCAGCGGTGGGAAGAGGCGCGTGACTTGCTTGACGGTGGTAACCTGGCAGCTCTGCAGCCAGCAACTTCTCGACGAGTGCGAGGCAGTTCGGTGACGACGATAAATCCGTGCTCAGGCACAACCCTTGTGCCGGGGCGTTCAGTGCCCTCGATCCTTGGCTTTACTATTCTCTTTTTCGCCAGGCACTTTCCCGGTCAACTCCAATGTTGTGACCATTTTCCTCTGGGGCGGAGTCAAAAGAGTCCACACGTTGGCTCGGTGGAGCGCTTCTGCGGCTGCAAGCAAGGACGTAGCCTTTTGGACTGCCGCCGCTTTCGCTTGGATCTTTGATTGATCGACCGGCTTCGCCTTCAATGCCAGGTTGTACTCGTCCTGTGCTGCTTTGAGCGTTGCCCGGATGGGCTTTTCATTTTGGTCGAAGTAATCGTTCACCTGCTGGACGGCCCTATCCTGCGCCGGGCTCAGTTCCAGTGCCGGATCCGGCGTAGGCGTGACTTGAGGAGGGTCTTTTGCCCTGAGAGAAGCGACGGCAAGAAAAGAAGCTAGAGCGATGGAACCGAAACGTTCGGACCGTTTCCAGGGCGGGCTTTTCTTACTTTTTCTGCGCATCCCTCATTGTGCATTTCAGCTCGAAAAGTTCATCGATCACAATCCTAGCCCCGACAACCCGCGCCTCATACTGCTTATACATTTTGCTTTGATGGCCGTCGCTCGGCCATAGGGCAAGCTTCGCCTTGTACTCTTCGGCCGTCGCGCTCAGCGTTTGGATGACTCCATCCAGATATTGCTCGTAACTGGGCGAGGCGAGTTTCCCCATTTCATAGGGATCGACCAAGCCTTGCGGTATTGAGCTGATCAGCCCGAAGTTCTTGAATTCTCTAAGGCGATTGGTCATGAAGACACCTCTGAGGTCTGGATGCTGTTTGCATCATTTAAACGGAGAATCTCCTCGTGCAAAGGATAAATTTTATTTCTGCCTGAGCGTTGGTTGTTGTTGTTGAGGAGGAGGAGGTTCGGTTCCGGCCGCAGCCGGGATGGAGATGGCTCAGAACGTGACCACCCAGCAGGCGGCAGAAGACAGTGTCCGCAAATACGGCCGCCTGCCGGATGACTACTTGCGTGTTAACGCGTTCCTGCACCAGATCGGGAATGATCTGCCGCCAATGGCGATCCGGCATCATGGGAGGGGTTTTCCTGGCCGGAAGAAAACTTGGCGTTGCCGTGACCAACGCTCAAAGGAGAACGGTTCCAGTGCGTTTTCTGCCACGATCCAATCTAAAATTACTGTGACGGTATCTAGGGAGAGGAATGCGCGAAGAACATGTGTTACGCGTGGATCTGGATTTAATGTTCCCGGCGGACGGCCTGGACGTTGAAGAAAACATTATTTTCGATGCTTATTGGGCATTTGATTGTGCCGGGCTCTCGATTATTATCGCGCACGTTTTTCGGCACTTCGACGAGGAGCGTGGGGCGATTATTCCGGAGAAATCGCACTGGTATTTCGGGGATTGCATTTCAATTCCGGAGAGAGTCGAAGCCGGTTTGGCTGTGTTCGGTCTCAACAGCGTTGAAGAAGTCGTGGTCCAGATCACGCTCGAGAATAAGGAAAGATTTCGAATACCGTACCGGGCCGTCGAACTTTGCGATGTCAGATCCGGCAGAAATTGATTATTTGCAGTTGCGTGAATCCGGACGCGGTCATCTGCAGCCTGAGAGGAGCCATGCGTCGTGAACAAAACGGAGGATGGAGGACTGGGCTCTTTGAATGAACGGCTGAGTGAAAGGCCCGTAAGTGGAAAACCAATCCTTTTTTTTGCAAAATATCCGGGGCCGTTCCGTAGCCATTTAATGGCATCCGCTGTTGGCGGCTTGGGAACCGATGGTTTCGTCAGGAGGAGTGATGATCAGATTCCCTTGGCGCGTATCGGCAGTTAGTTTCATGTCCCAGCCAGCAATTCTATAATCGAGCTTCCTGTAAGGTTTGCGCCGCTAATATTGGTTCCAGTAGGGAGTCGGGGCGTTTGCCAAAGTTGCCGCGATAAGAAGAAAAGGTCGAGGAGCTTCACTCGTGACTGTGCCCTCCGAATCGGTCTGCCGCCCGAAGTATCTAGCCTGGTTATGTCGAAGTCAGCGGTATTTTTTGCTTTGCGAGCCCATGCAATGGTGGTGAACGAGTTTGGTAGCCTTGGCCAGCGGCGCAAGTATTCGGGTACGCCCTACGAGAACCATTTGCTGGAGGTTGCGAATTTGGTCCAGACGCACGGAGGCGATCCCGGACAAATTGCCGCGGCGTGGTTGCATGACGTCGTGGAAGACACGCCTGTAACCATCAATGAGATAGAGCCTGCTTTCGGGTCTGATGTCGCCTCACTTGTTCTGGAATTAACCGACGTTTTTACAAAGGCGGCCTTTCCTGAACTAAACAGGGCGGCTCGTAAACAGCTGGAGGCGGAAAGACTCTGGAAGATAAGTGACAGAGCGCAGACCATTAAGTTTGCGGACTTCGTTAGTAACGGCGTAGACATCGTTGAACTCGCACCGGAATTTGGCGCGCTTTACGTGGAGGAAGTTCGCAACGCTCTTTCGGGTATGCACCTAGGGGATTCGCGTCTGAGGGCGTTAGTTGAAAGGATTGTCGATCCGCAAAGACAGAAAGGAGTGACAGCCTGAACGTGATCGCACTAGCAATTGTTGCCCCAGGAGAAGCATGGCGGAAACTCCTGGACACTTCTTCATACATTTTAACTTAGGTCATCATCCCGCAAGGCGAATCCTTACCGGAGGCGAGTGGGACAATTGTGGTCAGATCCTGCAAACGGTTCTTTGAGGTAATCTCTCGTTGTCACGATGATCCCCGGATCGAAGTGCGGAAGCGCTCAAAGCGGACAATGCAGTGTCCAGCATCCTTCCTTTATTTCGAACCACTCTTTTGGGGCCGATGAAGAGCCTTTGCGGATGCAAGGACACCGCATTGGCCTCTAAATCCACTGCCGATTTCGCCTTCGAGGTGGTACTCGCGCTTTTGATGCGGGTCTGAACGGCGCAGCCGCCTGCGGTCGACTAATACCACCAATTACGCCAGCAAAGCAGGCGGTATCTACGTTGCAGATATGAATTCTGAAAACATCACCCTCTATTATCGCGACGGAAGTTCAGACAAGGTTTACCGAGCGAGTGTCGAGCAATCATCCGGCGGATGGGTCGTCAATTTCGCCTTTGGCCGGCGCGGGTCGGCCTTGCAGGGTGGGACCAAAACCGGGACGCCAGTTTCCTATGGACAAGCCAAAACGATCTACGACAAATTGGTCCAAGGGAAGATGGCGAAAGGCTATACGCCGGGAGAGGACGGTGTCCCTTTTCAGGCAACCCCGCACGAGGCCAAAAACACCGGAATCGCTCCGCAACTGCTTAACGCGATTGATTCGAAGGAACTGGCCGGTTTTATGCTGAACAAGCGCTATGTTTTCCAAGAGAAATTCGATGGACGCCGCACCCTGATCCGCTTCCTTAACGGGGCCGTGGAAGGAATCAATCGGACGGGTCTTGTGGTGGCCCTCCCTGAACCTTTGGCGCAAGCGGTTGCGAAAACCGGGAACAGTTCGTTTATAGTGGATGGGGAACTTTTGGGTGACGCGTTCGTCGCCTTTGATTTGCTTGAGATAAACGGTCAAGACATGCGGCATCATCCCTACCGGACCCGTCTGTCTTGGGCGCAACGCTTAGATAACGTTTACGGCCCCGTAATCCGGTTTGTCCAAACAGCGTTCACGTCCGAGGAAAAACGTAGACTGCATGACAGTCTGGTTGCGGAGGGAAAGGAGGGAGTGGTGGTTAAGGATCTGGAAGCTCACTATGTTCCGGGACGGCCAGCGAGTGGCGGAAGCCAGCTCAAATATAAATTCTACGAGACGGCGAGTTTTGTCGTCGGCAATATTAACAACCAACGGAGTGTGGGGCTATGCTTGTACCGCGAGAGCCAACTGGTTCCTGCGGGGAACGTGACAATTCCGCCCAACGCGGAAGTTCCGCACAGCGGAGACGTTGTGGAGGCTCGCTATTTGTATGCGTTTCAGGAAAGCGGCGTAGTCTATCAGCCAGTGTTCCTGCGTAAACGCGATGACATTCTACCGAATGCCTGTTCGGTGGGGCAGCTCAAGTTTAAGCCACCGGTCGGGTAAAGCGGCGCTTGCGTTAGAAGGCGTGCGGCCGGCGCTCTAGTCGGTGCTTAGCCGATTTAGAGGTTAGCGCCGTGACGACGCCCGAAGGCTCTTTAAGATTGTGCCCCAGGTATAGTTTATTGCCAAGAGGAGGATGAGGTAGGCGTTAAGAACGCTCAAAAGGGCCGCACAGCCGATGAGGAGCGCGACTGGCCAGCCAGTGAGGTCGCGGACGGTGAACAGAACGTAGGCGCAGGCCACCAAAATCATGGCGCCAACATGCGCGCGCCGGTGAGTCCAAGCGGCCGCGAGCGGCCCGCGAAAACCAGTGAACTCCGCGAGCAGGGTTTCCGCTCTGGTCGTCGTCATTGGGCTGTTCATCGGGTGGCTTACTGACGCCCATTGTTTAACGCCGGCATGAACCATGAGGTGCGAGGCGAAAAAGAAAAGGATCGCGGTTAAAATCATATCGCATTGGACCAGGCCCGGTCCGTTGGACATCCGCAGGCAGGCCGCGGCCATTGATTCCAACACATGAATCATGAAAACGAAGATCCAGAGGAGCCGGAACAAAACGGGACTGGTTTGCCAACTTAAGGAAAGGATGCGCCACAGGTTCATGCCACATATTTAGCACGATCTCTGTCCTAGTTTGTCGGGAGCCAAATTTGCTCGTGAGAATGAGTAAGGCGGATCTGGTCCTGTGTTAAGAATCGCTGCTTTTTAGACATTGCCCGAGATTTTAACATCATCTAGAATATACGGAAACGTATCTACCCAGGCCTAATGAATGTTAAAAGAGACATGAAATTTACTGTCAAGAAAGATGCGTTACTGGAGGGACTTGCCTCCGTCCCCAATGTCGTTTCCTCTCAAACAACGCTGGCAATTTTATCCAACGTCTTGATTGAGGCGAGCAACGGCTTGTTGCGGTTGACCACCACTGATCTCGATCTGCGTGTTTGCCGAAGTGTTCAAGCTCCCGTAGAACAGAGTGGCGAAATCACCCTGCCTGCGCGGCATCTTTTGTCGATTGTTCATGCGTTGCCTGAAGGGGATCTATCGTTCGAGGCCAACGGCCAAAATGTAGCGACCATTCGAAGCGGGACCGTACAGTACAAACTCCTGGGACTCGCAGCGGAAGATTTCCCACCGCTCTCGCGGCCTGGCGAATCGAACGTTTTTACTCTGCCCGCGAAGGCCTTTAAGGAGGCCTTGCAGAGAACCTGTTATGCTGCTTCCGAAGACGATTCACGATGCGCGTTGAAGGGTGCATTTTTTTCGTTTAAGGCCAACAAGTTGCGAGTTGTTGCGACGGACGGGAGGCGGCTGGCACTAGCGGAGTTCGAGGTGGAGTTTCCTGTTAGCTCTGAGACGGAGTTTATTGTGCACACCAAGGCACTAAACGAAATAATGCGGCTCTTGGAGGCCGATGGGGAGTTGACACTACATGTCTGTGAAAGCCAAATCGCCGTCGAACTTGAAGGCGTCTTATTAGTGTCAAAGCTGATCGCTG
>JBEEIB010000606.1:0-2635 GCA_041167675.1 Verrucomicrobiota bacterium
GGACGGCCCTTTGCCGGTGATGGCGACCATCTGGTTGTAGCCATCGAGATGGTTCTTATAAGTCCGATCGCCAATCGTCTTGCCCTTCAGCAATTCTTCGGTGATGTTCGGATTGCCGGCCGCCGCCGCGAAGGTCGGAAGCCAGTCCAAGCCGGAGAAGATGCCGTTCTGCACGGAGTCCGCCGGCACATGGCCAGGCCAGCGAAGGAGCGCCGGCACCCGGAACCCGCCCTCGAGGACTGTTCCCTTGGACTGCGCGAACGGCGTCTGACCGCCATCGGGCCAGGTGAAGACTTCGGTGCCGTTGTCGGTGGTGAAGACGACGATGGTGTTGTCGTCGACGCCCATATCCTTGAGTTTCTTCATCACCAGGCCGACGTCGTCATCGAGCTGGGCCATGCCGGCTTCCTCTTCCGACCAACCATTCTCCGAGTTGCGCATCGCTTCATACTTCGGGGAGAGATGCGTAACGATGTGCATGCGTGTTGGGTTGAGCCAGACGAAGAACGGCTTGCCGTCCTTTTGGGCCTTGTCTATGAATTTGATTGCGAGATCACGAATCTCGTCGTCCACCGTTTCCATTCGTTTCGGATAGAGCGGGCCGGCATCCTCGATCCTCTGCTTGCCGATCCTTCCCCATCGCGGCATCTCGGCGGGGTCGTCCTTGTCGTTGGCCCAGCTATGAACCATGTTGCGCGGGCCAACAACATTCAACAGGTTCTGCGGATAGTTGGGATGTGCTGGGTCTTCCATTGCATCGAGGTGATACAAATAGCCGAAGAATTCGTCGAAGCCATGGACGGTGGGCAGGAACTCATTGAGATCGCCAAGGTGGTTCTTCCCAAACTGGCCCGTGGCATAGCCCATGGACTTAAGCACCGTAGCGATGGTCACCGCTTCCGCTGGTATGCCAATCTTGGCACCGGCTTGGCCGACGGTAGTCATACCCGTACGGATTGGCAGCTCGCCGGTGATAAAGTTCGCTCTACCCGCGGTACAGCTTGCCTCGGCATAGTAGTCGGTGAACAACATGCCCTCCTTGGCGATTTTGTCGAGGTTCGGCGTCCGGCCCGCCATCATGCCGCGATGGTAGGCGCCGATGTTCCACATGCCGATGTCGTCACCCATAATCACGACGATGTTGGGTTTTTTGTCCTGCGCCTGCGTCGGAGCGGCAGTCCGCACCACGATAGCGAGCAGCACGAGAGAAACTATGATTATTCTCTTCGCTTTCATATTTTGATTCTGCGGATACCTCATTCGTCTTTGGATGTCGCGTATCGAGTTCGGTGCTCTTTCACCCATGTCCTCGCGTTTTCGTCTTTCATTTGGCCGCGACGCTACTCTGCACGCCGAACGAAGCCAGGCGCTGATCGGTCAGTTTCGCCCAGTAGTCGATCGCATTTTGAGCATCGCCCCACTGGAACACGTCCACGTTCGTGATCGACGTGCCGCCGACCCGCTTGTCGACCGCGGCAGCCAGCAACTGTCCCGATACGGAGTCGTTCAACTTGAGGGCCCCTTGCGCCGAACCGACGAATGCGTAGGTTCCCGTGGCCACCATCTTTATCGCGCTCAGCGCACGGGCTTGCGGCACGACAACGGAAATACTACGCAAACCGGGAACTGCCGAGGTGGCGTCGGTCAATGCGACGGAGAGCTTGATCACGCCAGGACCAGGTTGGCTTGCTAGAATGAAGTTCTTACCCAGAACTTTGGTAAATTCGTTATATGCGTAATTGCACAGAGCCTGCTGGTCGGCGGCGGATACTTTTGAATCGTCAGCGGCCCAAAACGTAACGGCGGCGATCATGACCTGGTTATAGCTGCCAAAGTTGGCGCTTGGGTTGATATACCGGAGCATCGCTTTCTGGTCGGATCCCTCAGTTGGCGGCGTGAGCAGCGAATAGTCTGTGGCCAGGAAACCGCTGGGTGCTGGCGGTGCCGGCGTTTCCCCCTGCACCCGTTGGATAATGTTGGGCTGGGGAGCCGCTGTTTGCGAACATCCGGCCACTAGCCATCCAGCCAGGACAACCGACAACAGGCCAGTAGTGAGCTTCATGTTTCTGATTTCGTGATTCATTTCTCCGTCTTTATCCTTTCCCTCTTTTCTGCGTTTTGAATTCGAGCAGGTGCCTTCGCACTATCGGCTCCTCTGATCCGAAACCTCTAAAAAATGCATTACGTTAGAGTTGTGAGCCTTCGCGCACTTTCCAGCCGTTGGTCTCAAGCTGTTGGCGAGCGAGCGGAGTCATTTTGCCCGTGGTCCAGAGGACGCGATTCTGCATCGCGAGAAGATTAGGATCCGTCGCAAAGCCCGCGATGCGGGACGTCCACGAAACATAATCGACGGGGGCCGGCATTATCACGGTGCCGTTCTGATCGTGTGCAACCAGCACACCGACAACTTTAATCTTGGTAATCGGACTCCTCTGCTGACTCCAGGTCGCCAACATTTGTAGCGAGGTCACGAGATACCGCGCCTGGTATTCCGTCATCACGCCGCCGATGGCGTCAGCGGTTGCGCGGCGCCCTGGAATTGCGACAAGGGTCTCGAGATTATGAACCGCGGTTACCTGCAGACTCAGCGGAATCGCAGAATTGTGACTGAACGCGGAGATTTCCGCCTCTGAGA
>JBEEIB010000607.1:0-8089 GCA_041167675.1 Verrucomicrobiota bacterium
GGAGCCAGTCCAGAGTAGCCCGTAGAATTAAACCCTCGACTGCTTGCCAATGACGGGGGCTGGCTGGCCGCCTACTTCGACGCCTTGTGCCGCGTGAGCCAGATTCAACAAGCGCACTTCACTGAACCGCATCACTTGCGTCGCTACTATGAGGCCCTTCGGGGTAAAAACATTTCACCAGACGCCGTCACTGGAGTGTTTCGCCCCGATTCGGGCCTTTTGCTTCTGGTGACTCGCTCCTGGTTTGAACCCAACGGAGAGCCTCACGTACCTGGAAACCTCGAGGCGTGGAAGAGAATTCTCGGCCAGAAGACCGACTTGAAGCTCGTCCGGGACATAGGTAAACACGCGCGGCTCGACAGTCCCGAGCAACTGCTGGAAACCATGTTCGCACTTTCCCGGGTGGCAACATTCGAAGGGCCCCTGCAAGCTTATCTTCTTTTAAGTGAATTGGATGCCAGGCGCACTCCGGATCGTCGGGCCAGCCCCGAAACAGTCTTCTTAATGGCCAGCAAGTTCGCGGAGTTGAACGATCAGTATCGGATCTTTCCCGAGTTCCCAGAATTGGACGATGCATCCATCACCAGCTTTCTCACCGTAGTCGCTAGCCTGAGCAAAGTCTCAAATAGCAGCCTGCGCGGTAACGCTCTTGGGACTTTCCAGGCTAGCGTGGGACTTTGGCAGATATTTGCGCGCCAGGGGCAGATTCCTGTGGCACAGCTGAACGTTTCTTGGCAACGCCTCGTGAAGTCTTTTGATAAGACCACCACTTCCGCACAGCTCTTCGATGCAGGCGTCAATTCAATTCGAGAACTTCGTCTCGCGGTGACCGGAAATCCTCATGGCACGCAAGACGAAATCATCAGTTTGCTCGCAGGTCCACATCAGTTGAATCCCGACGGTCAGCAGACGCATGATCTGCTAGCCAACAAAATGCGGACGGTTTTGGAGGAACAGCGCCTGGTCTCTTTGGACGTTCTGTTATCCCTCGGTGACGCCCTACACGATGTCGCTCGCGTAAAAGCTGAGGCGAACACTTTGCTTCCCTTGGTCGGAGAACTGCGTGAATTTGAGATGCCGCAGCCGATTTTCCACGCGAGTGAGCGAGAGCAGTGGGCTGTAGGGATTTATAACAATCGTCATACAGGCTTACAGATGCGGACGAACTTGACGGACGTCATCAAGTCTCCAAGTTCTGTTGGGCAACTGACCGCCGCTCGTGGTCAGCTTGCATCTTTTTTAAGAGACACGCTAGTTGGACTCAACTACGCCTACTACGAGCCACCTGGTGCTCAAATCCTCCACCATAACCCTCTTTTTGTTCGTTCGCATGACTTCGCTGCAGAAACCGTTATGGGTGTGGAGCGAGTGTGGCAAGCTCCGCGGTTGCTCGGGGCCGGCTCGCCAGCCGGTGGCGGTGCACGTCTGGTGGGTTCACTTGCGGACCTACCGTATGTTCTGGCGAAAGCAGAGCAATATTTCATTGCCCCTGAGAACGTGCAGGCCCTCATCTGGGAGGACGTGGTGCCAGGCCTTCTGACTAACGCGATGGTCCCGAGATGGTGGCGGGTAACGCAGAATGAGCTTCACGCTGTCGCTCTTTATCAACAAACAGGAGAAGAACTGTTGGCTGCTTCTGTGCACGATGAAGATCTGCGGAAGAAGGTGATGAGTATTCTCGATGGTCGTATGGCTTCGCAGATTTCGGAGCGCCTCGAGCAAGCGCTACGTGCGGATCGTTTGGCAGAAATACTGCCTCAATTGCTGTCGGCCGATACCTTTTGGCTTGCTGTTGAGTACCGCCGAAGATTTCCAGAGCAGACCGACTCTCTCGGGCCT
This sequence comes from Verrucomicrobiota bacterium, assembly GCA_041167675.1. GTDB lineage: Bacteria > Verrucomicrobiota > Verrucomicrobiia > Chthoniobacterales > JAFAMB01 > DASTDH01. The sequence continues at coordinate 1,840 of JBEEIB010000607.1, forward strand.
GCCGGCAGAGAGTTGGAGAGTCTCTCCCAGCGCTATCCCGAGGAGGTCAACTCCGAGCGCTTGTCTCGTGATTTCGGTGTACCCCACGCCATTCTCGCGCAAAGCTACCGTTGTGACCTGATGAATCTCGCGCCGTTCCCTGCTTTCGCCGGCTACTCCAGCCGTCTCTTCGCCGAGTCGTGGGATTCCAACAATCTGTACTGGGTCCGCTTGGCCGATGAAAAAGGTTACTCACCGGTGATGCTGAATCAGCTCGTTCCTGAACTCACTCGCCGCATGGTCGAAAAGATTTTCGCCACCGATATCGAAGATTGGCCGGCGCTGTGGCGCGCCACGCGCGAAACGGGCGACGAGTTTCGGAACAGCAATATGGCCACACGTTTCATTAGTGGTGCAAATTCTCAGCCTTAGTTCCGTCAGACAGCTCAGCTGGCAGAGACAACAGGTCAAAACAATGCGAAAACAAAATCTAGTATTCGCTGCTGCACTCTTCTTCGTTCTCGAATCTAGTTTTGGAACTCCAACTACGAAGGCACAGCAGAGCCAAAGCGGTACTCCTCTGCGCGTTGTCGTCGACCTCGTTCAGCTAAACGTTGCAGTCACGGACAACAAAGGCAATTACATCACGAATCTTCAGCCCTCCGACTTTGTCATCGTCGAAGATGGTATCCCTGAGAAAATTGCCACATTTGAAGAAGGCAACGGACCCACTCGCCGATTGGTCGACATCTCAGACGAGGACAAACCGGAAGCGGGCAACTCCTCCCCGACGCTGACAGATGGTCAGAAAGGAGACGCGGCTCCAAACCTCAACGCGGCCTTGGCCGGTGCCGATGTTTTTGTCTTGTTTGACACCAGCAACTATATGTATCGCGGCTTCGTCTTCGCACAGGACGCCATTTCCGATTTCATTCGCTCTCTGGAAACCGTAGACAAAGTGGCCTTCTATTCCTATAGCCGCAACCTCTCCCGCGCCGCGCCATTAACCGCTGACCGCGCCCAGGTCCTGCACGGAGTGCGCACCACGGTGGCCGGAGATGACGCGGCCCTCTACAACTGCTTGTTGCTAACACTCCAGGATGGGGCTCGGTATCCTGGAAGAAAAGTTGTGGTAGTGTTCTCCAACGGGCCTGACAACGCCAGTGTAGTGCCTCCGGAAGATGTTACGGAATTGGCTCAATCCGTCGGCATTCCTGTCTACATGGTGAGTACTGCGGAAGCCAAGATTGAACCTGTCTCGACCGCGGTATTTGAGCGCATGAGCGCCGCGACAGGTGGCAAAGCCTACTTTGCGAAAAGTTGGAGAGACGAAAAAAAGGCCTTTGCTTCGATCCGAAATGACTTGGGACACCTTTATTCGATTAGTTACTATCCGGCGGTGAATCCCAATCATCGCTGGCGCGCCATCAACGTGAAACTTGTTGGCGAACGCGCGAAGAAATATCACATTCGCACACGCAACGGATATCGGCCCCAGCCGATCCACTCGTCCGACGCGAGCGTCTCGACGTTTCCCGCGGAATCGAAACCTCTTCCCAATTAACCGGATAACACCGTCGTGGCGTCCCTATTCGCGCAGTCAACTCAGCCTGCAACGGAAGCGTTCACACTGATCAACAGCGACTATTCTGCAAGAAACCGGGTACGGGAGCCGGAAGCCGAGGAGGAAGACCCGCGCGTTCGTCCCATCTGGCATGGGTACGTCAACGCTCTCGGCATAGAAAACTCAGCTCGCAACCTTTTCTGGCAGGCCATTATCGGTCAGCAGATGGAGAACCCTGTGTGTTGCGCGGGCCAAATCCGCAGAAGACGAGTACTTTTTATTCGGGAATGACTTCAATCGCGCTGATAGAGGCAGTAGGACTTTTGGATGCTGACGGCCGCATAGGGCCAATTGGGGTATTATTACGACGCAATGTCCATAGAATCCGTGGTAGGCGGAAAGACCCAGGGCAACAGCGAATATGCCCAAAGAATTGATCGGGTCATTGACTATCTTCGCGGGAATCTGGATCGCCCGGTAAAGCTAGCTGAGCTTGCTGATGTTGCTTGCTTCTCGGAATTTCACTTCCATCGGATTTTTAGAGCGGTTTCCGGCGAAACCCTGAATAATTTTACGAATCGGCTTCGGCTTGAAAAGGCCGCTCGTCTTCTTCGTTATTCCGACCAGAGCCTGACCGACATCGCCTTAGATTGCGGTTTTTCGTCATCGGCCACGTTTTCACGTGCCTTCCGATCCGGCTACGACACTGCGCCAAGTCCGTTTCGAAAAAGCGGCGAGATCAAAAAGAGCAAGATTTGCAAAGAACTCTTCCCGGAAGAGGAATATGGTCTCCCCATGAGCGCGGAAGAAAAGAGAGCTGCTTTTCCAGTGAGATTGATCGACATTCCCGAAAGGCAAGTCGCCTATATTCGGGTTACGAATGCCTTCGAACTGGACAGAGTACTTGCTGCCCTCAAGACAGTGATCGAATGGGCCAAATCCCAGGATATTTTTTCGCAAGGAATTCTTTTCGGAATGACGGTAGACGATCCACACGTGACCCCAAAGCATCTTTATCGATATGAGGTCTGTCTTGCGTCGTCTTTTCCTTTCGAGTGCATGGAAGGAATGTCGAAATTGAAAATGCCAGCCATGCGATACGCCGCCATAAAGGTTTCCGGCGATATCCATAAGGTAGCAACGGCTTGGGACTACCTTTACAGAGATTGGCTTATCAATAGTGTCCACGAGCCCGAGCATGCGCCAGCACTTGAGGTTTTCTTAGACAAAGAAAACGCGACCGATTGGTCGCATTTTGAATTGGAACTTTGCCTGCCGGTTCGGAAACTGGCAGCGATGAGAAGTTTGAACTCTGGGAGCCGAAAATCTGGGATGATCGAAACAAAGAAAAATAAACGAGTCACTGCTTAAGGGTGGAACTTATGATCGACGGAATTGGCGGCGCTTTTCTGTTTTCTAACGATACAAAGAGATTGGCAGCTTGGTATCGCGATTGCCTTGGAATAGTTCCTCAGGGCGAAGACGCTGAGTGCAGTTCAATCTATGCATCGTTCGAATATAGGGATATTGCAAACCCTGAGATCAAGCGAACAATAGCGTGGGCGATTATGCCCGCGGATCAAGACATCAAGGATAAGCCACGAACGGGTAAGATTAATTACACAGTGAAGAACATGGGAGAAGTCCTCAGCCATCTAAAGAGTAAAGGCGTGGTAATCGAAAAGACCGAGGAATATCCCTCCATGGGGACCTTTGCATGGCTTAAAGATCCAGATGGCAATCCGATCGAGCTTTGGGAGCCATCCAAGGAGTGAATAGAAATCCCTGATTCGTGAAGCCCCTCACTCCGACGGCTCCCACATACCCCTGTTTTGCTGCCGATGCCTAAAGATTCTCTTGCGCCAAACCGTGGCGAAGGAGGACGATGCAACGCGGAAGTCTTGAGGTGGTCATCCGCAAAGAAGGACCTGCCATCTGGCAGTTTCGCTGGTCAGAGAAGTGTTTGGATCAAAGGAGTCCGACATGAAAGATGAAATCGCCCAAGAGATTGCTACCGAATTGCGACTTATTCGGGAAGAACTGCAGAAGCTCACCGGCGCGATAAAATCCAGCACCAACCGATCTGGAAACTCCTATACCGGCAACTCCAGAAAATCGTATCAGGCGGGCGCCCCGTTCCCGCCCGAGTCTGGGCAACCAGGAGGGCCAAAACAACAGCGGAACCCACGCGGCGGAGAACCGCGACGCCAGTGGCATCTTCCAAAAGATACGAGATGAGTGCAGAGCTTACGAAGTTGCTGGCATCCAGAAAAGTGGCAGGGCAGGAGGGCAATCTGAAACCCTCGACCTCTAATCCTGGAAAGAGAATTGTCGCTTGCGAACTTATGTAAAAATGAGCCAAGCGCAATTGGCAGACGTGTGGGTGCTTCTGCGATGTTGATCTCAAGATCGGAGAGCGAAAGTCATCGTCCCTCGGCAGATTTTATTAAGTTTGGAATTCTTGCATAAATGGATGCTCAGAACATCTGCTGATGTCAATCCTTGGCATACTAAACAGAAAAAGTGGGCACATCATTATGTATCGCGATGTTCCTCGCGGGTCGACCGCAATGTAAAAAGACATGTACCTGTGTCTGTCGATTTTAACTTTTCCTCTCACACGGTCATTGCCTGCTCGTTGCTCACCCGTTATGCTCACTCGCCATGAGCTTGCCGAAGGTCCGCTCGGAGGAGGTTTCATGCTTCGCTCATTTCGTTTTTTTCTCGTTTCCCTCACCATCCTTGTGTTCCTACCATTCTTTGCCTCGGCACAGCGAAGGCCTTTCGCAGTCGGCACCGCTTCTGCAGCGCCTGGCGAGAAGGCGACCGGTTACCTCGAAGTCCCCGCCGGCGTCGATGCCGGAACGAACATTCCTGTGGTTGTAGTGAATGGCGCCAAGCCCGGGCCCGTCCTTGCTCTCGTGACCGGTGCGCATGGGACCGAATACGTTTCCGTTATTGCTGTCGAAAAATTGATCGTTGATCTCGACCCCGCTAACATTGCGGGCACCGTCATCCTGATTCCCTTAGTCAACGTTGCTTCGTTCGAACAAAAAGTCCCGCACGTGAATCCGGTAGATAACAAGAGCATGAATCGCTTCTATCCAGGCAAGGCCGATGGAACGCAAACGGACCGCGCCTCCTTCCTCATTACTAAAGAGGTCGTGGATCGTTCTGACTACTTGATCGACTATCATGGCGGAGACCTCGACGAGAGCCTACGGCCCTACGCTTACTGGGGACCCACCGGCAAAGACTCACAGGACCGCATCTCGAAGGATATGGTTCTCGCTTTCGGTCTGGACCACATCATTATTTGGCACGATCGCCCATCCGATCCGGCCGCCAGCCGGTACCTTGATAACACGGCCTCTCTCCGCGGGAAGCCTTCGATTGTTGTAGAAGCCGGGTACGCCGGCACGGTCGAAACCGATGATGTAGCGTTGCTCGTCAACGGCACTTTGAGCACCATGCGCGCCTTGAAAATGCTCCTTGGCGCGCCACACTACATCGAAAATCCAGTTTGGCTCGAGAAGATCGATGACATTATTTCGGACGGTCCGGGCATCTGGTATCCGCTCGTCAAACGCGGCTCGTACGTGCAGCAAGGCATGAAGCTCGGTTACGTCACCGACTATTTCGGAAAAATCATCCTTGAACCACGCGCTCCCGAAGCCGGCGTGGTCCTTCACGTGAACGCTGTACCCTCACTGAAACAGGGCGATAACATCGCCAATCTTGGTGTCGTAGCTGCGAGGGCGCCACTATAGCTTCAGAGCTCCTGACAGGGTTGGTCGCAATCCTATCCCTCCAGGATTTCGCTCGCGAAAATTCAAACGACCCTCGATCTGTACGCGCAGGAAGACACCGACTAAACACGGGTGCCGCAGGCGCGACGGTGAAACTGAAGATTGTGGACTAGAAATTCTAATTCGCGACCTCTGCCGTGACAGCGGGTTGCAAGTACTTTCAACGACATGGAAGAGCACGGACGGCACCTGAAGTCGTTGGAAGTACGTCGAGTGGTGAGCGGTGCGATCTAGATCGCACCCCTCGCGCGGCGGGCGGCGCCCGTGATTCCTCCGGTGCACAACCGAAGTCGAGCTTAGGGACCGCCGCTGCAGTCACGCACGACCGAACAGTCGCCAGACGATTCCATAGCACGCACAAGGAAGGTTACCGTGGCTCGAATTATTTGTGGAGTGGATGTTTCTTCCATCTCGTTGGAAGCCTTTGTCGCTCCGAAGGGATCGACAGGTTCCTTCCACAACACTGTGGAAGGGATCACCGCGCTGCTGGAGTTCTGCCAGCAGCAGCAGGTGGAGCTGGTGGCTATGGAAGCCACGGGTGGATACGAGAAAAAAGCAGTGCAGATGCTGTGGGCGGAAGGAGCGGGAGTGGCGGTGCTGAATCCGCGAGGGGTACGGGAGTTTGCGAAGTCACTGGGGCTGCTGGAGAAGACCGATCGTATCGATGCCCAAGTGATCGCCCGGTTTGCGGAAGTAAAAAAGTGTGAACCGAGCGTGCCGGCCAGCGCGGAACAACAATGTCTAAAGGCGCTGTCCAGGCGGCTGCAGCAGCTGTCGAGGTTGGCGGCCGATCAGAAAAATCAGCGGCACCTGGTGGACGAGCCGCGGGTGCTTAGGACGTTCGACGCGGTGCTGAAAGTAGCCAAGCAGCAGATGCGTGAGGTGGAAGCAGAAATCG
>JBEEIB010000608.1:0-7688 GCA_041167675.1 Verrucomicrobiota bacterium
TCCTTGGGTTTACTCACATCTGCGGCCGATCCAGGCAGGGCGTCTTCCAGCTCAAGCGGCAGACGCGCCGCGATCGGATGCGGGCCAGGCTGCGAGCAATCAAGGAAGAACTGCAGCGCCGAATGCATGAACCCATTCCACTACAGGGTAAGTGGCTGCGACAAGTCGTTCGTGGATACTTCGCGTACCACGCTGTACCGACTAACGGCAAATCGATGAGTACATTCCGACACTATGTTACGGACCTCTGGCGAAGGGCGCTCCAACGCCGCAGTCAACGGGACCGATCGACATGGCAACGGATAGCTCAACTTGCTGCGGAGTTCTTACCTCCAGTCCGTATCCTTCATCCTTGGCCGAGCGAACGCTTCGCCGTCAAATACCCAAGGTGGGAGCCCGGTGCGTGAAACACGCACGCCGGGATCTGTGCGGGGGGTGCTCAGCAATGGGCATTCCTACCGCGATAGACCTTGTTGTGGACACCTTTGATCTTCAGAACGTTCTGCTCTTGAAAATCAGGCGGACGATTCTCCCTAGGTTTTTGTTCGTCGCAATAGCTAAGGGCCAGTCCCAGCAGGAGTAACCAAAATAGACAGCCTGGTACGAGCCGTGGCAGCAGCCAAAGGTTAAGAAACAGCCTGAACATACCCTGCTTACCAAGTCCAAAGCGGCTGAATGGCGCAGCGAATTTGCCGCTTCTTGATTGGGCCAAAATAACGGGCGATGGTCGATCAAGACATGCGGGCTCGCTCCGGCGCAGCGGAATATTTTCCTGCGAGCTGTCTGTTGGAACGCGTTCCTGCGATTCGGAGGATCTTGGCCAGCTCTTCCTCTCGCACTCTGAGCAGCCGCTTAAGTCCCAAAGTCGCCTCGTCGGGTTGACCCGCCCTAAGTTGAACTTTGATGAGTGAAATTGTTTTGTTCGCCTCTGTCTTCGTCATGTTCACCTCGCTCCTTGTTTGCCGAAGACTTGAGCGGCTCCGAGTACGAGTTCTGGTTGACCGGCCAAAAGCGCTTGCTTCGGGGTTTGTTCATCCAGGAAGAGATCGAGATCTTAAGGCACGTTAACTGCCGACATTTTGCGGCCGAAAGTCGGACAATAATCTAGTAGGGCTCAGTCGCTCGATGCATGCACGTTGACACAAAACTTGGAACTCATTGGACGCAAAAGTTGGTACTTTTGGCAAAAATTCCGAGCAGGATCAACCGGCGGATATTTCGGAGGCCGGCTAGCACAGGCTGGACGGGACATAACATTTCTCGTACGACCTGCGCGTGCTGAGCACCTGCGGTTGAACGGTCTGCAAATTGTCAGCCCCCACGGTGACGTCATCGTCTCGCCGAAACTCGTGCTCGGTGGCAACATCGCCGCTCTGGCTCGAGAAGCCAGCGGAGAGATGGTATGGAAGCTTATCGAGCCATTTCGAAAACCCCCGAAGACGGCGCTAGTCGCCAAGCAAAAGCTCTGCTCGGTCAATAGCCTTCAAGAGCGCTTGATGTGCGGACGGAAAATCCTCGCGGAGCCGAAGGCAGTTTTATCGACGCGCCGCGCCGCGCCGCGTCAACGAGTTAAGTAAGGACCGCATCTCTCTCTTCGACGCACTCGATGAGAGCTTTCTTTCAAGCCGGTCGCTTCAAACCCATCTTTTCTATCCGCGAGATCAAAGTGGTGGGCTTCAGTCCCAAAAGCTCCGCGGCTCCATCAACGCCTTTGATTTTCCAGCCGGTCTTTTGCAGGACGGCAAACAGATTCTCGCGCTCGCGACGGCGCATTTCTGCGTCAGTGAGATATTCGACTTCCTCAACATCTTCTAAGACGAAGGAATTCAGATCGACCCCGGTCCCTGGCAAGTCAAAGTCCAGCACGCCGCCCTGAGCGAAAATAGCGGCTCGTTCGATGACGTTGCGCAGTTCACGAATGTTGCCTGGCCAATCATAATTTTGGAGGGTTTCTATGCCTGCTCGAGTCAGTCGCGGTCTCGGACATTCTAGTTCTTTGACCGATATATCAATAAAATGCGTCGCGAGAAGCGGAACATCTTCCTTTCGATCCCGTAGGGGGGCAACTTTTATCGGAAAGACATTCAATCGATAATACAGGTCTTCGCGAAAGCGGCCGGCTGCGACCTCTTTCTTCAAGTCCCGATTAGTAGCCGCGACGATCCGCACATCTGCGCACCGCGTCTTCTCCTCTCCCACCCGTTCGTAACATTTCTCCTGCAGAACGCGCAACAGTTTGCCCTGCAGTTCCAGCGGAATTTCACCGACCTCGTCCAGGAACAGGGTTCCGCGGTCGGCTGCCTCAAAGCGGCCAATCCGGTCTTTAACCGCACCCGTAAACGCGCCCCTCGCATGGCCGAAGAACTCGCTCTCATACAATTCCTTCGGGATACTGGCACAGTTCACACGGACCAAAGGCTTATGTTTGCGCCGGCTGCGCCGGTGCAGTTCCCGTGCAATCAGTTCTTTCCCGGTGCCAGTCTCGCCCAGAACCAGAACGGTAGCATCCGTTGGTGCTACCATCTCGATTTGTCTGATGATTTGCCGCCAGGCTCTGCTTTGGCCAATAATTTCGCCAAACGCCGCAGCCGCCTTCTCGCTTCCGTTAAGGTGTGAGGAGATCACAATCTCGGGTTGATTCGGCGCAGCTCTTAATGCTCTGTCCGTTCCGGTACATTCCTCAAAACGCTCTTTGGTGATGGTTCCTCGAGACCGCTCGTTTTTGTTGTCGCGCGCGATTGCGCTTCGAATGGCCTCCAGCAGATACTCGTCATCAAAAGGCTTAGTCAAAAACTCCAACGCTCCAGCCTTGATTGCTCGCACCGACATCGGAATGTCGCCATGACCAGTGAGAAAGATAATCGGGATCTGAATGTCTTTGGTCGCCAGCTCCTGTTGTAGTTCAAAGCCGTTGATATCGGGAAGTTGGATATCCAACACCAAACAGCTCGGCAGCTCCATTCGCAAACTGGCCAGCATCTCCTGCGCCGACGCAAATGTCCTAACTCTGAGCCCGGCTGACCTGATCAAACTCCCCACCGCCTCGCGCACGGATACATCATCATCTACCACGTAAATTTGAGAAACAGACTCACTCATAAGTTACCTCCTTCGCCAGCGAACACCTACGAATGTCAGCCAATGTTGCTACACTGCTCTTGGCTCTCGGCTTAACTGGCGATGGTAACGTTTTTCTGGTTTCCGGCTTTTCCCTGTCTCAGCATTGACTCACTCGCGTTTTCCGGAGTTGGTGTTCCTTTTGAAATTATTAGCAGCTCAGAGCCGAGCGAATTGCATTCAGTAATGCGTCTTCACTGAACGGCTTGATCAGGACAGCTCCTACGCCGCCACTTAGCGCTCGCGCACGCATCCCCTCGTCTTCATGTGCCGTGATCAAGATGACCGGGATTTCGTAATGCCCAGCAACCAATTGCCGCTGAAGCTCGATGCCACCCATTCCCGGCATACGCACATCCAGTACCAGGCAGTCCGCACTTCTAGGTTGATCCGAAGTCAAAAACTCTTCGGCTGAAGCGAACGCGCTCACGGCGAACCCGACCGATCTTAGCAATCCGCAAAGGGCCTCACGGACCGATTCGTCATCGTCAACAACCGAAATCAGGTGGACCGCCACGCAGCAAAATGACCATTTTTGCGAAAAGTATCTATTATACCTTCGTATAAAATACGGGTAGGGCGCGTCTCTCCGAGACCACCGGAAATAATTTTCGGCGTTGCTTGGTGTTTGGCGGGGTCGAATCCGCGCGCAATGCACTTGGCATTCCTGACGCTCGGCGGTCTCGGAGAGACACGCCCTCCTATCTGTCCGGGTCGATTACGGCGGTCTCGGAGAGACCCGCCCTACCTGTTTCCTAGAGTCCCAGATCCGCAGCTTCTCATACATTCTCACCAGGTCCGGCAAAGAGCCGGCCTGCATCTTTTGCATCACTTGGCCGCGCTGGACCTTGACAGTGATCTCACTGGTACCCAGTTGCCCAGCGACTTGTTTGTTCGGCAGACCGGAGACCACTTTTTCCATCACTTGCCGCTCGCGTCGCGTTAGTGATTCATACCGCCCGTACAAATCCTGCATCTCTGCGTGCTGTTGACGCGCAGATGCGTCGCGTTTGACTGCCTGTTCAATCGCGTCCAATAAATCCTGGTCGGAAAACGGTTTGATAAGAAATTCGACAGCTCCGGCTTTCATCGCCCGCACTGAAGTCGGAACATCGCCGTGACCGGTAATAAAAACGATGGGAATTTCCCGGTTTGCCTCTCTGATCCTCTTCTGTAGATCAAGCCCGCTTAGGCCGGGCAACCGTACATCCAGCACCAAACAGCTCGGCCCATCCGGCTTCCGATGATCCAAAAAATCCTGGGCAGAGGCAAAAGTCTCGACCTCAAATCCGGCTGACCGAACGAGACTTTCCAAGGCATCCCGCACGGAGACGTCGTCGTCAACAACAAAGACGATGGCTTTGGATTCCGGCCCGGGTTTTTCTAGTGACATTTCAAGGAGTAAATCGAAAGACCGCCCGGGACCGTCGTTCAATCCGGCCCATGGCCGCTCGCCGTGACATTCAATAAGAGTGTGGCTTATTCTTTCCCCCTTCGCCAAGAAAGTTTCACACGGGGTCGACGGAACGAATCTTCATCCAGAATTTCGACCTGATCGTTCCCAACTAAGTAGTTCCATAATTTCTGTATTTCCAACTACTTATTCAGTTTCATGTCGACAGCCGATGTGGCATGGCGCAGACGGATTTCCACCGGGCTTGGTGCCGGCCAGGTCGGCCACTTTGTAGCGCTGCCGATCCAGGAGCAGCCCGAGAAGACCGCTCTGTGTGAGGGTTGGAATCGGCGCGCTGTCCGGATAGAGCATACGTATTCATGCAAGTGGTAATCGTCCGATGCATAGCTGTTGGTGCCTTTTGGATGGCGCTTACGGGTATCGAACCAGTTAGCGCGCCACACTAACCTTAAGCTCTTGCTCATAGCTATGTCTGATAAAATCCGCAGCTATGCTGAACTACGGAAGTTGATACGTCTCTCGCTATGGCCCAATACCCAGAATGGGACTCGGCAGAACGAAAATCCGTACGTCCGAAATCTCGTACGGCTATCCGATCGACCGCAATCTATGCGTAACCGGTTGATCGGCGGCCACAAGCAGAAAAAATAAAAGCTTGGCACGCAACCTGTTCACCGTCGAAACACGCCAACACGAATCAACCTATTCACATACACTAGAGCGCCCGCAGCCTATGAAACTAGCGATCTCCGTTATGACGGCAGTCAGCTTTTGCCTGACATGTATGGCTCTCGCCGACCACTACAAGGATTTAGCAGCACAAGGGTACCGGTGGGTCACCGTCAATGGACCCTATGCTTGCGAGACTGAGCAAGACCTTCAACGAATTGTCGCTCACCACACAGATGCCACCGAACTCCAAGCGGTGCAGACTATCCAGTGCTACTACCTCATACCGGGAACTGTCGTTCAAGTGATCAACGAGGATCCAGCTAGAGGCATGTCGCAGATTCGGTTAGGCGGTATCACTAAGTCTCTTTGGACCTACAACCGATTCCTCAGTAAGCAACCGGTCCAGGATACTTATGGGAGCATCGAGACGCCGGAAGAATGTGGTCTAATTCCAAAGGCGGAAACGGCAGTTGCTCCGCTCTCTCCCGATAGTTCGGCGGCTCGGACTCAGTAGAATGGAACTCCGTAAATCCGAAATCTCGTACGGCCATCCGTTCAGCCACGTTCGATGCATAATCCTCTAATTGACTGGCCCAAGCAGAGAGCAATCAGAGATCGCAAAGTGTTAAAAGCTAACGGCACAGCAACAGAGATCAACCTATTAAATGGATAGGCAACTTGAAACCAGAGTAGTCGTCATCAGCCGCGGACGCGAGGCTACCGGCCGGACACGCCTCAGCACTTCGTCGGTGGAGCGCGCACAGGTTCTCATCATCAGACGTCGGTAATACCCAAAGTCGGCTACTACAATCGACGCCAACGCCACCTTCTCACCTCATTATCAAACTAACAGTCAACTACTTAACTACTCACTATTATGAAAAACTCCTACACCAACAAAGTCGGTCTAGCTCCGGCCGGCGCCTCCGGCATAGGCAAAGCCCCGGCGCTGACTTTCAATGGAATCATGGACCTTCTGACTAAGGCATTAATTAGGCTCGGTCTGCTCAAAAAGGATCTCGATTACCACTTGGTTCGCTGGTCGATGGTAATCATGTACTTCTTTTTTGGGTATCAGAAATGGTTTGCCTACGAGGCGCACACATTGATTCCTTTTATCGGCAGCAGCCCTCTGATGTCTTGGATGTACCCCATTTTTGGCGTCCAGGGAGCCAGTTGGTTTTTGGGAGTCTCGGAGTGGTTGTTTGGCGCACTCCTGTTCTTAGGATTCTGGAATAAAAATTTGGGAATTCTTGGAGCCGCTGGCTCCTGCGTTACATTTATCATGACCGTCACGATTATCCCATTCATGCCGGATGGCTGGGCGGCGTCTGCGGGCGGATTTCCGGCGATGCAAGGCAATGTTGCTTTCCTGATGAAGGACATCGTTCTTTTTGCGGTATCAGTTTATCTGCTGAAGCAGGATGTAGAGAGAGTGTTACTTTCCGCAGAATCGGCTACTGCATATTGAGTCCTCTCCAAGAAAGAAATAACTGGAATAAAAGAGTATGGAAAACATTTCTTCAGCTCGGCCACCTAAGAAGACCGACTCCGAAGAGTATGATCTAGTGGTTCTCGGCAGCGGCGCAGGATCGAAATTGGCTGCATGGACCCTTGCTCAGCAAGGAAAGCGTGTCGCAGTGATCGAGCGCAAATACATCGGGGGATCGTGCCCGAACATCGCTTGTCTGCCCAGCAAGAACATCGTTCACAGTGCGAAGGTTGCCTCGTACTTTCGCAGACGTGAGGAGTTTGGCATCGTTACGAAGGTCTTTACGATTGATATGTCCGCCGTGCGTGATCGCAAACGCCGGATGGTTTCAGGTGAGGTCGACGCGCATCTCGACAATTACAAGCGGAGTGGCGCAGAACTCATTTTTGGCTCCGGCCGCTTCATCGGTCCCAAAACTTTGGAGGCGACACTGCCAGATGGCACCAACCGTCGACTCCGCGGTACCAATGTGATCATCGGTACAGGTACGCGCGCTGCGTTAGACATCGAGACGACCGTGGCTGGATAGGACGAAGTCGATCGCCTTCGCGACGTCGGAGTGTCCCGGAGATGATGGCGCTACGACCGTGCTTGCGCATTCGAGTCGTTAGTTTGCGAGCCATTAGGGGCCTCTGCTAGTCATCGCCACGACCACACGGCCAAATTCCGGCCAGCCCTCTCAACAAGGTACTTTCGCCGGTCCCCCTCGGACCAGGAGTCAACACGGCTTGACCGCGGATCGGTGCGAACGTGATTCCGCGCAGCAATGTAGTCTTCGGAAATCCTATAGATCCTTGCAATAGGTGCTTGCACATAGAATCTAGATTGAGCGAATCTCGGTACGAGATTTCGAATTTGCGGATTTCCATTCTGCTAGTGCGAGCTTCACGAAAAGAATTGTGTAAATTGCTGGGGCCAAGGGAGATCTGTGATTGAGCTTTTACGATATGTGTTCGAACCGCTGCGGAAAGATGAAGATTTCATCCTTTATCG
>JBEEIB010000609.1:0-4524 GCA_041167675.1 Verrucomicrobiota bacterium
CACACCAGTACGGCGACCCCCAAAAGGGCGGTCTTAGCAGCTTTTCGCATGGATATCCTCGGTAGTTTTGCCTTCGACGACCACACCAATGTCCACCTCGTCGCGGGGGCTGGGTACACCGCCCGAGAGCGCTATCAGTTAAAAAGGAAATCGACTCCCCCCGGGACTGGGGGGCAGAGAACAGTTAGCTCTGAGGCAGCAATCGGCACGCCAAATTCACGGAGTTTGGTGAGAAGTTCTAGTGGTACTTACCTCGGGGGCTAGGGGTTCTCGGCGTGCCTTCAGAAGAGTTCTGCGGAGAAATCAGGGAAATCGCGATTAAAAAGTACTAGCGCTTTTCCCGAGGGCAAGGTTTCCCATAACGATGCTCGCGACTACGCATTGCTGCTGTCTCAATTCGAATCTCCACAAATGGCCAGGGAAGGCGAGAGGATGAGCAAAAACAAGAATTGTTTTGCCAACCGAAGCCGGATTGCGCTCCAAATGTGACTCTATTCGTATACTGACTTAATCGAAGACTGTTACTGAATCATGACTGTTGGAGGATGTCCGAGTTTAGTTGATTACAGCGACTCTCGATGTTCGGCACAATAAGCCTAGTTGCGACCAAATTCAAGCCATTGGACAACAATCGCGCAAATCGCTTATTAAGCCCACCCTTGTATAACCAGAGGTTGCCAAGCGGCTTAACTTAGAGGGTACGGTGAGAATCGAAGCAGTAGTTGGGCTGATGGACAAATAAAAGAGACGAAGGTGATAGGCGGACTTGAAGGCTCTGCGTGATTGGAAATATGAAAAAGCCACTTCAGAAAGCACCGTTCAATTGGAGTTCAAATTTCATCCATAACACAGTGAAGCTCAGTTTCAACTCCTCTTGTGAAGAGTTCCCGCGTCAGAGGGGATTTGCTTGAGTGAAAAACTGGAATAATCCAACGTTCTTCTTAACTCGGCTTGGTCAGCTTAAATCTCGCTGCGATATTTCGCCAGGCAGAATCTCACGGAACAATCGCCGCGATCTCACTGGAATACGTGCTCTCCTGGTTCGTGGAATCCAGCGCGGTTACGACGTAGTAGTACGTCCGTCCAGACCGAACGCTACTATCGACATAGGAAGTCCCGGCTGTGGGAGTGGCTGTCAGCTTCAAATAGGGACCACCTGACACAGAAGCGACATAAGTATTGTATCCAGTTACTCCGGTGTCGCCGTCGCTCCACGACAATGACACGGAATGTACGATCGGCGTAACACCTGTGCCCGTAAGACCGATCTTGGCTGGGGAATTGGTGGCGTTGCTGCTAACGCTTACTGACCCGCTCGCGGCTCCATTCGTTGATGGGGTGAATGTTACGTTCACAGCTGTGCTTTGTCCCGGACTCAGAATCAAGCCTGCGGCTCCGCCAGCGTTAAAGCCAGCTCCAGACACCATAACCTGCGAGATCGTGACGTTCGAATTTCCGGCGTTGGTCAACGTCACGTTTTGTGAACCGCTGCTGGATAAGTTGACGTTGCCAAAGTTCATGTTTGAGACATTAGGGTTCAGAAGAATGGTTGTCGCTGGCGCAACCGATAGAGTGGCGCTCGCACTGATAGCGCTCCCAGCTGCATTACTGACCGCCACTGAGAATGCTGCGCCACTATCTGAAGTGCTCGTTGCGGGCGTCGTATAGGTTGGCCCGTTCGCACCCGAGATCGCTAGTCCATTTCTCATCCATTGATAAGACATTGGCGCCGTTCCCGTCGCGGCTGTGGAGAATACTGCGGAGTTGGGAACCGTGACGGTCTGGCTGGTCGGTTGAATCGTGATAACCGGTGGGGACATTGCCGCATTCACAGTTAAAAGTGCCGGATTACTTGTCACTGAGCCGAAATTGTTGCTGACGGTTACGCTAAACTCGGAGCCGCTGTCCGAAACTGTGGTCACTGGTGTCGAGTAGCTGGAATTGGTCGCGCCGCTAATAGCTCCGCCATTTTTTTGCCATTGATAAGTCACGCCGCTACCCGTTGCGGATATCGAAAAACTCGTTGACTGTCCCGCTGTAACCGTTTGGTTCACCGGTTGAATTGTGATGTGAGGCTCTTTGTGTTTCTGACCGCTGCCTGTCTGTGCCGGCCCTTTCGCTTCTGACGTTACGCTTGCTAACAATATAAATGAGGCAATCATCGCCCTTTGCAATCTTCTCGTGTGTGTGTTCACGTTCGTTCCCCGTTTCGCAGCGCTTCACTAGCCGTGTGACTGATCGCAATGCAGCTGGGATGTCTCGATGTTGAAGCGTAGATTAGGGACAATTGATGAACTACTGTTCGCACGGACAGAATCGGTTCAACTGTGAGTGCCCTTTTAAAGAGCGGGTGTGACTGTCCCTCCGGGCAAGGTGCCCGCCCTCGAGTCACATGGTGGAAGATTACGAACGGGATATAGCAGGTGCTCCCAGCAGGGAGCTGCACGTCCAAACGTCCAACACAATTCCGAATTGACGGGCAGTCCATCCGCCTCGGTTTGAGGTCGTGCGCAGCAGTCGAAGAAAGCCGCTTCTTCTTTACCTTGCAACACCATATTTTCCACGCAGAGTGCCTCTCGCCCGATCTTTCGGCGATTAGCGCCTGGGCGACGTCCCGCCTCACTACTTCAACGCGAAATCTCCGGCATTGCTCGCTTCATCTGCAAAATAATCCGTGCTACCAGCCACAAAAATCCACGCGTAAGCCAATGGCGAGATTGTGGCTAGAATATGGTAGAATAATGGCGAGATTAAAGGCGAGATCCTGGCGAAGAAATATATCCATGACCTGCATAGTTGGCCTGAGTTTACATGGGATTCGAAGGCGCTCGCTCCTCTACTCTCGGAAGTGCGGTTACGTCAGGGATTATTGGTCGGCAAGATGCATGGCTATGGCCTTGCTTCCCGATTTACCGCGACCTTAAAAGTTCTTACCGAAGAAACGATCAGCTCCAGCGCAATCGAAGGGGTTGTGCTGGATCCAGAGAATGTTCGTTCTTCGCTCGCTCGCATGCTAGGGCTTGAGATCGGCGGACTCACGGCAAGCAAGGATCGGTTCGTCAATGGCGTCGTTGAAATGATGTTGGACGCGACGCAGAAATTCGGCACGTCTCTAACCGGGGACCGGTTGTTTGACTGGCACTCACATCTCTTTCCGGCCTTTCGCACGACTCGCGATAAATTTCGAGTTGGCGCCTGGCGTGACGATAGCCAGGGGCCAATGCAAGTTGTGTCCGGACCAGTCGGTCGTCACAGGATTCATTATGAAGCACCCGCGGCTGATCGCCTCGAGGCCGAGATGGGGAAGTTCCTCGCGTGGTTCGACGGCAAAGAACAAGAAGATCCGCTCGTAAAGGCGGCAATTGCGCATTTGTGGTTCGTTACGATCCATCCCTTTGAAGATGGGAACGGCAGGATCGCAAGAGCAATCGCTGAAATGTGTTTGGCCAGATCCGACAGGAGTTCTCAGCGTTTCTACAGCATGTCGTCGCAGATTCTCAAGGAGCGGGAGGGTTATTACGAAGCTCTTGAGAAGACTCAGACCGGGTCGCTGGACATCACAAAATGGCTAATGTGGTTTCTCGGTTGCCTGGATAGGGCTATTGAACAATCAAATCAAATCACTAGCAGCGCTCTTGAAAAGGAATTGTTCTGGAAGACATTAAAGCAAAAGAGAGTCTTTCTCAATAGTCGGCAGACAAAAGTCCTAAACAAACTATTCGGCGGATTCGAAGGGAAACTGACCAGAGATAAGTGGATGAGAATTACCAAGGCTTCTTCGCGAACTGCGCTTCGAGATATCGAAGCGCTGATAGCTGTAGGGGTCATCGAACGAGAAGAGGCCGGAGGAAGAAGCACTTCCTACAGGCTAAAGAAGATCGTGCTTTGAGTGGCCCGCTCTGGACTGACACATGTTTTACGTTGCTCGGCCAAATTCCTCCAAAGCGAGGTTATATCTTTATCAGAATTACAACCGCCTAAAAACCCCGGCGTAATGCAAGTAACCGACTTCGGGCTCTCCGGCCGATATACACCTTCCTTTTGGGTGAGCGCGATTGTGAGCGGTTGCTCCACTTTAACCTCTTCAAATAATGATGCGAACATCGTTGGGAAACCCATCCTGACACCGCTTCATACCCATTCCGACGTCGAAAAAAGGCGGCCAGCAATGCCTTGAGGATATCGACATTTTTTGATCAGCCACAACTCAAAAACCATCTCCGAGGTTGCTCAATTGTCAGAGGAAGAATTACAGGAATGGAATTGGGAGGCATTTGATTGCAGCAAGGAATGAATTCAACCTTGGTGCAATGAAAAAAATTGGTGGACGTGACCGGGATCGAACCGGTGACCCCTTGCTTGCAAAGCAAGTGCTCTCCCAGCTGAGCTACACGCCCACAGCGGAAACGATAATTCATTTTAACGCGTTTGTACGCCTTCGTCATACTAACTCGCACTAATGTCCTATGCCGTCAGAAAGGTCAAAACCCTGTCGTGCTCCGTGGTTCATGCGGTTGAGTAAAA
>JBEEIB010000610.1:0-4628 GCA_041167675.1 Verrucomicrobiota bacterium
ACAAACTGCTCCGCGCGGAGCGCGGAGGCTTTCACCTCGTAATCGGCTGCAATACCGGTTTTTCTCGCCGTTCTGTCGGCTACGTCGGCGCTAGCGACGGTTGGCAAGACCTGATGAGTAATTTCAAAATGGACTGGGAATTCTGCGCCGCTGAGGAGGGAAACATTGCGCTTACCGGTGAAATTGATCTTCAGCGCGGAGATGAATTTACAATCGCAATTGTTCTGGGACACAGCTACCAGAGCGCCGCGGCCAATTTGCTGCAATCTTTGACAACACCGTTTGATCGCCATCGGGAATCTTACGTCCGCCAATGGCGGGGGATAGAGGTAAACCCGAAGTACGACTTCAGCGCCGACACGTCCGATGAGGGCAGGACCTATCGATTGAGTCGCTGCGTGTTATTAGCCCATGAGGACAAGATTTTTCAAGGAGCGCTGGTCGCATCGATGAGCATTCCTTGGGGTGAAATCAAGGGAGACGATGAATCGGCGGTTATCATCTGATCTGGACGCGCGACTTGTTCCAGAGCGCAACCGCACTGCTCGCGAGCGGTGAGACTGATACAGCTGCACGAGCCTTAGTTTGGCTGGCCGTCGCCCGACCCGCATCCGGAAGCGAATTCTGCGATGATCTCGATTGCAAATGGCGGTGGCATTTATCCGGCTCGGAATGTGGTCGGCGGAGACTTTATTCAACTGGTGAGGTTAGGCATTCGCGATCCCAACGATCCGATCGTGCGTGATTCGATCGAAGTCATTGATCGTGTGATTAAGCACGATCTTCCCCAAGGTCCGTGCTGGCGCCGCTATAATCACGATCGCTATGGACAAAAAGACGATGGCAGCCCTTTTGATGGGACCGGGGGTCGGACGTTCGTGGCCCATACTGACGGGCGAGCGCGGCCATTATGAACTCGCTGCTCAACGAGATCCTATGCTGTTTATCAAAGCGATTGAAGGGTTCGCTAAGGCTGGCGGCATGATTACGGAACAACTTTGGGACGCCCCGGATCTGTCGGACGGCCGAATGAAACGCGGAGGACCGACCGGGGCAGCGATGCCGCTCTGCTGGTCGCATGCCGAATATATCAGTCTCGTACGCAGTCGTCACGACGGCGTCTGCTTCGATCGAGTCGAGTCGGCGTTCCAGCGCTATGTACTTAACCCGGTGCAAAATCGCCACGAGATTTGGAGCTTCCGTCATCAGCGCCGCCAGATGCGTAGTCGAAAAACACTGCGCGTCATCGTTGCGGCAAACGCGACGATTGTTTGGTCCGGAGATCACTGGGCGAGCACCAAAAAGTCTGACACAATAAGCTGCAACGGATTGAATTTGTGGTTTGCTGATTTGCAAACCGCGGAGCTTCCAAGCGATTCCGCTGTCGAATTTACATTTTTCTGGATTGATGCTCAGCGCTGGGAAGGCAGGAACTGGCAAATCACTATCGGGGAGCGCTGAACGTTTTAGCGTTGTTAAGGCATTCGTCATTCACCGCAATTTTGTCCCTAGTTTTACCGGAGACCTTTCACCGAACTCTTGCGCTGACCGGACCGAACTTTTTCGCCAGGCGCGGTGTCCTTCGACGAGTTGCCAGACGATAAGTCCGGGGACGCCAAGTATTAGTTCGACTCGGAAGAGATCGTACATACCAATCCTCCTTTTTTGGTGCTGACTGGAGCTGAGATTTAAGTAGCTAAACCTCGATTCACTCTTTCGCGGCCTAGCTTATTTTGCGCCCCAATCGTTTTTCGACCTAGCCCTCGAGCTTCCAGGAACTTGCGGAATCTACGAATTTAATTTTGCCATGGTCATGAGCCCGGATGACTCGTAGCCTTGACAAGATGACACTCTGTTGCCTTCACGTTTTGGTCGGCCGATTGAACAAAATCACAGGGAGGTCCATAGCGCTTGAATCGCGATCAAAAATCACGCGCACGCCGTTTTTTCCTTTCCGAAACTTCACACGTTAACACCCGATTAAGAGCCGAATCGACGCCAACAGAATAAAGTCGACGGCAAAGTTAAACCATCGATGGAGAAGGTCCTATCCGAAGGCACCAAGCATCGTCAGGAACTTCGCTTCTCTGAGAGTTTTCAGGCTTTCATTTTCACACCGGCCTTGCGCAGCTTATCGATCACTGCCTGATTGCGCGGGTTACGGAAGAAGTCGTAGATACTCTGAGCCATTACCGGACCGACCTCTGGTACTCGTTGCGGTTCTTCGATGCCGGCGTCGGCGAGGGCGTCAAGATTGCGGAAATGTTTGGCGAGATTCTGTGCAGCGCGTTCGCCGACGTGCGGGATGCTTAGCCCATAGATCAAGCGCCAAAGATCGCGGTCTTTGCTCGCTGCGATGCCCCTAACGAGCTTCTCCGCTGATCTCGCGCCCATGCGCTCGAGATGCACAAGCTGCTCGACGGTCAACGAGTAGAGGTCCGCTACATCATGCACCAGTCCGGCGTCGACCAATTGACCGGCCAACGCTTCACCAAAACCTTCGATGTCCATCGCGTCGCGCGCAGCAAAATGCAGCAAGGTGTGCTTCAGTCGACCGGGGCAGGCGATGTTGTCGCAACGCCACGCACCTGCCTCCGAATCACGCCGTACCGGACCGCCACAGGCCGGACACTTGCCCTTGATGTGCTGGTAGAAGTCGAATGGCTTGGCAGTGTGCGGTCGCTTCTCTTTTACAACGCCGACGACGACAGGGATAACTCGACCCGCTTTCTCCACGATCACGGTATCGCCGATGCGAATGTCCTTGCGCTTGATTTCCTCCTCATTGTGCACTGTGGCGCGGGAGATAGTGGAACCGGCAAGGAAAACCGGCTCGAGTTCGGCGACGGGCGTCAATATGCCGGTGCGGCCGACCTGGACTGTAATCCTTTAAGTTTGGTTTCCGCTTGCTCATGCGCATATTTGTAGGCAATCGCGTAGCGGGGCGCCTTGCTGGTGGTGCCGAGCTGTTCCCATTGTTTGAGGCGGTTGACCTTGACGACCGCACCATCGATTTCGTAAGGCAGCCTCGTCTGAAGTTGCTTTAGTTCCTCAGCTCTGGCGGTGACTTCTCCAATGTCCTTGCATAGCCACCAGTACCGTTGCGTAGGCAAACCGAACTCCTTGATTTTCTCCAGTACCTCCGCCTGTGTCTCGAAGGTTACGCCCTTCGTCGTACCGATGCCATAGAACACAGCTCTAAGCGGACGCTGGGCGACAACGCGTGGGTCAAGCTGATTCAGCGAACCCGCAGCGGCGTTACGGGGATTCGCGAATTGTTCTTGGCCGGTCCGTGCGCGATCGGCGTTGAGTTTTTTGAAATCCTCTACGGTCATGTATGCCTCGCCCCGCACTTCGAGCACTTGGGGCGGATTCTTGACGGTCAGTTGCAGCGGAATCGCGCGAATAGTTTTGAGGTTGGCAGTGATGTCGTTCCCTGTTCTCCCATCCCCCCGAGTAGCCCCACTGGTGAAGCGACCCTTTTCGTAACGCACGCTGATGGAGACACCATCCACCTTAGGTTCCAACACATATTCTACGCTCTCGCAAGAAAGCAGCTTGTGGACACGGGCGTCAAATTTGCGCAGGTCGTTTAGGTTGTAGACCTTGTCCAGGGAGAAGATTGGCGGGTCGTGACGGACGATCGGAAACGCTTTGAGCGGTTGACCGCCAACCCGCTGTGTCGGCGAATCGGGGGTGATCAAGTCCGGAAATCGTTTCTCTAACCGCTCGAGCTCTGCGTAGAGCCGATCGTATTCACGGTCGGAAATCTCAGGCCGAGCCAGCACGTAATAAAGGTAGTCGTGACGGCGAATTTGCTGGCGCAGGAACGCGATTCTCTTTTGCGCTTCGGAACGAGTCATAGCCGTCACAAATTTGCACCTCGCTCACGGAGGCGGGTAGGCCGACTGGCAATGCCAGGGCACTGCGCAAAATAAATGCGAAGTCATCGATCGGCGCGAACAGAATAAAGTAGGTGGTCCATCCGAACGCTTGACCGAGAAAGAGCCGCCGTGGCAGAGGGTGCTATTTGCAGATGCTCTGAAATTCGACTGAGCAGTCGAGGTAGGCGCATTTATTAGTAAGTTAACCGCCAGTTGACCTAGACCGAGCACTGACAGTTTAGGCTGGAATCCGCCTCCGGATTTCCACGCCCGTGCGACTCAGGTTTTCATACATTCTCCTCGAACGAAGAAGCGGCCACCATTCGTATAGAAATATTTCCATCGGGCGCCACATCGCCACCCAGCCGCCGATCGTTAAACTCTCGCGTACCACCTCCCCGAGCGCGTTTGTCTCGGCAAACTGCAATAAGTGGCTTGTGAGAAGGCACGTTCCAAGAAACAGCGAACCGATCAAAAGACTAATCCGTCCTTCCCTAAGTAGTCGCTTAAACTGCAGCCGGTTTAATCTGACCTTATAGGCGAAATGGTTGTGTACCGCTTTTTCAACCACCTGCTGCGGATCAATGTTGGTGGGATAGCGGCTTAGATGGATTACCAGAACAATGGGATCATTGAACTGGAATTCCTCCGCCCAACTCACAATGAATTCTTCTGCGTCGTCATCCAGATCCTTTTCGTGGAATGGTGACGGATCCATGGAGTTAAAGAACTGATCGAGATTCT
>JBEEIB010000611.1:0-9647 GCA_041167675.1 Verrucomicrobiota bacterium
GGAACTGTGTAACCGTGATCCGCCGATCCGCTTTGCCCAATAGTGAATTGCCGGGTCCATTTGTACTGAATTGCAGCGGACATCAGATCCGACTTTTGAAGCATTTTTATCTTGAGGCGGCACCAGACCAACCCTTTGTGATTTGGGGTAGTATCGGTTTTCTCGAAATCTCGTTCGCCTCTTCCTCAGCGGCCGAGCGGCTCGGTTTGAGCATTGGCGATCGTGTTTGGCTCGAATTTAAATGACGTGAAATACGCCTAGCTAGATCCTGTCCAAAAACTCCAACCCTTTCGATTTTGGAGTTAGCCGTTTCTCTTCCAACCACCGAGGATTATAGAGTCGAGAAACGTATCGTGAACCGGAATCACAGAGAATGGTCGCGATCACCTGGCCGCGAACACCGGATCGCGCCAGCTTTACCGCGCCACAAACATTGATCGCAGATGAAAGACTGACAAACAATCCTTCTGCCAGCAATAGGTGATAAAGCATCTCTACGGCAACGTCGTCCCGAATACGGTAAGCATCATCAATCTGAACGCCCTCCAGGTTCTTCGTCACGCGACTTTGTCCGATACCTTCCGCTACCGAATCGCCGTCATTGATCTCGGTATGGCCATGCTTTACCCACGACCACATCGCAGCTCCGTAAGGATCAGCACAGACAATCTGGATATCGGGATTCTGTTCCTTCAAATAAAGCGCGACTCCGGCCAGCGTCCCGCCGGTACCGACCGATGCAACAAATCCAGTGATTTTTTGTTCAGTTTGATACCAGATCTCGGGCCCGGTTGTTCGGTAGTGGGCCAATCGATTAGCAACATTATCGAACTGATTGGCCCAAAAACCATTTGGCGTTTGATCGGCCACTCGCTGAGAGATGCGGATATAGTTATCGGGATCCTTGTAGGGCTTTTCTGGAACCGTTCGGACGTCTGCTCCCATCGCCCTAAGGCCATCAATCTTTTCCTTGGATTGGGTCTCCGGAATGATGATAACCGTGCGATATCCTCGCGCATTTCCGACCAGTGCTAAACCTATACCGGTGTTCCCGGCGGTGCCTTCCACAATCGTTCCACCCAGCTGAAGCGCGCCGGAAGCTTCGGCATCTAGCACAATTCCCAGGGCCGCTCGGTCCTTCACCGAACCGCCTGGATTGAGAAATTCTGCCTTACCCCATATCTCGCAACCGGTTGCTTCCGACAGAGCCTGCAAACGAATCAAGGGAGTTCGCCCGATCGTTTCACAAAATCCCTTCGTGACGAATCCGTACGGTGCATTCTCCGGAGAACTGGTTTCGCGCATGAAAAAGACCCTATCACTATTTCGGAACTTGGTAACCTTCTGGTTGGACCATAGGGTTAGCTCAATAACCACCTGAGTTATTCGCAAACGCTGCTGCGAAACTCGCTACTACCTAGATCATGTAGCCAGTTAAGCTAATCGGTAAAATCGGTAGGGCCTATCAATTCCACAGACTTAATATCAGCTGACATTTCATCGAACTTTGAAGCTGGCAGGCGCTTTCTGTCGGGCCGAAGCACGCCCTATTTGGCTTGCTCTTCGCAAAACGATATGAGCATAACTCGTTATGTGGAAAGTTCTTTTCACGACTCTTTTCGACCTCCTATTGTATTCATCTGCCTGGGCAGATGAATATGTCCTGCCGGAAGACAATCCGGTTGCTTCAGTGACGTTTCCTGACGCATGGAAATCGAGCATCTACGATAAAGGGGTCGAGTCAATCTCCAGAGATAATCAGGTTTATTTTGCCGTTGAAGCGACTGACTCCTCTCGGATTGAAAATTCGATCACTGAAGCATTGCAATATCTGCAGACGAAAGGAGTCAATGTTGATGAGTCTTCGTTGCAAAAGGATTCGACCGACATTGACGGAAAGGAAACCGCTACGTTTGACTGGGACGGAAAAGATAAACACGGTGCCTGTAAAGTGGGATTAGCGGTGATGCGAATAAAGGGGATAAAGGGCTGCTTTTTATCTACTATGCAACTCCAGAGGGTAGTAAGGCTCACCTGCAGGATCTCAGCGGAATTCTGGCCAGCGTGAAACCACAATAATTACGACCTGTTCAAAACTCTCCGCGATCTTTTGTCGAACTTGTTCCGTTAACCGGTAGCAGGTTGATCAGCCACGCTTCCGCAGCCGCATCAATCGTTCACCGGCAGCGCATAACGTTTTGTCGCGTTTGGCAAAATGGAACCGAATCAGATTTGTCACCGGTTCGGCAAAGAAGCTGGAGCCTGGCACGGCGGCGACACCAATCTCTCGCGCCAACCAATGACAAAACGCCGTATCATTTGCGTGGCCAAAATCTTCAATATTCACTAGAACATAGTAGGCACCCTGCGGCTCGATAAATCGCAGGCCCGCTTTACGAAGATAACTGGTGAACAGTTCACGGCGGCGAGTGTAATCGTACGTGAGCTTCTGATAATATTCCTGCGGGAAACGCAGTGCAGTAACTGCTGCCTGTTGCAATGGATGGGGAGCGCCCACCGTTAAGAAGTCGTGCACCTTTCGAGCCTGCGAGATCAACTCCGGAGCGGCTAGCACAAATCCGAGCCGCCAACCGGTTATCGCATAGGTCTTCGACAATGAGCCAACGGTCAAAGTGCGTTCGAACAATCCTGGAAGGGCCGCCGCATAAGTATGGCGATGTGGAGCGTAGACAATATGTTCGTAGACTTCGTCGGTAATAATAAAGGCGTCTGTCTCGGTGGCCAAATTCCCAATGAAAGTTAGCTCCTCCGGCGTAAACACCTTCCCGGTTGGGTTTGAAGGGTTGCACAATACGATCGCTTTCGGCCTTTTGGAAAAGGCTCGGCGCAACTCGTCCCGATCGAAATCAAATCGGGGCACCCGCAATGGCACATAAATCGGATGCGCCCCAGCCAAAATGGTGTCAGCGCCGTAGTTTTCGTAGAACGGCGAAAAGATAATCACAGAATCGCCTGGGTTACACACCGTCATCAGTGCAACCAGCATCGCTTCAGTGCCGCCACAGGTCGCCACCAGATGGGCATCCGGATCGATATCGAGGCCCATCAATCGCGATTGTTTTTCAGCAAGAGCCCGCCGGAACTCTGCTGAGCCCCACGTAATTGAGTACTGGTGGAAGTTCCCATGGAGGGCTGCCGCGGCCGCAGCGACCAGCTCTGGCGGGGGATCGAAGTCCGGAAAACCCTGGGAGAGGTTGATCGCCCCATACTGATGGGCAACCCGCGTCATCTCTCGGATGACCGATTCCGTGAACCCCTTCAGTCTGTCGGCGGTCGGCAACATCGATCTAACAGCATAACCGGATACCGGGGACTGGAAACTGGAAACCGAATGCAAGATTCAGTGATCCACCCACTGCTCCAACCCTCCATTGCTCGCTTGGCGGCCTTTACCCTGGCCGAGAAACATGACCGGAATTCTAGCCTCTAGATTCGGTCTTGCTACTCCTCGCTCTTCCACCCTTCCTGGCTTTTTTTCGACCTGCCCGCCCGCAGCTCGGACAAAGATTTGCTACCTCGCAGTTTTCGCAATCCGGTCCGAGCGCTGTGCAACGGCGACGGCCATGCCAGATGAGCCAATGGCTAAAATCGGTCCAGTCTGTTCGCGGCACGAGACGCATGAGTTCTTGCTCGATCTTTTCGGGTTCAGTTCGCTTGGTCAGACCAAGCCGATGAGCTAATCGAGTGACATGAGTATCGACTACGATGCCTTCGTTGACTTGGAAAGCATTCCCAAGCACAACGTTTGCTGTTTTTCGACCCACGCCAGCAAGCGCAACCAGCGCCGCCATCGTTGAGGGTACCTGGCTCTGATGCCGCTCAACGAGATCCTTTGCCATTGAGCGGATGCTCTTGGCCTTGTTGCGGTAAAACCCGGTTGATCGAATTGCGTTCTCCAATTCTTCCTGCGGGACATCGGCATAGTCTTTCGCAGTTCGAAATCGTCTAAACAAATCTTTGGTTACGATGTTGACCCGTTTGTCAGTGCACTGAGCCGAAAGAATCGTCGCAACCAATAGCTCAAGCGGGTTTGAAAAATCCAATTCACAGTGCGCCGTGGGATAGACCTCGCGAAATCGCTCGATCAGACGGGTAACCCGAATCGTCCGAGGAATAGCTTGTGCCTTGGACGGTGCACAGGGAGGGGCAGATTTCATTCGGATGAAATTTATACCGTTATTCGCCCGCGAATCGACCCCAATGAATGGATTCGCGTTTCGCCGGTATCATTTCGTCCCCGGTTTCGCCAATCCGTTTTGCTGGAGAAAGCGCATGTAGTACGCACATTGTTGCTCGTCGTAATATTTGTGCGCATTCGTAAAATATTGTTGCGCCTCCTTCTCTTGCGACTGCTTGAGGAGGACAGCAGCGCGCGCAAAGTAATAGGCGGGCGTAGTGCCAGGAAAGGTCATATCATTGATCAGCTGAATCGCCTGAAATTGGCGATCATCGAGGACATCGGCTACGGCAATCTTGAACTGGAGCAACTCTGACTTGGGATCAACCCGCTGTAGTTCCTCGTAGCGGGTCCGGGCGTCCGCCCACTTGCCTTGAAGCAAAAGCACGTCGGCCAGATTGAGCTTAGCCGGATAGAACTTCTCGTCGGCAGCAATTGCTTCGGTGAACCGGCTCGCCGCGTCCTCGTACTCTTTTCTCTGTACGGCGATGACACCGCGTAGATTCGCTGTTTGTGCACTGGCTGGCTCAAGCTTCGCTGCGACATCAACTTGCTTGTCCGCTTCGGCTAGATTTCCGGCTCCCAAAGCCTGGGTAGCTTTTTTGATTGCGGCGTCATAAGCCTTGTCTTCGGCCAACATCGGAGAAAACGCCACAACCGAGCCGAGCAGGATCCAAAACGTTCTTACAGACATTGTCATGGCTTGACCGTTACCCCGTCGGCTACCGGCGATTGATCATCATACCGCGCGACCAACCGCTTCCGCAACACATCGGACGCGTCGGACCAAGTCAGCAAAGTCCTTTGGTAACAGAGATTGTTCGCCGTCGCTTTTCGCGAATTCCGGAGCGTTATGCACTTCGATCATGATCGAGTCAGCGCCGGCCGCGACGGCCGCTAATGCCATCGCTGGAACAAAGTCACGAATGCCGATTCCGTGAGTCGGATCGACAACCACTGGCAAATGAGTTTCTGCCTTTAGAACCGGTACTGCATTCAAGTCCAAGGTGTTTCGGGTCATTGTTTCGAACGTTCGAATTCCTCGCTCGCAAAGAAGAACATTGAAGTTTCCCTCGCTTAGGATGTACTCGGCGCTCATCAGCAGATCCTTAATCGATGCCGCCATCCCCCGCTTCAGCATCACCGGCAGTTGTGTCCGGCCGACTTCCCGAAGAAGTGAGAAATTCTGCATGTTCCGAGCGCCGATCTGGAGGCAATCGGCGTATTCCGCGACCAACTCCAGATCCTTTGTATCCATCACTTCAGTAATGATTGGTAAACCTGACTCTCGTCGCGCCTCGGCCAGCAATTGCAGGCCGACTTTTCCCAGGCCTTGAAAACTATACGGAGAGGTGCGCGGCTTAAATGCGCCCCCGCGCAAAATTTTGGCACCAGAATCTCGGATCGATTGAGCGATTGAAAGAATTTGATCCTCGCTTTCCACCGAGCACGGCCCAGCCATGATAACGACTTCCTTTGATCCGACAACGACGTCGCCAACCTTGACCCGAGAGGCCGTACCCCGAAATTCGTAGGAAACCAGTTTATATGGTTTCAAGACCGGCATGACCGATTCCACACCCGGAAACGCCCCGAGCGGCTTCTGTCGGATCTTGTCTTCCGCTCCAATCACGCCAATAACGACCCGCATCTCGCCTCGGCTTACCTCAGCGCGCAATCCCCAATCGGCGATCCGCGAAACAATATGCTGGATTTGCTCCTCGGTCGCATCCGGACGGGTGATAATGATCATGGCTAGAGAATTGGCAGTTTGGGTCGAAAAGATTGGTTCGCAACTGGTTTTGCGGCGGGCCGACAAAGGTGGCCTGTGACCGGGGGTGACTTCGGGAGATGGAAAAACCGTACGCATAGGTTGAAGAAAGGATCAGTTCTGACCGACGAAAAAAGCGCGAGAAAACGAGCGCTGGTCAGAATCCGAAAAAGAAGCGCCAATAATAAAAAAAGCAGCCTACTAACTCAAAAGAAGGCCTGATGGAGCAGGCACCGTAGGCGTTGGATTTCATGATCGACGTTTAGACCGATAACGCACAGTACCCGATTTGCCAACAAAAATCGTGGGGTTCTGCCGGACACCGCGGGGTTTCGGGACCTTTCTCGTCCTCAAGCTCGTCGTCCTTTCGGCAGGGCAATCTCGAGCACGAGGATGACTAATATTCGCGTTCGACGGGTACCGTTAACCCTCACACCCCAAGCAGATCTCGTTGCCAGCGCATGAGAACGGTTTCAACGGTCTCCGGCTCTCGCACAACTTTTTCCAGAGCGCTTCTGGAAGCCAATACGCTGGCATCTAAGGCCAGGTCGGCCGCCAGTTGATCCCGCTTCAGGCGAAGCTCTTCAAATCGTTTCTCCTGTTCGCCGGTTGGTCGTAGCCGGATTTGGCGGTTTCGTTGGGGCCACTCTGCCTCCGGAATTTGCAGAGACTGATGAATCGTAGATAGAAGCCGCCGCCGTCGCGAGCTGGGGAGCCAATCGGGCACATCGAGACGCGAACCGCTCAGGGCGGCTTGGGCCAACCCGATTAATTCTTCGTTTCGCATAATCTGGAATGGCGGACGATCGGCTTGTTGAGCTTCTGATTCGCGCCAGTGCCACAAAGCTCGGAGTACCGCCAGGCCTCGCGTCGGAAGCGCAGCGCTACCAGGAATCTTCCAAATCTTTTCCGGATCTCTCTCGCGATCTTCCGCCGCAGCAGCAACGGCACGGATGCAAGATTCCTCATACCAATGCCACCGGGAAGAGTTGCGCAATTCTTGCTCGAGTCTTTCCGCGAGTGGCAACAGATATTTGGTATCGTTCACCGCATAAGCAATCATTACATCCGTAAGCGGACGCCGGGCCCAATTGGCCTTTTGGGATGATTTTGGTAGTTCGATCGCGAAGAAATGTCTGACCAACGAAGCAAGACCGACCTCCTTCATTCCCATCAGCCGAGCCGCTATGTAAGTATCGAATACCGGCCCCGGAACAAATTGGATACCGCGGCGCAACATGCGGAGATCGTAATCGCAACCATGAAAAACGACCGTTCGACTCCGCAGGAAGTGAGTCAAAATCTCGAAATCGAGGGGTTGAAACGGATCGACCAGGACGTGCTGACCCGGTGCGGAAAGCTGGATGAGGCACAGCTTTTCAAAATAGCAGTGCAGGCTATCTCCTTCCGTATCTATCGCGATCTTTGGCTCACCGGCCATTGAATCGCACCAACCCAGCAGCTGATCGGTGTTGCTGAGAGTCTGAACCTCCTCCGAATGCATCATTGGTGGCCTACTAACGGAGGGTGGTAAGCAAAAGCTCCGCATTGGTCTTGGTCGCCTGAATGCGCTGTAGAAGCACTTCCATCGCCTCGATCGCGGGAAGCTGGGCCAGATACTTCCTCAATGCCGTAATCTTCTCAAACTCGGCCGGGTGATAGAGGAGGTCATCGCGGCGGGTGCCCGATTTCAGAATGTGAATGGCCGGAAAAATGCGTTTTTCCAATAGAGTACGATCCAAATGGAGCTCCATGTTCCCGGTCCCCTTGAACTCCTCAAAAATGACCTCGTCCATCCTGCTCTCGGTTTCGATCAATGCGGTTGCTAAAATCGTAACGCTCCCGCCCTCTTCAACATTCCGGGCAGCTCCAAAAAATTTTTTCGGTTTCAGTAACGCTTTAGCCTCTACGCCACCTGACATAATCCGGCCTTTACCCGGCTGCAGCGCATTGTAACCGCGAGCCAGACGAGTGATGCTGTCGAGAAGAACTACAACGTCCTTTTTGATTTCGACCAGGCGTTTAGCACGTTCGCTTACCAATTCCGCAACTTGGACATGCCGGGTCGGTGATTCGTCAAAGGTTGAGCTAAAAATCTCGCAATCGAGGCACCGTCTCAGATCAGTAACTTCCTCTGGCCGCTCATCTACCAGCAATAGAATCAAATGGATTTCCGGCGAATTCGCACGGATGGCGAGCGCAATCTCCTTCAAGAGGATAGTCTTACCGGCTCGTGGAGGCGCGACAATAAGTCCACGCTGGCCGCGCCCCAGCGGCGTGATCAAATCCACTGCTCTGGCACTGACACTTCTAGTTTTGTCGTTCTCGAGCAGGATGCGCTTATCAGGAAACAGCGCAGTAAGCTGATCGAACTGCTTCGGCTCAGTCCATTGTTCAATCGGAATTCCCTCGATTGCGACAACTTCCTCCAGCGCCATGAATTTTTCCTTGTCCCGAGGCGGCCGAATGAAGCCCTTAACCTTGTGACCAGGACGCAAACCAAATCGCTTCAGTACCGCGGCCGGCACGTAAACGTCTTCCGGGCAGGGATTGAAGTTAAACCGCGGCCAACGCAGGAAGCCGTACGCTTCACCAGAAAGTTCGACCATTCCCTCGGCCAAAATCTTCGTCCCTCGGGCGCCAAACGCCTTTAATATATCGAAAACAAGTTGGTGCCGCGTGCGCTCGTGGGAAACGCGAAGTCCAAATTCGCGCGCCAAATCAAGAAGGACCGTGTGGTTGAGGGAATGGAGCCGGTCCATTTCGAGCAAGGAGCGATCGGGAGAAAGATATCTCTCTCCGGGAACTTGGATGCTCTCAGCGGGTTGACTCTCCATAACGTTCCAGCAATTCCGTGCTTAGGTGATCGATTTGGGCAGTAGTAATTTTGGGTGGGCAGTCGGTCCAGATCAGGCGATCGCCGCGCTTAATTTTCTCATCGAGCGGCATTTGTGCCGCGATCATGCTTTCGGCCAAGTCTGGCGCCAATCTTCGGACCTCAATTAATCTGTTTAGCTGTGCCGATCGGCTGCATGCGGTAACAATGACCAAATCAAGATGTTTTTCTGCTTTCGTCTCAAACAACAGTGGAATTTCGGCAAGAAGCAGGGTGCCGGTATTTGTTCGCTCCAGCCATGCCGATCGGATACGCGGATGCAGAATGCTCTCGAGTATTTTGCGCGCCGACGGATCCTGGAAAACTAACTCCCGTAACCGTTCTCGTCGCAAACGCCGATTGCCGTCGAACAGCTGCGCCCCGAAGACCAACTCAATCTCCTCTTGTACATGCAAATCGCTATCCGTCAATCTCCTGGCTTCAAAATCAGCACTGAACCATTCTACCGGCAGATGGACCAAAAGCGATTTGTGGAGAGCGGCGGCGACTGTTGATTTTCCGGTAGCAATCCCTCCGGTAATGCCAACTGCTGACATACTTTGTTGTAGCCCGGCGCGTGAACAAGAGGCGCTAACCAGCGCTCCCGAAGAGGCGGAATCCCCGCAAAATCTGCAGAGAACGCTTTGGACAGTCTAAATCCCTAACTTATCCCTAAAATACACGATCGTCTCTCGAATTCCTGATTCGACGGCTACATTTGGCTCCCACACGAGCAGTTTTTTCTCGCGAGTGATATAGGGTTGACGCACCTTTGGATCATCTACCGGCAACTGCTTCGTAAC
>JBEEIB010000612.1:0-5498 GCA_041167675.1 Verrucomicrobiota bacterium
AGGGTGTCGCGCCGCTCGTCTTGGCGAAGGCATTGCTGTCCGGCGTCTTTTTAGTCGCCGAGACGGCGTGGTTAGTCCACCTTAATGACCAGCCAAGAACGTTCTCAGTCGTTCGATGTTCTTACGCTTTGCCTTTGAGGAACGCCCATTCAACCAATGATTGATAGTAATTAGCGAGACTCCAAGCTCTGAAGCGATCTGCCCTTGTGTGTAGCCTTTTTTCGACGCCAGCCGTTTTAGTTCTGCAATTAACCGCTGAAACTCTTGCTTCTGGATTGCGTACCGTCCTGGGCTGCGCTGGTAGAATGATCTTTCCGAGGGCATGGTTAGTTGTGTCTACCCGCTTCTGTCTCACCCCGATCACTGCCGGTTGAGTAAGTGCCGAGAAAATCCGTTTGTTCGGCCTTAGGCAAAAGTCCGTCGCCCCCATTTCTCTTCGCCGCCGGCAGCGAGATCGATGTCCCTCCTTGCCATTGGGATAAGTCCACCCGGCTGGCTATCCATGATGTATCCGATGATTCTAATTTTCCGCAGCGGTGTTCCGACCAACCAAATGTCAACCCCGTTAACATTCTTAGAGGCACCTCCTCTGCCTTCGTAAATTCCCGACCCTGAAGAGATGTAGTAGTTCGTTGATCAGCCTCCGCTCAAGATGGCCAACCCGAGAAGCCGCCTCCTCATTAGCATGGCGATCTAGCTAGGAAATTCCGATTCCTTTGGAAAGAAGAATCTAGAATTTCTAGAATATCTTGCGTCTACTACACCGCTTTTTGTACGCTTGCCGGCTTTGGAAGCCCCACAAGAAAGCTGGAAAACGTCTACTAACGCCATCCATAAGTGACAAATATGGAAACGACCGGACGTGACGGGCGTTACCCTGGAAACCCTGAGGAGTCATTCTAATCATGCAAACAAGTTGTTCCCCTCACGGCGCGACACGGAAGCACCTGCCTCGGCTTTCGCTGCTCGCGCTCACTCTGCTCGTGCCCGTGATGGCCGCTGGCGTCCTGCGCGCGCAGTTACCGAACCCGGCGGCTTACCTGACCTTCGACGAGGGCACGGGCATCGTGGCTCACGACTCGTCTGGCAACAACAAGAACGCTGCCCTATTTGGCGCAGCCGGCTGGACTACCGGCCTCGTCGGCCCGTTCGCCCTCAGCCTGTGCCCGGCTTGCCCGGCAGTTATGCCGAGATCCCCGGCGACGTCCTCGATACGACCAAGAGCTACACCGTTGCGGCCTGGGTCAAGCTCAAAGACGTGAACGGCTACCAGACCTTCGTCAGCGAAGACGGGGACTTTCAAAGCGCCTTCTTCCTTCAGCTGCGCGGCGACAGCCACCAGTTCTCCTTCACGACCCCGTACGACTTTTTTACCTTACCCCAGTCCGGCTTCACGCCGGTAGTCGGCGTGTGGTACCACTTGGCAGGAGTTTACGATGCCGTCGCCCAATCGTCCTCGCTCTACGTCAACGGTGTTCTGGCGGATCGAATTTTTAACGTCGCTCCTCGGGCGGCCAGCGGCAACACCGGGATCGGTCGTGGGTGGTTTAACAACAGCCGTGTGGACTTCAACAACGCGGCCATCGACGACGTGCGTTTCTACGGATCCGCTCTCAGCGCCCCCCAGATCCTCCAAATCGCTCAGATCGGCAACCCTTCCCTGACCGCACCGACAGTGCAGCCCGCCGCGCTTCAGATCGACGCCACCCACCCAGGGCCCCAGGTCAACTCAATGTTCTACGGCCTGATGATCGAGGAAATCAACCACTCCTTGGACGGCGGCCTTTACGGCGAGCTAATCCAAAACCGCGTCTTCAAGGATGACCCCACCACCCCGCTGCATTGGTCGCTCGTGCAGAACAATGGCGGAATCGGCTCCATAGCCCTCGACACCACGCAGCCCGTCAGCGGCACAGCCCTGACCACCAGCCTCAAAGTCAGCGTCAGCCAGGGTCAGCGCGTGGGCGCCGCCAACGACGGCTATTGGGGCATCCCCGTCAAGCCGTTCACCACCTACAGCGCGTCGTTCTGGGCCAAAGCAGACGGCCTCGGATTCACCGGCCCGCTGATGCTCGACATCGAGAGCAGCGACGGGACCAAGGTCTATGCCCAAGCGCAGGTGCCCCAGATCACCACGAACTGGGCAAAGTACACCGTCTTCCTCACAACCTCCTCGGTAACGCCCATTGAGAGCACCCGGTTTGTCGTTTCGACCAGCAACCCCGGCACGTTCTGGCTCACCCAGGTCTCGCTGTTTCCGCCAACCTACCGCGACCGCCCCAATGGCAACCGCATGGACCTGATGCGCAAGATGGCGGACCTGAAACCCTCCTTCCTGCGCATGCCGGGCGGCAACTACCTGGAGGGCATCACGATCCCAGACCGCTTCCAGTGGAAGCAGACCCTCGGCCCGATCGAGCAGCGGCCCGGCCATCTGGGTACCTGGGGTTACCGCTCCGACGACGGTTTGGGGCTGCTGGAGTTTTTGGAGTGATGCGAAGACCTGCACATGCAGCCGCTGCTGGCGGTCTGGGCCGGCTACGCCCTTAATGGCACCCACGTCAATCCCGGCCCCGCCCTGGCACCCTACGTGCAGGATGCACTGGACGAAATCCAATACGTCACCGGCGGGACCAACACCACCTGGGGCGCGAAGCGCGCCGCCGACGGACACCCGGCCCCGTTCCCGCTCAAGTATGTGGAGATTGGCAACGAAGATTTCTTCGACGGGTCCGGCAGCTACGACGGCCGGTTCACCCAGTTCTACGATGCCATCCATGCCGCCTACCCGAACCTCAAGCTGATCGCGACAGCCCGAATCCCCAACCCCACCCGCACGCCAGATTTGATTGACGATCACTTCTATGACACGCCTAGGGCGATGGCTCGGAACTCTAACCACTACGACACCTACAGCCGGACGGCCCCGCAGATCTTGTCGGCGAATGGGCATCGCAAGAGGGCCGACCGACGCCGGACCTGAACGCCGCCCTTGGGGATGCGGCTTGGCTGATGGGCCTGGAGCGTAACGCCGATGTTGTGATGCTAGAGGCCTATGCGCCGATGCTGGCCAACGTGAACCCGGGCGCCTTCCAGTGGCCGACGAACCTGATCGGCTATGACGCGCTGCGGAGCTATGGGTCGCCTTCCTATTACATGCAGCAGATGTTCAGCCAGTACCACGGCGACGTGGTGTTGCCGACGACCCTGACGGCGACGGGCGGTTCGCAGGTCTACGCGAGCGTCACGCGCGACAGTCGGACCGGAACGATCTACCTGAAGGTCGTCAACGCCGCGGACGAAGTCCAGCCGGTGAGCGTTACCGTAAAGGGCGTTGGTGGCGTCAAGTTCAACGGCACAGCGGTGGTGCTGACGTCGGCCAGCCCGCAGGACACCAACACCTTGAGCGAACCCAAGAGGGTCGTGCCGGTGAGCGCTAAGGTGCATGACCTGAGCGGGAGCTTCGATTACAGATTCGCCCCGTATTCGATCACCGTCCTGCAGATACAGCCGAAGTAACGGCTTCGGCCAAATATAGGTTGGGGGAGGTTAGGTTAGACCGTTATGCGAAGTGTAACGAGAATTTTGTTCTCGTTGCGGGTGGCTTGTAGGGATATCAAGGGCGAAGCCATTGCCTTCTTAATTAAATCTGTAGTGCTGCCAGCTTAATAACGGCGACTGTTCGCTATAAGTGCAGAACGCACAAATGAATCTGCGACGCATTTTAGAGGAGGAATCCGAAAAGGCTTAAGCGCGAGCGTTAACCATCGCGCGCTGAAACATGCTTTCCCGAGTTCGTTTTCTTTTGGCGCTAAGCTTGGAACAGTGAGCCGACGGTCGTTGCGCTGTCATGACTGAACCGATCCGAAAGAAACACTCCGCAGTTCGGAGAGCATTTCGCCAGCGCCTACGAGGCTCGCGGCAAGATCGACGCTCGGATTGGCATAAGCCACCATACCTTGATCGACGTGCTCGCAGACAGCGTGAAACCGATGGATGAAACAATCCCCAGGCTCAGAGTATCCCTGGACGCAGAAGCGAAGCGGAATCGTGCCGGCAACGGAATCAAACCGACTGAGCCGGTGCCGCTGAGAATCGAAAAACCCGTTCAAAAATTGCGGTACGCTCGGCATTGTCCGTTCTGCCGGAAAGCCAGGGTAAAACTTGGTCAATCAGCCGGAAGCAATTCCAAGCGTCTGTCCGAAGGGCGGAGCTACCGGACCGAAGCGGGGAAGCCATCAGGAAGCGCTCAGGGCGTGGAATGGAAGAGAGTGTGAAGCCCTTGAACCGCAGATTTCAGCGGCCTGCGCCCGGCGCGCAAGATCAGACTATCCGCGCTATGTGCCAAATCACTGGGACGGTACTCGCCAAGTTTAATGAGCCCTTGGCGTGGCCCGGGTCCGCTTGCAAATACTCAGAGGCTGTGTCCTTATCGGTGAATCTGAGCGCAACCCTTTCGCCGAGCGCAAACCTTTTGTCGACTCCTTCTTTGATTTTATTTTCCGCTTCCTTACGAAGCGCTCCGCTTTCGGACCCATCAGGGGCGTAAATCATCACCACCAAACGGCAATCTTGTTCCTGAGGGTTCTTAACCGTTTCGTCAGCTAAGAGATACAGGGTTGCCATTTCTGAAGCTTGGACCCCTGCCGATTACGCCGCCACCGGCTAATGCGCATACGGCTACGATACCAGAGCTGCTGAGCCCAATGAGTGAGCCGGACCCGAAAACTACTTTGCGCGAACTCCGCGAATACTTCGCCCGAAGTTACGAACCACAGAACAAGCTCGCGGCCGGCGTTGGCGTGAGGCAACCGACGCACTTCGGCTTCGTTCGTCGGCGAACGCGATCCACTGGGCAAATCATTTGGCGAAGCTCTGGAAGTCGCTAAGCGTCAGAAATGTAAATAGGCCCAACAGTATCAGGACCAGAGCGACCGCCGATACGATGAAGAGCACCGCAGGCCCAGGGTTTCTGTCTTCGCAATTTCTACATTCGCCGTAATCAACAGCAGATTTGGTTGATAAGGGTGAATGCTCTGATGGATTAAAAGTTCGAATCCAGACGGCTCAGCTTGCGTCTCTTAGGACGTGAGGAACTCGCCGTCCTTCCAGTGCAGCGTTGATCACGGCCATCATGTGATCGAGTTGCACGCATCGCGGAGCGGAGACAGCGGTATGTTTGTGACGTTCATCTACGAGAAGGACTCGGAGCGACTCCTGGGGCATGTCACAGGAACCGACGAAGACGAGGTGATTCTTCAATCGCTGGCGTGGAGCGAGAAAAATTCGTAACGCTTGAGGTCGAGGGGTTGATAAATGTCCCCCTCAACGATCAGCTAAAAACCTTAGTGCGGCGCTTTCTCTGCCGCTTCGCGCAAGATTGCTTCAAGGACCCCCGTCTCAACAGGTTTGCAGAAGTGACGATCGAAACCTGCCTCCTGGCTTCTCGCTAAGTCTTGCACGCTGCATCGACCGCTTATGGCAATCGCTCGCCGGGG
>JBEEIB010000613.1:0-13889 GCA_041167675.1 Verrucomicrobiota bacterium
TCTCCTGTATATAGACAACGAACGTCAGCGAACGTCAACGAACGTCAACGAACGTCAGTGAACGTTAGCGAACGTCAGCGAACGTCAGTGAACACCAACGAACGTCAGCGAACGTCAACGAACGTCAGCGAACGTCAACGAACGTCAGCGAACGTCAGCGAACGTCAGCGAACGTCAACGAACGTCAGCGAACGGCAACGAACGACAGCGTGCGCTGATCGTCCTTCGTTGGTGTTCATTGGCGTTCGTTGGTGTTCATTGCCGTTCGCTGCTAACGCGCCGTCGTAACCATCTTCATCCGGATACTGATGTCGTCACCAACGGCTTGGGACGCTTCGATTAAGGCGTTCCAACCCAGGCCGAAGCTTTTCCTTTTCAGGCTGGCGGTAACCTTCCAACGCAGGCTATCGGATGCATCGTTCTTTTCCGGTAGCAACTCGACGTGGAGCAGAACAGGCTGCGTGGTCCCATGCATGGTCAAATTGCCATGCACATCGGCGGTGCGTTCGCTAGTACGGTCGATGGAGGTGCTCTTAAACGTAATCGTCGGGAACTTTTGGGCATCGAAAAATTCAGCCGAGAGCAGGTGATGGTCGCGATCCTTAATACCAGTGTCGATGCTTTGAACTCGAATGGTCGCCTCTACACTCGATCGCTCTGGCTGGGCAGGATTGAAAATCACCGTCCCAGAAAACTCAGTAAACTTACCGATCACGCTGGACGCAAAATGGCGAACTTGAAAACCGAGTTCTGAATGGCCAGCATCGAGCGTATACTGGTCGGCTGAAATACCGATATGAACGAGCGCCAACCAAAAAAGTAGGCAGCTAGCAGTTTTCATGGCGTTGGCTCCTTCGACTGACCGGCAGAGTCGGTCGCTGCTTATTTCGATTGAGATGAGAAAACCCGTTCGGTATAGGTACCCAACGGGTTTTCTCGGTTACGGGGGGAAAATGGCCTGCTCTTTTAATTCGCTAATTTAGACCTTGCTTTTGAAATCTTTACCCGCAACAAACTTCACAGTTTTCGACTTAGGAATCTTTATCTGTTGCAGAGTTTTTGGATTAACCCCCTTCCGTGCTTTCCGTTCGACCACCTTAAAGGTTCCGAATCCCACCAGCTGAACTATTTTATCTTTTTTGACACCGGTCTTGATGGCGTTAATCACAGCTGTTACCGCTTTCTCGGCTTCTGCCTTACTTATCTCGGATCCGAGCTGCTTCTTTACGGATTCAACTAACTCTACTTTGTTCATGGAATGCAGATGGCGACGCTCGGCAAGCAATGGCCTCGGAAACCTTTACCGGAGCCGATTCGCGAGCGGACGCCTTCGTTCGTCCCTTATCGACGGAACTGGCGAGGTTTGTCAACCTAGAAGCGCAGTTTTTTTTCCGAAGATTTCTGCCAATTTCGCTTTTCGATAACATGATTGAGCTGAAAAATATAGATGATGGGATCGCACGATGTTCATAGCCGGCTGGCGGAATACTTGGAGCGCCAGCCCTCCATCGCCGAAACGGCTTTTGTTGCTCCGACCGCAAGTCTGATGGGAGCAGTCACCGTCGGCGAACACTCGAGTATCTGGTATCAGGTGGTGGTCCGGGCCGATATTCATTCCATTCAAATTGGAAGCCGGACCAACATTCAAGACGGGTCCATCCTGCACGTGGCAGATCAGTTTCCATTGTTCATCGGTGATGAAGTGACCTGCGGGCATCGTGCAATCCTCCATGCCTGTTCGATCGGTGATCGAGTATTAATTGGAATGGGTGCAATTATTCTCGATGGCGCCGAAATTGGCCCGGACTGTATTATCGGAGCTCAGGCGCTAGTTACCAAAGGATCGAAAATACTTCCGGGATCCCTGGTGATCGGTTCACCGGCTAAAGTGCATCGCCCATTGACCAATCCGGAAATAACTTCGATCGCCTTGCTGGCAGATAAGTATGTGAACGTTGCCGCCTACCATCGCGACCAGCTGAATCAGCAGAAAGCTCAGACGAGCGGAGATCAAAACGCAGAATAGTCGATCGTCTTCAGCCGGCGCAGATCGGCACCCAACCTTGGCACACAGTCAATTAAGGCTCGCGTATAGGGGTGCTTGGGCGTATCCAGCACCGCCTCGGAATCTCCGAATTCCACCAATTTGCCACGAAACATCACCGCCACCTTATCTGCCAGCCCCTGAACGATTCCAAAGTTGTGAGTAATAAGGATGATTGACATCTGGAACCTTCGCTTGAGATCCGCAAAGAGATCTAGAATCTGTCGCTGGATGGTCACGTCCAGCGCTGTCGTTGGCTCGTCCGCCACCAAAACTTTGGGGCGAGCACTTAGGGCCATTGCAATCATAACGCGCTGTTGCATGCCTCCGCTCAATTGATAGGGATAGTCGTGTAGTCGTTTGCTCGGATCAACGATCCCTACCTGATCAAGCCAAAAAGTAACTTCCTGCCGGACGTTTCTGATCTCCGGACGATGGAGACGAATAACCTCGGACACCTGTTCGTAAACGGAAAAAACCGGGTTCAGGCTGGTAGCCGGCTCTTGAAAGATATAAGCGATTTGTTTTCCCCGAATCCTTCGGAGTTCTCCGATCGATTTACGTAGCAGCGGCTGCTGATCAAGAAAGACTTCACCCTTCACGATGTGGGCCGGCGGTTGCGGGAGCAACCTGGTAAGCGCAAGAGCGGTCACGCTTTTTCCGCTCCCGCTCTCTCCCACCATGGCGAGAGTCTCCCCGTCCGTTACGGAAAATGATACCGAATCGACGGCACAACTCTCGCCGTGATCATTCCGGAAATTAATTGTTAGGTCGCGAACTTCGAGCATAGCTAAGAAGGAAAGACCAATGACAGACCGCCGTTAGAAAATTCGCGGTGCGTTGTTCTCAAGCGATCTGCTTTCACGGCCGGATTCATTGGGCTTGGCGCATTTCATGGGTTCATTTGTCATCTGTCATTTGTCATTTGTCATTTCTTTTCCCTGCCATTCCGCGGTTGAAACTCGGGCTACTGGGTAATAAGAAGCCTACGTGAAATTATTCATTTGGGGCCTCGCGATCGCGCTCTTTGGCGTTGGAATATCGAATGCCCAGCAGAAGGAGCTCGTGATTGGAATGGAGATGAGTTTTCCTCCGTTCGAGATGCTGGACACTAGCGGGCAACCTGCCGGTGTCAGCGTCGAAATGGCTAAGGCCATGGGAAAATACCTTCAGCGGCCAATCCGGTTTGAAAATATTCCCTTCGACGGTCTGATTCCTTCGCTGAAAACGGGAAAAGTCGATCTGGTGATCTCTTCGATGACCGTCACTCAAGAGCGATCGAAGTCGATCGATTTCAGCGATCCCTATCTGAAGATGGGACTGTCGATTCTGGCAAACAAGAACAGTTCGATTCAATCGATCGCGGACGTCGATAAGCCAAATATCACGGTTGCGGTGAAAAAAGCGACGACCGGTCACATTTACGCGATCCAGCACTTCCATAACGCAAAAATCCTTATCTTTAGCGACAGCCCGACCTGTGCAACCGAGGTCGCGCAGGGCAAAGCGGATTGTATGATCTACGATCAGATCTCAATCTTTGAGAACTGGCGAAAATATCAGGATTCGACCCGCGCGATTTTGCAACCGTTTCAGACCGAAGAATGGGCCATGGGAATACGCAAGGGTAATGACGAATTGCGCACTCAAGTAAATGCCTTCCTCAAACAATTCAAAGAGAGCGGCGGATTTAATGATCTCGGAAATAAATATTTCGGAGAAAACAAAAAGATTTTCCAGCAGATGGGTATCCCCTTCTACTTTTAGTCGGCTAGGTGAAAGTAGTGCGTTCCACTTCCCGCAAATGGTAATTGGCCGGAGAACATGACGGCCGGCATTACCAATAAAAGATCGTAATGAAAAAACAATTTGCCCAGATCAACGGTTACCGCCTCAGCTTTGCTTCAGTAGGAGCTGAAGCCGCTCCGGCGGTGGTGCTCTCTCATGCCCTCGCGACCAAAGCAGAGGTTTGGGGATATCAGCTCCCACTATTGAGCCAGCGTTTCCGGGTAATCCTCTACGATGTGCGCGGGCATGGCCAAAGCGAAGCCTCGGGCGACAGCTATTCACTTGAAGAGTTGGCGAACGACGTTCTGAAACTCCTCGATTATCTCTCGATCGGGCGGACCGCGTTGGTCGGACTTTCGCTTGGCGGAATGATCGGACAGGTCTTGGCTTTGACGGCGCCAGAGCGCTTGTCAGCTCTTGTTCTTTGCTCGACCGGAAGCGAAGCGACCGAAGCCATGAAAACCAATTTCGATTTGCGGATCGAAGCGGTGCGTCTGAAAGGTCTGGAAAGTCAGGTGGAACCGACGCTTGCGCGCTGGTTTAGCCGCGAGTTTTTGCAGTCAGCTCCCCGGACAACAGCCTGGATTGCGGATCTAATTCGTAGTACCTCGCCTGACGGATTTATCGGCTGTTGCCGAGCGCTGCAGAAATTGAATGTCACTGAACGGCTGGCGCAGATAAGGACTCCAACGTTGCTAGTTCCCGGAGAGAAGGATCAAGCTTTTCCGCCTTCGGTTGCGGAATCTATTCGGGAGCGAATCGACGGTTCAAGGCTAGAAGTTCTAAGGGGAGCCGCTCATCTCGGAATGGTCGAACAGGTGCATGGGTTTAACGAAATTATTTTGCCATTTCTCACTGACCATCTTCTAAATTGAGGATGCATTTACGCCCGCTCATTCAACCTTATTTGACCACCGCGAACAGGCTACCTGGTGCATCGTCTCAGATGGAGCCGGCATATGGCCGCTCCATCTGAGACGATGCACTAGTCAGGCCAACGGATCGAGTGTTGCTCGCCTCGGTTGGGAGCCCGGAGCAACAGTTGCGGCAATACAGCCACCGAATATCACGATTACTCCGGAAAGATAAATCCAGAATAGCAGAGCCATGATGGTACCAAAGGCTCCGTATACGGGATTGAAAGTGATAAATTGCGTCAAATAGAAGCCAAACAGATGCTGGCAAAATTTTAATGCGATCGCGGCAAAAAGCGCAGCGGGCCAGACTTGCTTAAAAGTCGCCGAGCGCCCCCGTGGTGCGAATCGATAGAACATGAGCAAGCAATAGAAAAGAATTAATGTCGGCAGTAGGCTGGTAAAAATTCCGGTCAACCAATCCTGATTCCACCGGATAAGCTCAAGGGTCTTAATGAGAACGAGCGGAGCAAGTACACCGAGCAAAACAGCGCTTAGGACAATACCAATCATCAGAAGATTACGCAGCGGGAGTCTCCACCAATCGTAATCTTTTGCGCCCCAGGCCCGATTGATCCCGAGGACGAGCGCCTGGAAGAACCGCAAAGAGCTCCAGACCAACGTCAAAAAACCAACGATTCCGACGCCCCAGCCATGGCGGATCACGCCTTCGACGGTATTCATGACGACATCTCGATCGTTCTGCTGGAGCGGTG
The DNA here is from genome assembly GCA_041167675.1 of Verrucomicrobiota bacterium. Taxonomy (GTDB): domain Bacteria; phylum Verrucomicrobiota; class Verrucomicrobiia; order Chthoniobacterales; family JAFAMB01; genus DASTDH01. Next base: position 5,463 of record JBEEIB010000613.1, read on the forward strand.
TGTATTCTTCGATTTGGATAACCAACCGACGGGCTGCTTGTTCGCGATCACTAACGAACAAGGTCCCAATGGCGACAACCAGCAGGATCAAAGGGAACAGTGAGAAAAATGCATAGTAGGCGAAGGAGGCGGCGCATTGTTCTCCGTTCACTTCGCCGTACCGACTGATGGCTCGCACTAGATTTGTCCAGGTTCGACCAAAAACCGACTTGCACATTCGCAGCATCTGCGACCAGATTGAGCTTCGTTGCTTCATTGGTAGAGCGCCTCGGTACCGAATTGGATCGGCAGCGGGCCTCCTCAGAATATTAGTTGTTTAGTCTGATGTCCCCCAAACGGAAACGACTCCGATGGCTGCGATACCTCTTCGGTGGGCTAACGGTCGCCGTCTTGTTGCTCATCGTTTTTTACCAACCGATTCTCTTTGGTCTCACGGAGTTCGTGGTTCAACAGATAGCCAGATCGCAAAAATTTACGATCCAGTTTAAAATCCACGGCTCCATTTTTTCCAACCTGCTCATTCAAGATCTGCACCTTGAGCCGCTTCCGGCGAATCACACGCTGCCGATAGAGAGATTGGATGTCGGCCGATTTTCGGCCCGTTACAGTTTGCTGAGCCTTTTGCAACAAAAGCCCGGCGAAGTGGTGCATCTGATCGAACTGAAGGACGTTAACCTGGTCATTCGGCCGACTCCGCCAACCACGACGGCTCTCCCGAAAGCGTCTCCGTCTAAAGGCGGTCCGCTTCGAATCTTACCGATCATCCCCCAGAGGATCGACGTCAGCAATATCAACATCCAGATTCGACGTACCGAGGGGGATTGGGTCGTACAAAACTTTGGCATCAATTTGACCGCTAATCGACCGGGATCACTGACTTGTGGCGAACTCGCACTCCCACCGGTAGCCGATTGGAAAGACCTCAAGGCCGACCTGAAGATTCAGGAGAACGTTCTCCACCTGACCGGACTGTCGCTTTCCCCGTTCCTTGCCATCGACCAGCTGACTCTCGATGCGAGCCGTCTTTCCACTGGTAAACTCGTAGGATCAGTCGCCGGAAAGACGTTCGATGCACCGCTGCGAATCGATGCTTCGCTCGATTCGCAGGCGACTCAGAATCTTTTGGTCGGAACCATCCAGATTGCTCACCTAAACCTACAACCACTTCAATCGATCATTAAAGCGCCTATAACCGGATCCATGCCGATCCTGGACCTGTCGATCAATGGTGACCTTGACCATCCCAGATCAATAAATGGTCGAGCTGTTCTCGTGGGTGACAAGATTCGATACCAAGAACAGCAAATTGAGGATCTCGATCTGAGAGTCAGCGTCGCCGAAGGAAAGGGAACCATCGATCGATGCCTGCTCAACGCCGGATTGAATCGGGTTTCTCTTGGCGGCAACTTTCTCCTGCCAACGCATGCAGACACCTTTATCGACGAATTTGTTGCTCATGTCGGTTTCGCAGCCATGCTCCTGGACCCGGCCAGATTCCTTCCCGGCCTTCAGTTTAATGGTTTGATCGCCGGCAATGCCCAAATTGCGGGCGGAAACGCCTCCACCACAATCCATCTGTTCAACGCCGGACTGAAGCAGGCGAGTATTGCCGTACCACGAAGCGAAGCAACCATCTGCGCGGTTGCGCGGTTACCTTTGCCGGAAGACTTACGGTCAGGTTTTGCTGCGGTGGTCGATGTTGGAGTAAGCGACGCAAAAATCGACCTTGCTAACATCGAAAAAATAGGAGCGGTCATCCAGCTGCAGGACGGCAAATCGAATACCAATGTCGAGTTAAGTTCCGGAAAGAGCAACGCCCAGCTCCACGCTGAATTACCGCTGCCGATGCCAGGCGCGACACCGGATCTAAAACGACTCGAAGCCAAAGTTAAGTTTCATCTCGGTTCAATCGCGGATTTCGTTCGGGAATCCCAGCTTAATGGCTCGTTCATTGGAGATGGCGAAATTACGCTGCGGAATGGTCAGCCAGTGGGCAGTGTCCAATTTAACGGCGATAACCTGCGCTACGGTGAGTTCGCTCTGCAGCGAATAACGATGAACGCAAATGCCGCAGATGGAGGCGTTAAGATTCAGCAGCTACATGCCGCCGTGGACGATTCTAATTACTTGGAGGCTAGCGGAGAGGTAAAGCTTACTGACACCTATCCCTACGAAGGAACGGCAGTAGTACGTCTGACTGATTTGTCGAAGTTGGAGTCCTTGCTTACCAGTCTTCGACAACCGGCAGGCTTGCGCGGCATCTTCGAAATGACGGCAAAGGCGAATGGTGATATCCGGCAGCGCGTGCCGCACGCCGAGATTCAGGCCAACGGTCACGATATCAATTATCGCGGACTACCGGTGCAGAACCTCAATCTGAAAGCTAAAACCGAACAGGAGAATGCGATAATCGAATCCGCTCAGATCACTTTCGATCCGCACAACTCTCTTGATCTCAACGGTATTTTGAACCTCAATGCACCTCTTCACTACAACGTTTCCGGACAGATACAATTGGATGATCTCCGAGTATTTGATTCTTTTTTTAAAACGACCGGACCAGAATCGAACATCGCAGGCCGCCTGAGCGCTCGATTTTCCGGGAATGGAGAGCTCAACGACAATCGTATCACTGAGGCCCGACTCAGCCTCATCGGCACACAAATCAAATATCGCGGGTTGAGTCTGCAAAGCACCGAAGTGAGCGGGTCGGTAAAGGACAATCTACTCACCCTCCCAACGATGAGAGTAATCGCCGACCGAAACGACTCGATTAATCTGAGCGGCCGAGGGCAGCTGGCCGAACCGTATGAATATGAAGGCGATGCAAACGTCGATTTGAAAGATCTCCATTTTCTTGACCCGCTGCTCAAATCATTTGGCCAGGACGTCGGACTCGGAGGTAAACTGAACCTGACTTGGTCTGGTAAAGGCCAACTAAAGAATTCGGTTGGCAGCGCACAATTGCACATCTCCGACCTTGAGGTGAAAGGGACAAAAGGAATCAAAGCCGATCTCGAAGCGTCTTATGATGGAATGAAGGCAGAGGTGACACGCTTCCAGGTACTCTCGCCGCTGGCGAACCTGGACACGACTGTGCGGTTTAGTCCCGAGCTTTTTGAGATCCCTCATCTGGAGGTGCGGAAGGACCAAAACCTGATGACTGGTTCTGCCAGTATTCCGCTTGATTTGAGCCAGAAGAAGCTCCCGATTGCTTTAGATCGACCTCTTTCAATCGATCTCGTCGCGGACAAAATTTCTCTGGCTGGTTTTCAGGCGCGTAACCCGCCGATCACAGGCAACGCCGGACTGACGGTAAAGGCGAGCGGGACGTTAAAAGATCCGACGATCCAAATCAAAACAGGCCTCACCGATCTCCGGTCGCCGACGGCTTCCGGTATCGCAGCAGCAAACGGCGATTTTTCCTTAGTGCTAGCAAATAAGGTGCTGATACTGGACGGCCATTTTCAACAACCGGAAATCCAGCCTTTGCAGGTCCAAGGAAAACTGCCGTTGGATATCGCCCAGGTGTTAGACAGCGGGAAACTTCCTTTGAATACTCCAATTGCTCTTTCCGTTCACTGGCCGGAGACGAATCTACAATTTGCGCGAAAGCTGACGTCCCTCATTCGGGTCCTCGAAGGACGAGTCGCCATCGACGCGAATGTTGCCGGGACCCTCGAAAAACCTGAGATCAGCGGGGCGGTATCGGCTAACGTAAATCGGTTTCGCGCCGCCACCGATGTCGTTCCACCGATCTCGGATTTCGCGGTAAACCTCAATTTTCGAGATAACCATCGGGTGACATTTGACCGGTTCAATGGATTGGCCGGCGGCGGACCTTTCTCTCTGACTGGTTCGATCGATCTCGCCCAGGGTACAAATCCTCAATTTGATCTCGCTTTAACCACTCGGAAGTTCCTGCTTACCCGGAGCGATAATATCATCGTTCGATCCAACATCGATCTGACGGTTCGAGGACCGCTTTCCACATTGGAGATCGTGGGAAAGGTCGGCCTCGTTGATAGCCGATTTTTCCAAGACATCGATATCTTACCGCTTAATCTACCCGGCCGGCCGGCACCTCAACCGCCTTCAGTTCCCCCGCCCAGCAGCGTCTCAATATCGACTCCCCCAGTGCGGGACTGGAAATTCAACGTAAAAGTGCAAACCGACCAGCCATTCTTGATTCAGAGTAACCTCGCTCGTGGCCAAGTGACTGTCGATTTGCAAGTTGGGGGCACTGGCCTTCAGCCGACGGTTACCGGATTCGTTCGCGTAGATCAGTTGACCGCCTCCCTTCCATTCAGTCACATGGATATCACCAACGGTTATATCGATTTCTCTCCCGGCGGTAATCCGTTGAATCCTTCCTTCAATATTACCGGTGTTTCGCTGATCCGCGATTACGAAGTCCGAATGCGAGTTTTTGGCGACGTGTCCAATTTTCAAATCTTGTTCGACAGCAGCCCACCGTTGGCTCAAGGGGATATCGCTACACTACTCGCGACGGGCTCGACGACGTCGGAGTTTGTCCAGGACCCAACTCTTCTAGCTGGTCGCGCCTCCTTCATTCTCGCCCAACAACTACTCACGAAGGTTTTCAAAGTCCGACCCAATGCCCAACAACAATCCTATTTGGAACGTTTCCAGGTCGATATCATTCCCGGCGACCGTCCCGGTACGCAGGATATCAGCGCAAGATTTAATTTAACCAACAACTGGCAGTTGATCGGAGATTTTGGCCAAGCAGGTAACGTAAGCGGGCGTCTGCGATATCTCATCCGGTTCCGATGAAGTGTCTTGTTGCCGCTACGCTCGTTGAGATGGTGATCGCGGCGAGCGCTTGCGGACAAGCGCTGCCGCCAGGTCCGACGCCGAAGCCGGCGGAACAAGCCGCCACCACCGTGCAGATGCAGGCAACTCCTCCACCGGAAACTGCCTCGAGAGTACATTTTTTTGGAAATCGCCGTTTCACTGAGAAAGATCTGCGCGACGCTGTGGCCGATCCTTTGCAACAAATTCGCAGCGAAGGTCTCAGCCTGCCGCAGGCAGACGATACCGCCTACTATGTCGGTCTCTTTTACCGACGACACGGCTATCCGGTCGTGGATGTGAAATACAAGATCTCGGATAACGGCCAAAGTTTGGATCTGTATATCACTGAGGGACCGTACTACGACCTGGGAGACATCTATTTCAAAGGAGACAACACGTTCCCTCCTGATGTGCTGAAGGACTATATGATCGGCACTACCAGAGCGCGGGTGTCGCAGTTCCAAAAAAACTTGCCTTACGTGGAAGCGGACCTGGTAACCGGCACTTCGCTCGTCCAGGGTTACTACATATCTGAGGGCTTCCCCAAGGTCCAGATCGTGAAATTGGAGACGCACCCGGACGAAGTTCGCCATGTGGTGGACGCAACCGTCGTCATCGTTGAAGGTCCGAGATATTTCTTTGGGCCGATCACCTTCAAAAATGATCCCGAAATCCCAACGGCCCAATTTCAGGCGAAGCTTTCCTCGCTCACCGACCGGCCGGCTCCCTACTCGGAAGCAGAACTGATCAATTTACAGCGCGATCTGGTGTTTATCTATAAAACTGCGGGTCATTTCGCTGCCGTTGTAACTGTCGAGCCTGACTTTGCTCGAGTTGGAAAAGGCGGCAGGGTTCCGATTTCGGTTCATTCCACCCCAGGACCGACCTACCGGTTCGGGAAAATTGTGGTGGAGCAAAGACCCAAAGCTTGGCTAAAACCCGATTTTTTACCTAACCGCTTCGCGGAGCTTCAAGGACAGATCTATAACCCAAAATCTCTTCAGACCCTGAACACTGCGATGATCCAAACGGGATTATTCGATACCCTCGGAATCCAAGAAATTGCTGAACCGGACGACACCATTACGCTCTCCATCACTCCTTGGGAAGCAAAGGCGAAAGAATTCAGTGTTTTCGGAGGCTATCGCACTTTTGATGGCCTCATTTTCGGCGCCGGCTATACCAACCGAAACATTTTGGGCGAAGGCCAGATTTTTACTGTCTCAGCCGAATACACGGCGCGAGGCCCTGACGGTAAGATCGCTTATGAGGACCCCTGGTTCCTGAATACGAAAAATCGTTTTCGCGTCGTTCTGGGAATTGAGGATAAGACAGTTCAAGGATACTCCTACGCGAATACCTACGGCCAGGTCTCACTCACCCGGAAGTACGAAACTCATTTTGAAACTGGGGTATTCGCTGAATTCAAGAGTGTGTCTTTGAACAACGTAACAATCGACCCAAGAACCCTGGTCGGTCCGACGACCTACCAAATCGGGACTGCGGGGATCACCCAAACAATCGACTATCGGGATAGTCCATTAAATCCCCGTCACGGTTGGATCCTCGCACTGACCGGTTCCGTTTCCGAACCGTTCGAAAATGCCAACAGCTTTCTTCAGTTTACCGAACGGTTTTCGTATTATCAATCGATCGGCAAAGGTCTGCTGGCTTTCGGAGTCCGCTTTGGATTTATTGCACCCTCTTCAGGAGGAACCCTCGGGATACCGATCCAGGAACGTTTTTTCAGCGGCGGTGACGACACCGTGCGCAGCTTCGCCGAGCGAGAACTCGGTCAGAGAGATCATAACAATAATCCGATCGGAGGTCTGACCCGCTCCATATTCAACGTAGAATATGATCACCCAATTGTAGGAGATCTGGTCGGTGCCGTATTCTTTGACGCCGGTGGCCTAGGCACTTCCCCCTTCTCGTCGTTTAGCACCGGAATCGGTGCGGGCTTACGTTACAATCTGCCGGTCGGCCCTCTGCGGGTCGACTACGGGGTGAATCCATCTCCTCGCGCCAATGAAGATTTCGGCGCCTTCCATCTCAGTTTTGGATTCGCGTTTTAACCGAAGCGGCCTGAGATATAATCTTCCGTCTGCTTTTGGGCGGGATTACTAAAGAGCTTGTCGGTCGTATCATATTCGATCAGTCGACCTAAATAGAAGAAGGCGGTAAAATCGGAGCAGCGAGTCGCTTGCTGCATGTTGTGGGTAACGATGACGATTGTGAACTGGTCTTTGAGACCAAAAATCAGCTCTTCGACCTTTGCGGTCGCAATCGGATCAAGCGCGGAACAGGGCTCATCCATTAAAATTACCCGTGGCTGCACCGCGATAGCTCGAGCAATACAAAGCCTTTGTTGCTGACCGCCAGACAAACTAAGGGCACTCTCATGCAATCGATTCCTGACTTCCTCCCATAGGGCAGCTCCGCGAAGACTTTCTTCGACTGTCTGATCGATTACTCTTTTGTTTCGCACACCTGCAATACGCAGACCATAAGCGATGTTTTCGTAGATCGTTTTGGGAAAGGGATTCGATTTCTGAAAAACCATTCCCACTCTTTTCCTTAACTCGATCACGTCGACTTCTGGTGCATTGATATTCGTCCCGCCGATGCGGATCTCTCCCGCAGTGACCTTGGCATGATCTATCAGGTCGTTCATTCGATTCAAGCAGCGCAACAGAGTCGACTTACCGCAGCCGGAAGGGCCAATGAACGCCGTGACCTTTTTCTCAGGGATGGAAAACTTAATCCCATGCAACGCCTTCGAAGCGCCATAGTGAAAATCGACGTGATCTATTTCGATCACCGGTTTGCCCGGAATATCAGGCTCAGTATTGCTCGGTGCCGGCGTCAACTGAACGGCTTTTTCAGTCTTTCGACCTGGTTGTGCATCTGTTTTGGCAGACTCCATAACGGGTTTCGGGGCAATGGTTGGCAAAGCAATAAACGGTTTAGTCTCGCAGAAAATTCTCAAGTCGCAATTCGTGGGCGGGGATTCCTCATGGTCCATCTGCCGAATAAATCCAAAAAGGCCGACCCGGTGGTTTCAGCCACCGGGTCGCGTAAATATTTACGACTAAGTAACTTCTGACGGTTAGAACTTCAACAATGCGTCCACGCGGATGTAATGCCAGCTGTTGTCGTCGGCAATACCGGAGCCGCGAGTGGCTTGGCCCCCGTAGAGGTTTGTCAAATTCCAATCGATGCGCCCACTCACCCCCAAGATGAAGAAGTCAGTCACGCTGTAGCTGATTCCCATGCCGAAGCCTTGGAAATTCAAACGCGCATTCATCGCGTCATCGAATGAGAGGTTTGGGTCAACTGCCGCGATACCGACCTGGCGATAATCGACGTAAGCCGAAAGATCTCCAGCCTTCTTGTTATCGCCAATCTTTAATCCCACCAGCCAAGCTGTCTTGTCCTTAGTGGAAGGTTGCGCCGGATTGATGAAGCGATTCACCGAGCCGTCCGGGTTAAGGACCACTTGGCTAAAGAGACCGGCTTGCGGCGAGAGCGCTGGATTCACACCGTCCCGCTGGGTAGTGATGATGGTGCCACCGCCACCGAGTGCCGTGCCATTGAAGAACGTGGTCG
>JBEEIB010000614.1:0-19603 GCA_041167675.1 Verrucomicrobiota bacterium
AAGACTTCGAAATTGAACACTCGGCTTTAGGTTGGAAGAAGTTTCGGGAAAAACTCCAACCTTACGGCTCGATTCCTTTTGCCATCGAGACCAGTCAAGGAGTGGCGGTCGAGCAACTCTTGGAAGCCGGCATGCTGGTTTATCCGCTCAATCCTAAGAGCGCGCAAGCCTACCGCGAACGCAAAGCCCCCAGCGGGGTCAAAGACGATCGACTGGATGCGTGGAGTTTTGCCGATGCCTTACGGGTCGATGGCCAAGACTGGAAAGCACTGAGGCCAGAGGAGCCGCTGATCAAAGAACTGCGTTTACTCTGTCGGGATGAAGTCACCCTGATCGAACAACGTACCGCCTTTGTTAACCAGCTGCGCCATGCCCTGGCAGAATATTATCCCGCCGCCTTAGAGGCATTTGAGGATTGGACTAGCGTTTCGGCCTGGATGTTTTTGCAGCGTTTTCCTACCCCAGAGTCACTGGCTCAAGCCGGCAAGCGCCAATGGCAAAAGTTCCTCCACAGCCGGCGGCTCTGGGGCAGCGATCAGGGACCCCGACGCATGGAGATCTTTGCCCGCGCGACCGAATTTGCTGGCACCGCACCGACCGTCAAAGCCAAGAGTCTCTTGGCCTTGAGTCTAGTGCAGATGCTCTTTGCCATCGAAAAGCAACTGGCACTCTATCGCCAGCGAATTGAAGAGCTCTTTGCTCGTCATCCCGATCATGATCTGTTCGGGTCCTTGCCTGGCGCCGGACCCAAGATCGCTCCCCGCTTACTCTCCGAGATTGGCGACGACCGCCAGCGATTCGGCGGCGATCCGCAAAATCTCCAATGCCTGGCCGGCAGCGCACCGGTGACTAAGCGTTCAGGAAAACAACGCAAATACTGGCACGTTCATCAGCGCTGGGCCTGTGACAAACACCTCCGCCACACCATCCACCTTTTTGCTGAGCAGAGTCTCTCTCGCTGCGTCTGGGCCGAGATTTACTATCAGCACCATCGCCAAAAGAACCAGAGCCACGCCAATGCCTTGCGCCGACTCGCTCACCGCTGGCTCAAAATCATCTACAAAATGTGGATCGATCGAACCCCTTACAATGCCGAGCTCCATCACCGCAATCAACTCCAACACGGCTCCTGGATCTTTCAGCTTCAAAAATCCTAACCCCAACTATTTTTCCCTTGAAGACCGATAGAAAGTCTACCGAAGACAAATCAGAGAAGCCCGCTGTTTTTCGTCGCTCTCGTATGTTCCCGCGCGTTTCCGGCGTTCCCTTCTTAGTCCCAGTTTCGCCGGCCGCCTCCGAGAAGAGGTAGCAAGTAGTACAGCAGGTAGCCGAGAGAAGTAATAAAAGCCGCCACGTAGGTCCATGCCGCAGCGTCTAGCACTCTGTTGACGCCTTCCGCATCCGCCGCACTCCGGTAGAACCCCATCTCGCCCAAAATTCGCTTTGCCCGCGCCGAGGCATCAAACTCCACTGGGAGGGTGACCAAATTAAAAACCATGATGATCGCCCAGGCGAAGCAGAGGATAATCAACATCGGCCGAAGCATATGCGTAACGAAGCCAAAGATCGGAAGAAATGCGACCGCCATGTTGGCGAAACCGACCAAATGAACTGAAGCCATTCTCCAGCCCAAAGGCGCGTAAGCAAGCTTATGCTGTACGGCATGACCACACTCGTGCGCAGCGACGCCCATGGCGGCGGTCGACGTGCCACGAAAATTATCCGAGGAGAGCACAAGCCGCTTATTCATCGGGTCGTAATGGTCTCCCAGAAATTGATTTGCTTCCACAATCTGGATGTCGCCAATTCCGGCTCTTTGCAGAATGTGTGCGGCGACCTCGGCTCCGGATAAGCCGACCGAGGAAGGGACCTGGCTATACTTAGCGTAAACCGCTTTGACTCTCCAGGTGGCCCAGAGCGAAAGCGCGAAAGTTCCAACGAACAACAGGATACTAAAGGCAGTCATTGTTGCTGGCCAAACATACGCCTGAACCCGGCTATCAGCAAATTGTAGCGAATTCGCTCGGCTGGGCATGGTGCCTGCTCTATGCTAGCTTGGTTCCCCCTCGGCAGAGGGGTCTAACTATTACGCACACGATCACTATGGGTATGCTGTTCGATAACTATGACCCAGGCTCGTTTTTCGACGAGATGTTCGAACCCTCAGGTCAGATTAGAACTCACTACGATCGACTCTACCAACGGTACAGCGAGTTGACTCCGGAAGAATTCGAGCGGAAACGCGCGGCAGCGGACAATTCGTTTCTCAATCAAGGAATCACCTTCACCGTGTATAACAATGACGAGGGAACTGAGCGCATTTTCCCATTCGATTTGCTCCCGCGGATAGTTCCGTTTGCGGAGTGGCAGCAAATCGAGCAAGGCCTGGTTCAGCGAATCACCGCGCTGAATCTTTTTTTGCAGGATGTTTATCATGAGCAACGAATTATCGAGGACAAGGTGGTGCCGCGTGAGATCGTGGAAAGTGCGGTACACTTCCGTCCGGAGTTCATGGGAGTGAATGTGCCGAAGGGCATCTATATGCACATTTGCGGGACTGACCTGATTCGGGACAGCGATGGAAGATACCTGGTTCTGGAAGACAACGGAAGATGCCCTTCGGGAGTATCCTACCTCCTGGAAAATCGTCAGGCGATGAAACGTGTGTTCCCCAACCTATTCTCGCGGCATGCGGTTCAACCAGTCGACACCTATTGCCAGGAGCTGCTGAATGTACTTCGCTACATCGCGCCCGATGACAAATCCGAGCCGACGGTCGTCCTGCTAACCCCGGGAATCTATAACTCTGCTTATTTCGAGCACTCCTTTCTGGCCAGGACGATGGGTATCGAGATCGTCGTCGGAGCGGATCTGGTGGTCCAAAATGGTTATCTGATGATGAAGACGACGAAAGGTCTCCGCCAAGTCGACGTAGTTTATCGTCGGATCGACGATGATTTTCTCGACCCGTCGGTGTTTCGAAAGGATTCTTTGCTTGGTGTTTCCGGCATCGTGGATGTTTATCGAAGAGGAAATGTGAGCCTTGCCAATTCGATTGGGACAGGTGTGGCGGATGACAAGGCGACCTATTATTTCGTCCCGCAGATGATCAAGTACTATCTCGACCAGGAACCGATTCTTCCCAACGTACCGACCTATCTTTCCCACTTCGATTCGGATCGGGCCTACATCCTTGAGCACCTTTCCGAACTCGTTGTGAAGGCAGCGAACGAAAGCGGCGGTTACGGAATGTTGATGGGACCGACGTCAACTGCGGCAGAGAGAGAGAAATTCCGCGCAGCCATTAATGAGAATCCTCGAAATTACATAGCGCAACCGGTGGTTCCGCTTTCCCGCTGTCCGTCGTATGCTGATGGCCATTTCGAAGGCCGGCACATCGATTTACGGCCATATATTCTGTTCGGCGAGAAAATCACTATCATTCCCGGAGGCCTCACCCGGGTGGCTCTCCGGAAAAACTCTTTGGTCGTAAATTCTTCACAGGGCGGTGGCAGCAAGGACACCTGGGTCTTGAACGAATGATTTGGCAATGAAGTCTATTCCCGGCAACATCGAACCTTCGAACTAAAGAAATGCTTTCCCGAGTTGCCGATTCGCTCTACTGGCTGGGCCGCTATATCGAGCGCGCGGAAAACAATGCCCGAATGCTCGATGTCAACCTGCAGCTGATGTTGGACGCGACGCTGGTGAAAAACCGGTACAGCCAACAGCATTGGGAATCGATCATTTACTCTCTCGAAGATACCAAACTGTTTGAGAAGTTGTATCCCGCGATAACCGGAGAAACCGTCGTAGAGTTTGTCTCATTTGAGAAGATGAACCCTAACTCGGTTTACTCTTGCCTCTGTTCGGCGCGCGAAAGTGCTCGAACTGTGCGGGAACAAATCTCTTCTGAGATGTTTGAGCAGCTCAATCGAATGTTTCTGGACTTTCGCTCCGGTGAAGCGCAACGGCTTTTTCGTTCGAGCAGCTATCAATTTTTTCAGTGGGTCATGCAAGGCTGCCATCTGTTTCAAGGGATCGCCGACGCAACCATGGCCCACGATGAGGGCTGGGATTTTATTCAGCTGGGCAAATTCCTTGAACGGGCAGATCGAACCTCGCGTATTCTCGACATAAAATACCACATCCTTTTGCCGAAAGGAGAACAGATCGGAGGTAATCTCGACTTGGTACAGTGGTTGGCAGTGTTGAACTCGTGCAGTGCCGGCGAACCCTACCGCAAACATTTCCAAGATCAGGTGGCTCCATGGAAAGTGGCGGAATTCCTCATCAAGCATCAGACCTTTCCACGCTCAATTCGGTTCTGTGTTGATTCCTTTGACTATTCTTTGCATCGGATTACCGGCATGGAACGAGGCGACTTCCTTTATCGAGTTGAGGCGGAACGCCTTTCGGGTAAGCTCCTAGCCGACTTATCTTACGTCATCATTGCCGATATCTTCCAGCTCGGGCTACACGAATACCTGGACACGATTCAACTTCGGTTAATCGAGATCGGCAACGCGGTATACAAAGAATTTTGCGAGTGGCTGGAGACTTAACTCCTCCACCAGGAAAGAAACCTACCGATGATGCAGCCGGTGGGAGCTTCTCTTCGGGGAGTTCGTGCGCCCGCTTGGGCTTGCGCTAAGCCGGGCGGCAGGTTTCGGTAATTCCCAGACCCAAACTCTTCCTTCGTCTCCAACTGCGGCCAACCACTTGTTATCGGGCGAGAAGGCAACCTCCCATACCGCTTTTGAGGTACTCAGTAGTTCCAGGCGCTGGCTCGGATGGGAAAACGAGACTAGATTGACACGGCCATCCTCCCCACAGCTAGCGATCCATTTCCCATCCGGCGACCAACTGACTCGTCGAGCGCCGCCACTTCCCGGTCGATGCAACTGCATGCTAAGATGCCTGTGACCTGTCCTCGCCGCAAATATCACGATCCGTCCATCTTGCGATGCTGCGGCTATCCATTGCCCAGCCGGAGAGTAGATCACTCCGTTGACTTCATCTTTTCCAAATCCGTAGGGAGCTCGATAGTTCGATGGAACATTTTGGCTCCGCCACTTGACTTCCGCGGTGGCGGCGTCGAGCACCAGAAGGCTGCTCCCCCCTTGACCGGTCCCGATTGCCAGATCACGGCTCTGCGGGGACCAGCTCACACCGAGACCGGCTCCATCTAGCTGGATCGTCGATCTCGGGTAACCTTCGATCTTCCAAATTTTCGTGGTAGCCGAATCATCAGCGACAGCTAATTCCCGACCGTCGGGCGAGAATGCAATATCGTAGATGGCACCTCCCTCGTTACGCGTTTTTTGTAGTGTTCGGTTCTCCCACCAAATCAAGGAACCATTAATTCCTCCAGAGATTAAGAGGTTATCGGTCGGCGCCCAGGCTAGTCCCCAGACTTCTCCTTGCTCGGCGGCTAACCGTCCCAGCGACCCAAAGCCGGGTGCAGAAAACAGCCAAATCTTGTTCAGCCCTCCGCAGGCGAGAGTCTGGCTGTCCGGCGACCAGGCCAAACTGTAGAGACCTTGATCCGCCTGTGTCGTGAAAGTCAGGGTCAGACTCAACGACCGTGAGCGCAAGAGTTTAGATTCTTCAGCCTGTATTGCTCCAGAAGCTACAGAAAGAAAGACAGCAAAAATTCCAGTTATCGGGATTCGTCCCACAGTATGGCCACGCTAGCCACGAAACTGTGTTCGATTCAAATTTCGTATTCGGCTTCATCCAACCGAAGCAGGGGAATTACAAAGGCCAATAACTGATTTAGGGAAGTCTCTATGCTTTCTTGCCCGGTTTTGAGGATTAACTCCGGGTCCTCAGGCGACTCGTATGGAGCATCGATACCGGTAAAACCTTGAATAAGTCCGGCGCGCGCTTTTTGGTATAACGCCTTAGGATCGCGACTCTCGCAAACTTCGATCGGAGCCGAAACATGTATCTCGACAAACTCGACTCCACCGCTAGAAACAATTTGGCGCGCCTTCCGCCGATCGGCTCGGTACGGAGAAATGAAGGAGGTGATCACGACGAGACCGGTCATTGCCATTAATTTTGCGACCTCCGCCGCTCGCCGGATGTTTTCGACTCGGTCTTCTGGACTGAAAGATAAATTGGCGTTCAGGCCGTGACGAAGATTGTCTCCATCCATCACGCAAGCGTGGATTTGCCGATCGAACAATTCTCGTTCCAGCGCATATGCCAAAGTCGATTTTCCGGCGCCGGACAATCCGGTAAGCCAGACGACCAAACCGCGGTGACCATTGCGTTCGATCCGCTCTCGCAAACTCACCTGCCCTTCGGCCCAGGAAATATTGGAACTACGGGAGGGCACCCGATCAAGATATTGTCCACCAAAAACGATACCGCCGCCGGCCACATCATTTTCGTCAACCAAAACGAATCGCCCACTCACCGGTAGAAGGTCGTAATTGTCCAAGACAATGGGGCCTCTCGTCTGGACTGTAATCTCAGCAACTTCATTTCGGCCGACCGATCGGCGAATACTTGAAGTAGTCTCCAGAGACGAAGCGTCAATCACTCGGTCGATCGAAGCCACCTGACATTCAACTTCCTGAGTCAGAAGCTTCAGCTTGTAGCGGCGCCCAAGTGTGAGCGGCCGATCACCCATCCAAAACAGACGAGCCCGAAAACGATTGGTTTCGATGGGCATCGCATTCGCGGTAGCGGCGATTTGACCGCGTTCCACGAAGATTTGTTCTTTGAGAGTAATACCGATCGATTGGCCAGAGCGCGCAACCGCACTGGGAGGAGCCTGCCACGATTCGATAGATGCAACCGTCGATTCTTTGTTGGCTGGCGCGAACAAGATTTGTTCCCCGACACGCAGACTGCCCGATTCGACTCGGCCCGCAATGATTCGCCGCTCATCGAACCGATAAATATCTTGGACAGCAAACCGCAGTGGTCCATCACTCGCTGACTTCGGCGCCTCCAATTGGTCCAACGCGTCGAGCAGTGCCGGCCCGTCATACCAGCCCAAATCCTCGCTTTGAGCCGCGACGAGATTCACGCCGTCTCGCGCCGAGATAGGGATAAAACGGATCGGCTCTATTCGCAATTGCTTCAAAAATGCACGATACTCGGCCTCGATCTGAGCGAAAACGGCTGATGAATAGTTCACCAGATCCATCTTGTTAACCAGGACCAGCACTCTACCTACTCCCAACAGACTCAGCAGGTACGCGTGACGGCGGCTTTGCTCCTGAACTCCTTCGTTGGCCGCAATCAATAGGAGCGCTGCGTCCGCGGTCGCGGCACCGGTGACCATGTTCTTCAGGAATTCCTTATGCCCAGGTGCATCAATGATCACGTAATTGCGAAGAGCGCTATGAAACCAAATCTGCGAGACATCAATCGTGATGTTCTGATCCCGCTCCGCTTGCAACGCATCCATGAGGAACGCCCATTCAAAAGGCATATTCCTCCGGCGACAAATCGTCTGGATCTGCTCATATTTGCCTTCGGGAAGGGATCCTGTTTCATGCAGAAGACGGCCGACCAGCGTCGATTTACCATGATCAACATGGCCCACGATCACCACGCGAAAAGCCTTCTCTCCAAATAGAGGCTCAACCAATTCGCGATCCGAATCCCCTGACAAAGGTTGTTCGGACAGATCTGTTCCCGATGCAGTTTCTTCTCTGACCTTCATCTGTTTTGGTTACCAACCGCGGGGAAGGGAGTGATTGGAGAGCACAAGACGATCGCAATTGTCCTCACATGTATCCACTGGCTCGCAACCGCTCAAAAGCATCTTCTGACTCCTGGTCCTGAGCACGCGTACTCCTCTCCGAAAGCTTTGTATCGCGTAATTCCGCAATAATGGCCGGAACCGAACTAGCGGTTGACTGCACGGGTTTCGTGCAAGGCGCGCAACCCAGACTCCGATAGCGAAAGCCGTTCCGGGCAAAATATAAGTCCACTACCGGGATATTTTCCCGCTCTATGTATTCCCAGACGTTCGTTTCCGTCCAATGCAACAATGGATGAATCCGAATATGTGTTCCCGGATCAAAATCGGTCTTGAATTGGTCCCAGAGCTCAGGCGGTTGATCTCTAAAATTCCATTCAAAGTTTTTGTCTCGAGGCGAGAAGTAACGCTCTTTTGCTCGCGTTCCCTCTTCATCTCTGCGGATTCCCACGATCACTGCTTGATATCCACGTTCTTCAATCACGGCCTGGAGAGCGTCTCGCTTGAGTAATCCGCAGCACTCAACGCGCGTTAATGCGCCCTGGGGAAATGTCCGCCCAGCCTTAAGCGCTTCCCGGTTTTGGCCGACGACGAGATCGATTCCCCATTCCCGGACTAACCTGTCTCGAAACGCTATCATCTCGGGAATTTTGAAGCTCGTGTCGACGTGGACACAGGGGACCGGTAAATGACCAAAGAACGCCTTGCGCATTAGCCACAGCAGTACTGAAGAGTCTTTTCCAACACTCCAGAGCATCGCCAGGCGACGAAACTTTCGATAAGCCTCACGGAGGATGTATACGCTCTGACTCTCCAGAGCGTCCAGATGTGCGAACCGCTCGTCCATCAAATGTTCTCGCCTAGAAACGTATGAATACCGCATTCATTCTTTTCGAATCCGATCCAGCGGCCGGCCCGATCCGATTCGCCGCTACCCACGGGACGGGTGCATGGCCAGCAGCCGATGCTGCGAAAGCCGCGGTCTTTGAGCGGGTTGTACGGTATGCGATGTTCACGGATATAGTCCCACACCTGAGCGGAACTCCATGTGGCGAGAGGATTCACCTTTACGATCTGTTTTCCGCGCAACTTGTCGAACTCGTACAGCTCCAGTACTTGCGTAGACGCTCGCGTATCCGACTGGTCCCGGCGCAGTCCCGAAATCCACCCATCCAGCTCCGAAAGTTTTCTCTGCAATGGCATCACTTTTCGGATGGTGCAACAGAGATCCGGATTTCGCTCCCAAAGATTTGCTCCTAGGTCACGAGTTTGGCCCTTCACAGTGAGTTCCGGCTCAATCGTCTCAATCTCGATACCGAAGAATCTTTCAAGACGGTTCCTTAATTCGAGCGTCTCGGGGAAAAGTAATCCCGTATCGATGGTAAATACCGGCAGGTCCAATTCAGCGGTAACGGCTTGATGAATTGTCACCAAGCCGGCCCCCTGGAAACTCGTCCCGATTGCGGCGCGCCCTGGAAAAGCATCCGCCGTCCAGGCTAAAATTTCGGCGGGCGAGGCAGACTCAAACTTCTGCGCCAGCGCCTTAATTTCGGTACTTGATGGAAGCTCGGAGACAGACATCAGAGCGTTAATCTCTAATTGTCTACCGAGAATACGCAAATACTATTTCTAGGCTCTAAAGAAGAGTCTTCGCTACCTCCACCAGATGCTCAGCGGTAATTCCAAGTTCCTTCATGACCTTTCCGCCTGGACCGCTCAACCCAAAGCGATCAATCCCCACGGTCTTTCCATCCAAGCCGACGTACTTGTACCAAAGTGGAGTAGCGCCAGCCTCGATCGATACTCTTTTTCGGCAAGAAGGCGGCAAAACTTCATTTCGATAGGACTCATCCTGGCGATCGAATTTATCCAGACAAGGCGCAGAAACGACTCTGACCCCGCCGCCCAACTCCTTGGCAGCAGCTAAAGCGTGCTGAACCTCAGAACCGGTTGCGATGAGGATAAGTTGCAGCGGAGAGGTCTCCTTATGCAAAATATACGCGCCACGCAGCGCTCCCTGCCGCCGATGGTCGGCCGATATCTCTACCAGATTCGGCAAAACCTGGCGTGTCAAAGCCAGCAATGTCGGTCCATTGGTCCGTTCGAGGGCAGCGACAAATGCGGCCGCGCATTCCTCTGGGTCGGCTGGCCGATATACGTCCAAATTCGGAATAACCCGCAAGCCACTGACCGTTTCTACCGGCTGATGAGTGGGACCATCTTCACCGACGCCGACCGAATCGTGCGTGAAAATGTAAATCACCGGGAGCTTGGCGAGCGCGGCCAAACGGATGGATGGACGACAATAGTCAGCGAACACCAGAAATGTCGCTCCGGACGGCCGGAAAATTCCGTCATAGGCGATACCGTTTAGGATCGCGCACATTCCATGCTCACGGATTCCAAACCTGATATTCCTTCCCGACCAATTTTCCGGATTAAAATCTTTGTCCGATTCTATGTAATTAAGAGTAGAACCATATAGGTCGGCGCTTCCACCAATAAGCAACGGCATGGCCTGGGCAAGTGGTTGCAACACCTCGCTTCCGGCTTTGCGTGTGGCGATCTTCGCGTCGGCAGGAAACTCCGGAACACGCTGCAACAGATCATGCGGGATTTCATGCTTGACACCTTGTTCAAGGAGAGCCGCCAATTTTGGATTCTCTTCCTGCCAATCACGGAACATTTTTTGCCACGCGTCGTACGCTTTCTTTAGCGTCTGCTTGTGTTCTGCGAAATAGCTTCTGACTTCAGGAGAGACGTAGAATTTTTCGTCCGGCAGACCCAAAGCTTTCCGAGCCGCATCCACAAACTTGACGCCGGCCTCGCCATGCGCCTTGCTGGTGCCGGCAACTTCCGGGATCCCTTTCCCGACAATGGTGTGCGCAACGATGAATTGCGGCCGGCCACTGGTCGCTCCTTTTGCCTTCTCGAACACGGCGAGAAATTCCTCCATGTTGTGACCGTCGACTTGTTGTACGTCAAAACCATAGGCGGCAAAACGCTGTGCCGTATCCTCGCTCTGCGAGAGTTTTGCCATCGCATCAAGGGTGACTAAGTTGGAGTCGTAGATGAGGATCAGGTTGTCGAGCTTGTAGTGCCCAGCAAATGCCGAGGCTTCATGAGATACTCCCTCCTGAAGACAGCCATCCCCGGCAATGCATACCACCTTATGATTAAAAATCGCGTGCTTGGCGGTGTTAAAACGGGCAGCCGCCATCTTGGCCGAAACCGCGATGCCGACTGCGTTTCCGACTCCTTGTCCGAGCGGCCCGGTGGTACATTCTACTCCTGGTGTATCGCCAAATTCGGGGTGTCCCGGCGTCTTACTATGCAGTTGCCGAAAATTCCGAATATCGTCGATCGAGACATCAAAGCCGGAAAGATGCAACCAAGCATACAAAAACATGCTACCATGCCCGGCGGACAGAACGAATCGGTCTCGACCAAGCCAACGAGGATCATCCGGGTAATAGTGCAACGCGTGCCCAAATAGAACCGCGCCCATCTCCGCATCGCCCAAAGGTAAGCCAAGGTGACCGGAATTAGCCGCTTGGACTGCGTCCATTGCCAATCCGCGCGCTTCCGTCGCGGCCCGCGTAAGAAGTTGAGTATTCAATGCCATACGAATGTTCTCTCTGATAACCACGGTCTCGGATACCGCGCATCTAAAAAACGTCTGATTTCCAAAAGAATTTTCTGGCTTGTGATGGAAGTTGCCTGTACGTAAACGCCCCTTTTTATTTGATGAGCCAAAACAAACTTCGCATCGGATTGCCCTCCGGAAGCCTCCAAGAGGCTACGTTGGAACTATTTGCGAAGGCCGGCTATCGAATCACGCTTAATAAGCGATCCTATAAACCGGCAATCGACGATCGCGAATTGGAGGTTCGGCTGCTGCGGGCTCAGGAAATTAGCCGGTATGTAGAGCGCGGCTTCCTCGATTGTGGGATCACCGGCAAAGACTGGATCGAGGAAAATGGTTCTAACGTGGCGGTGCTCGGCGATCTTATCTACAGCAAGGCAAGCTCGAGTCCAACCCGTTGGGTCCTCGTAGTACCGGAGAATTCCCCAATTCAGCGGATTGGGGACCTGGCAGGCAAGCGGATCGCCACCGAGGCGGTTGGCATCACTCGGCGTTTTTTGCAGGCGCACGGAGTTGAGGCCGCGGTTGAATTTAGCTGGGGAGCAACCGAAGTAAAAGTGCCCGAGTTAGTCGACGCAATTGTAGAGATCACGGAAACCGGCGCGTCACTGCAGGCTAATAATCTGCGGATCCTTGAAGTACTCACGGAGTCTTACCCGCAGGTGATCGCGAACCACGCTGTGATGCAGGACGCCTGGAAGGAGACGAAACTCCGACGAATCTTTCTGCTACTGCAAGGAGCCCTCAACGCCCGAGACAAGGTGGGGCTGAAAATGAATTTGGAAGAATCTAAGCTAAGTGATCTTCTCGTGCGCCTGCCCGCGCTGAGGAATCCCACGATTTCGCCCTTGGCTCAGAAAGGTTGGGTCGCAATCGAAACCATTATCGACGAAACCGTCGTGCGCGAGATCATCCCGGAACTTAAGCTACTCGGCGCCGAGGGCATCATCGAGTACCCGTTGAATAAAGTTGTTTATTAGAGAAGTTAGTTGAGCGTTTAACTCCGGCTGCTGGTCCGGCAACCAAAAATACCAGCGTGATCGTACCTCGTTATGGGTTCCCTAAAGAAAAGAAGGAAAGCCAAAATTGCTAAGCACAAACGACGCAAACGGATGAAGGAGAATCGCCACAAGAAGCGTTTGCGGTACAAGTCCTAATATCTTTAGGTTGACTCCATGGCAAGATCGGAGTCAGCGGGTACACCGGTGAATAATCGGCTCCGATCTCCATGTTTAGTGCGCTCATTCTGTCTGTGGTGTAGCAGTCTTGCACTGACTGCCGGCGCGGTTTTGGGCGCGACTGCCCAGCCGAACAAGCCTGCGCCGAAGAATCGCGACCCAGATCAGAGCCTGTTCTTCGATACCCGGCCGTCAACTCCGGATCAGTCGCTTTCCAAGTCTTCCGAGAAGAAAGCAGATGCCGAAGCCGCCTTCATGCAAGGCCTAATCCTGGAAGAGGATGGCGATTACGATTCGGCTCTGGAGGCTTATACCAAGTCGTTGCAACTCGATCCGGGGGGTAATCCCCAGATCGCGATCCGGGTAGCCAACGAATACGTCAAGCGTGAGGAAGTTCCTTCCGCGCTCGATCTGTTAAAAGATCTCATCAAAGCTCGTCCCGATGAGGTCCAGGCGTTCCTCAACCTCGCCGATATCTATCTGCAAAGACTCGGAAAACCGGATCTCGCGCTCCCGTATGCCGACCAGGCTCTGCGTTTGGCTCCGGATCGTTTGGCTCCCTATCAGGCCTTGTTTGAGGTTAATCTCGCTCTAAATCGCAAGAAGAATGCGGAGGCCATTCTCCAACGGGCGCAAAAATTGGAGAGTCAAGACCCGGCGACCTGGCTCACTCTGGCCGATCTCAGTATTCGCCTCTATTCCAACGAAAAGGGCTCGTTCCAAACTAATCATTCTGCCGCGGTCGAACCGTACCTGAAGAAGGCGATTTCGTTGGCGAAAGAGGATGTCGATGTTCTCTCGAAAGTGGGTGACGATTACGTCGAGATTAGCGAAGTCCCGAACGCCATCACCGCTTATTTGAAGGCCCTCGAACTCAGCCAGGGTAACACCGAAATCCGCTAGAAACTTGCTCAAAGCTTTCTGAAGACCGGCCGGCGAGACGAAGCGATTCGCGCCTTGGAAGAAATGATCAAGACGAATTCCTTGCGCCCTGAAAGTTATGAATTTCTTGCCCGTTTGTATCAGGAGGGGGGGAATCTCGAGCGCGCCCTCAGTAATTATGAGCAAGCAATTCTCCTGGCTCCCAATCAGCCCGAAAACTATTTGCACACAGCTGAAATGCAGTTGGAGCTCAAAAAATTCGACGATGCGATTCTAACGCTTCAACAGGCTCGCCATCGGTTTCCGGTACCACAGATGACCTACAGTCTGGCCGTGGCCTTAAGTACTGCTAAACGATATCCCGACGCTCTACCGATCTACGAAGCGGCATTACAGGAAGCAAAGACCTCCCAACCTGAGGTTCTGGATGCCGCCTTCTACTTTAATTATGCAGTAGCCGCTGAGCAATCGAACTTGATCGATAAGGCCGCCGGGCTCTTTAAGCAATGTATCGAACTTGACCCGTCCAAAGCGGCGCAAGCTTACAATTATTTGGGGTACATGTACGTCGACCGAAGCATTAATCTCGATGAAGCAGGTCTGATGATTAAGAAGGCGCTCGAGTTGCAACCCGACAATGGCGCGTACATCGATAGTCTTGGTTGGTACTATTATCATACCGGAGAGTATGCTAAGGCGCTGACCGAACTGCTCCGTGCCCTGGAAAAGTTGAAACCGGAAGACCCGGTCGTTCTCGAACATGTTGGCGACACCTACCAGGCACTGAACAATTTGGGCGAGGCTGAGGTCTATTGGCAAAGAGCGCTCAAGCTCGATCCTACCAATCAGAAGCTCACGACAAAAATCGACGCTTCGAAGGCAAAATTGACATCCAATCCTCCGAGCACGGCAACCCCGCTCCCGAAACCAAGCTCCAGTCCACATTAACAACGAACGTCAGCGAACGACAGCGATCGTCAGCGGTAAGCGTTCATCTAAGCCTGTCTTGACGGCGCCATCGTTGTGGCGGCCTGAGATTTGGCTGGGGTTCAGCTCTGGCGGGCACGCTCAGGCGAATGGAAACTACTAACGGCAGCAAGGCGACTTGCCGCGTTGTTGGTCAACGTGCGCCATTGGCGTTCGCTGACGTTCGTTGTCAAACGATTTGGAATTCCGGCTCTCGCCGCACCAAAAAGGGTTCGACTCGAGCGAAGACTTTGGGCGAAACCATCGCCACCACGTTCGCATACCGGTCGTCGTAGTTAAGACTGAGGACACGGCTGGTCCGATGCAATAGGGAAAGCAATTCTGTCCGCGAAAGCGGAAGTGCGAGTTCTACCTTAGTAACCCATTCCCGGAGCATTTCTCCACATAAATGCACCAATTCTTCCATCCCTTGTCCAGTGTGAGCAGAGCCGAAAACCGCATTGGGAAAGTGTAACCGTAGAGCGTGCAGTGAGCTGCGATCTTCTACCTGGTCGACCTTATTGAGCAAGGTGACGACCCGCCTGGTATCGGCGCCTAGTTCATCTAGAACGCGCATCGTGGTCGCATGAAAATCGTAAACTCTCGGATGGCTGGCATCGACCACATGAATCAAAAAATCAGCGAGGGTTGCTTCTTCCAAAGTCGCTTTGAAGGCTTCCACCAGTCGATGCGGCAGATTGCGAACGAAGCCCACCGTGTCCGTTAATAGGAGCTTTTGGCCACCTTCCAAATCAATCCGGCGGGTCTTCGGATCCAGAGTAGAGAATAGCTTATCCTCTACCAATACCTTCGCTCCGGTCAGACGGCGCAAAAGAGAGGACTTGCCAGCATTCGTATACCCCACGATCGCCGCATGCGGGAGCGGCAACCGCTGGCGTTGTTTTCTCTGGGTCGCTCGCCGGGACCGCACGCGTTCCAACTCTGCCTTCAACCGATCAATTTGTTTGCGTACGAGCCGGCGGTCGGTCTCGAGCTGAGTTTCGCCCTCACCTTTAGCTCCGAGGCCACCCGCTTGTCGACCCAGGTGACCCCAGGCCCGCGTCAGTCGAGGCAATGAATACTCGAGCCGAGCGAGATCGACTTGGAGCCGCGCCTCTTTCGTGTGCGCACGCTGGGCGAAGATATCCAAAATGACCTCCTGTCGATCGATCACCGCTACCTTGGCCAGAGCCTCCCAATTCCGTTGCTGAGCAGGCTGAAGCTCATTGTCAAACACGATGACATCGGCCCCCAGGTCATGGGCCTCAGCTGCTATCTCCTCCGCTTTACCTGATCCGACGAAGTAGCGTGAACTCGGCTCCGGCACTCGAATGAGCTGCTTTTTTGCCACCGGAATCGCCAGCGTTTCCACCAACGCCGCTAACTCATCTAAGAGACTCGCTGATTGTTCTTTCTCGACCTGAGTATGAAAGACTCCGATCAAAAATGCTTTCTCGACCAGTTTTGGCTTTTCGCTGATATCAAACATGCCTTCTCTCAAAAAAGGTGTGGATTGCTCCAGTCACCAGATCGATCTCCTCTTTAGTCAACTCCGGAAAAATTGGCAGCGCCAAGCATTCTTCGGCTGCGCATTCCGCTCCCGGAAATTCGCCCTTTCGATAACCGAGATGTCGGAAACAATCCTGTTGGTGGAGCGCGAGCGGATAATAAATCTCAGTACCGATCCCGGTTTCCTGCAGCTTTGCCCGGAGAGCATTGCGATGTTTCGTCCGTATAACAAACTGATGAAAAATGTGTCCGCTCGGTCCGCAGGTCGCTCGATAAGGCTCTACCGGCAACAGAAGATCCGGGCTCAGATCCGCCAGCGCCTCACGGTATTTTTGGGCGATCCCCCATCGGCGGTGCGACCAGGCCCTAAGATGGGGCAATTTCTTCAAAAGAACCGCTGCTTGCAAAGCATCTAACCGAAAATTACCACCGATTTGGCGGTGATAATACTTCGGTTCCATCCCGTGATTTCGTATGATGCGAAGGTTTTCGGCTAGTCGCGAATCGTTGGTAACCACCATGCCCGCATCGCCAAAAGCCCCGAGGTTCTTTGTCGGATAGAAACTGAAGAAACCGGCGAGCCCGACTCCTCCTGCGCTCAGTACGCCATCCGGAGATGAAAACTTAGCACCGATTGCCTGAGCCGCGTCTTCGATCACCGGCAGATTCCATCGTGCGGCCAACTGCATAATCGAATGCATGTCGCCACACAGGCCAAAGAGGTGTACCGGAACCACCGCACAAACCCGTTTGCCATCGCTCGTCTTAACGCCGGTTGACGTCGATACGCAACGCTTCACGAGAAACTCCTCGAGCCGCTCTGGAGACAGCGCGAATGTATCGGGATCAATGTCGATAAAGATTGGGGTTGCTCCGACTCGGGAAATGCAGCCGGCGGTCGAGAAAAACGTAAACGGGGTCGTCAAGACCGCATCGCCGGGTCCAATGCCCAAGGACATCAAAGTCATAAGCTGGGCATCGGTTCCAGACGAAGTACCGATCCCATAGGCCGTCCCTGCCAAGGCAGCTATTTTTTGCTCGAGCTCTTCAACTTGCGCCCCAAGAATAAAATTTTGCTGGTCACACAACGCAGCGATTTCAGAAAGGATATCCTCTCGCAAGGGCAGATATTGTCTTCGCAAATCGAAAAATGGAACGTTGGTCACTCCTTTAGAAGTTTCTAAGTAATCCAAATATCGCGCGCCAACCGATCGGTGCAACCAAACCTTTCGGCTACCCCACTGGGTAGGTATGACAAATTGCCAATAGCAGACAGCAAACTGCGTCCAAGCGGTCTCTAGGAATCGATCTCTTAATGCGAACAAGGAACTCTACTTATGAGAAAATTCACGTTTATCATCCTAGCAGTGCTAGGTTTACCTTTCGGCCTCATTTGGGCGCAAGATCAGGGCCCGGTCCAGAAGACCGAAAAAACCGTCAAAAAGACCGCAACCGATACCGGCGAGACGATCAAGAAAGGCACAAAAGCTACAGCGCGAACGGTCGGAAAAGGGATTGAAAATACCGGAAAGACGATCGAAAAAGCGGGGGCAACACCGACAAAGAAGCGCCACCGTCGTCCAAAGGCCTCGCCATCAGCTTCACCGAGCCCTGGCACTACGCCGGCCGCAACTCCGACGCCGAGCGCGACGCCTGTTCCCACTGCTACTCCGCAGCCGCCGGCGAGCCCAATTCCGACACCGGGCACCTAATTTTGATTCGGACCGAGCTCGAGGCGCCTACTTTTCGGTAGGCGCCTTACCGAATTATCTCTCCACGCAGGTCATATACCTGTGCCCCGGTAATTCGAACTTTTGCAAACTCCCCTACTGGTCCAGGACTTTCCAATAGAACTCGGGTATCCACTTCGGGGGCGTCAGCTTCGGTTCGCCCGACCAGCGGCTGCTCAACGAGCACCTTGAGCTCGGTGTCCAACTTGGTAAGCGAATGCTCCCGTGCGATTTTTTGTTGCAGCTCCATCGCCTCCTGATATCGCGCTTGTTTGATCGCGTGGGCGACCTGATCCGGCATCTTGGCCGCACGAGAACCCTCCTCCTGCGAGTACATAAAAACCCCTAATCGTTCGAAGCGCATTCTCTCAATAAAATCGAGCAGAGTCCGGAAATGTTCATCTGTCTCGCCAGGAAAACCAACAATAAAGGTCGTTCGCAAGCTCACTCCGGGGATGCCTTCACGGATCGCCAAAACGAGGTCCTCAATGTGCCGGCGCGATGTTTCTCGCCGCATCAAACGAAGCATATCCTCATGAATATGCTGGAGCGGCATATCAATGTATCTGGCCACCTTCCGGTTAGCTGCAATTGTTCTGATTAATTCCGGACTCCAATGCGCGGGGTGGGTGTAGAGCAGGCGGATCCAAAAATCTCCAGGGATCCCCTCTAAACGCTCCAAAAGATGAATCAGACTTTGACCGCGATTGGAATCAACCGGCTGCCGCGGACTCGCCTTCTCCGACCAAAGGTCCATGCCGAAATAGGTAGTATCCTGGCTAATCAGGTTGAACTCCCTCACCCCTTCTGCAACCAAGTGGCGAATTTCCGTCTCCACCGATTCGATGGAACGGCTGCGATGCCGTCCACGCATCTGCGGAATGACGCAAAAACTGCACGGGTGATTGCAACCTTCCGCGATTTTCACATACGCATAATGATTGGGCGTAAGTCGAAAACGGGGTGTGTCGAAATCTGGGATAAATTTTGACTTTGTTGTAACCAAATTGAGCGGCTTTTCCTCCTTTTTCAGGTTTAAAACGCGCTCCACGATTGAACCGGCTTCGCCGATTTGGTCTAACCCAAGGAAGGCATCCACCTCTGGCAGCTCCGAAGATAATTGAGCGGAGAACCGCTGCGACATGCATCCGCTTACCAACAGCTTTTGGTGCTTCCGTTTTCGAAGCCCGCGCTGCTGATGCGCTTCCAAGATCGCATCAATCGATTCTTCCTTGGCCGAATCGATGAACGCGCACGTATTGACGATCAATACGTCCGCATCTTCGGCGGAACTGGTAACCTCCATGCCGTGCCGCCGGATATCCCCGAGCATGATCTCCGCGTCCACCAGGTTCTTAGCGCAGCCCAAACTAATCATCCCGACTTTCACCGGCCGGCGCAGGCCGAGTACCTGCGATGCTAAAACTGGAGTATAAAACGACATAAACAGCTATCCCTTACTCGATCACGATGGTATTGTCCGAGCCAGGGAAGGTAGGTGCTTTCCAGATGCTGGTCCCTCATGTAACGGGCCATCCAGCGGAGAAAAATTCCGTGAAAGCCGGCCAGGTCACCCGTGATCCGATAGGGAGGCAATATGCAGAAGCCATTAACTGAAGCGCCCTGGTTCCGCATAACAAAGTCGGCCGCCTCGGAAGCGTCCTTTGTGCGGCCGAGAAAATTGCATGCTCCGATGAACGTTCCCTGGTTGTAGGTGAGGGAATTCCGGCTGATGGACCCGTTCGTTTTGATGTTATCATAAATCCGACCATGCCCAGCGGAGAGGACGGATTTGAGCCAATCAATAATGGCGCCGGCCTGGTCGCGGTATTTGGTTTCGCCGCAGGCTTTCCATAGCAGGCAAGCGGCGATGGCCGCGGGCGCATTAACGCAGGTGTTTTTGCTGCGGTTTTCGGTTTTCCAGAAAAGCCCGCCGCGCATGAAATTTGTGTCCCAGGCCCAGGCG
>JBEEIB010000615.1:0-2939 GCA_041167675.1 Verrucomicrobiota bacterium
TCCAGAAAGCTGATCCGTTACATCAGGCAGTACAACAAAACCGCCACACCCTTCCGCTGGAGATTTAAGAATGCCGATCATCGCATTAAACCAGTCACTCAACGAGCCTCTGACTCACTGCACTAGAGAACAAAACCGCGCCATCGCCGAAGCGTTAGGAGATATAGCAACCTAACCAGCATTCTCGCAGTCTCGGACGAATCCCAATGGCTCAGCGGTAAGCAGCTTTTGGCAAGGCATCCACCAATTCGGCGTGTAGTCGTGAGAGGAGCAAAGACAACGGAAATGACCATGCCAACAAAGGGTGCCAGGACAAAACGCAACTGCTGTCCAACCGTAGGCAGCAGAGAGGCGCCGCATTCACGACTATAACCTCGCAACCAACACAAGAGTATGAACTCGCTAGCAGTCACCTCGGACCCCCGGTCACGTATCAGCAAAAAAAATGTGCGGATTCCTGAACCCTGCATTGTGGTCATCTTTGGAGCCTCGGGAGATCTTACTAAGCGCAAGCTATTGCCGGCGCTATATCACCTGGACCAGTCCGGCCTCTTGCCAGACGATTTCGCTGTCGTTGGGGTAGCCCGTCGCGATCTTTCAACCACGTTCGCTCTCGACATGCACGACGGCATTATCAGGGACGGCGGCGTTGAGGAAGACGATTCGAAGCTGACGCCCTTTATGGACCGGGTGCATTATTTCAGTGCAGATTTTGATGACGACGCCCGCTTCGAAAGGCTGAAATCCTACCTCGCTGCGACGGACGAAAAGTTCGGCACCAAGGGTAATCGCCTGTTTTATCTTGCAGTGGCGCCAGAGTTCTTCGCGGACATCATTGCCCGCTTGGGCATGCACGGCATGACGACTCCTAAGAAGGGACCGGGGAACTGGGTTCGCGTGATTGTTGAGAAACCCTTCGGCACCGACTTCGAATCGGCGCGCAAGCTGAACGACGATGTTAATGCGGTCCTCTCTGAGGACCAAATCTTTCGTATCGATCACTTTTTGGGTAAGGACGCGGTACAGAACATCCTGGTCTTTCGTTTCGGCAACGGCATCTTCGAGCCCATTTGGAACCGGAATCACATTGATCACATTGAAATTACTGCCGCCGAGAGTATAGGCGTCGAGGGCCGGGGGCCATTCTACGAAAAGACGGGCGCAGTTCGCGACGTACTGCAGAATCATGTTATGGAGATGCTTTCCCTCATCGCAATGGAATCACCAGGTTCGTTCGAGGCAGAGGCTGTCCGCGCAGAAAAGCTGAAGGTCTGGCGCTCGGTCCGAGAGATTGAAGTCAAAGACGCTGTTCGAGGCCAGTACGGTCCGGGCAGTGTTAACGGTAAGCATGTCGTCGGCTATCGGCAGGAAGATCGCGTCGATCCCGATTCCCAGACAGAGACCTACGCTGCGATTCGCGTTGAGATCGGGAACTGGCGCTGGGCTGGCGTTCCGTTCTATCTACGCACCGGTAAGCGGCTGGGCAAGCGGGTGACGGAAGTGAAGATTGTCTTCAAACAATCGCCGACTCACTTGTTTAAGACTGGTTCAAATGACGAGGAGATTCAACCGAACGTCATTACCATGCGCATCCAGCCGAACGAAGGAATTTCTCTTCACTTTGGTACGAAGGTACCCTGACCTACCACTAACGTCTCACAAGTCGACATGCGCTTCAGCTATGCAGATGTTTTCGGTGAGTCTTCGACAAACGGTTATGAGCGGCTTCTGTTGGACGCCATGCTAGGCGACGCGACATTGTTTGCGCATCGCGATGGTGTGGAGGCGACATGGGCCCTGTTCACACCTCTGCTAGAGGCCTGGGCGAAGGACTCAAACACAGGCTTTCCGAATTACGCTGCCGGTTCCCAAGGGCCGATTGGCGCCGATAAGTTAATTGAGAACGACGGTCGTGCTTGGCGCGAGTTCTGAGGCGGTCTCAATCCCGCTCGGCGAGGTCAACGCCCGGGACAATTTGCACGTAGCCCCTTTCAGCAGCTATGCGTTATGGAACTATCTCAGAATCTCGTTTCCCTGCACTATTCGGCTTTTGTCACGAAAGCTCTCGGGTCTGGCGAGAAGACGGTGAGGACTTGCGTGCGGTGAAAGTCCGTTTTCCCGATTACATAACCACACACACGCGCGAACAGATTTCTAATTTCGGTCCCGAGGGATCAAGTGGATGGGACTTAGTCGGAAGCCGGGGTGTACGCGGCTCCAAACGGAGAGAATCGTTTTAGAGCGGCACAGTGGAGGAATTCGTGGAGAGCAAGCGCTACGAGTATCGTCCACTTTCCTCAGGTATAGGCTCTCCTCGATCCGGATTCTGCGGGCCCTTGAAATTTCCTCAGTCGCAATGATCGATCAAGAGTTGACACTACGGCACGAGCGCGTATAGATGTTAGTCAGTCAACTGACTGTCTGAGTTTGAACTATGCCAAAGACGAAATTGGACAAACAATCGCGGCTGATTCGTACGGCTGTGAAGTTGGCGTACCGACATGGGTTCAGGGAGACGAGCCTCGCCGATATCGCCGAGGCGGCCAAGGTCCCGGTGGGGAACGTTTACTACTACTTCAAGACTAAAGATGAGATCGGCGAGGCCATTGTGGAGCAACGTTTATCGGAATTTCGGGCGCTGCGGGAACAGTGGGACAGGGCGGGTTCCCCGAAAGAACGCCTTCAGGCGTGTATCGAGAATACGCTTGAGAACCGGGATGTGCTTGCACGCGGAGGGTGCCCCTTTGGGACGCTTTGTTCCGAGTTGCACAAGGAAGGCGGGTCTCTCGCGGAAAAATCTACGGCACTATTTGGAGAGCCGCTTGCGTGGATAGAGGATCAGTTTAGGGCGGATGGACATGGAGACGACTCACGAGGATTCGCTATCCATCTTCTCTCAGCATTGCAGGGAGTCTCGGTCCTGGCTCACGGGTCTCGTG
>JBEEIB010000616.1:0-3828 GCA_041167675.1 Verrucomicrobiota bacterium
GCGTTAGCATGTCTGCTTTCTTTATTCGACGTCCAATTCTGGCGATCGTTATCTCGCTCATCACCATCATCGTTGGCGTAGTCTCGCTTGCTTTTGTTCCGGTATCCCTCTTCCCAAATATAACGCCGCCCGAGATCGTGGTGTCCGCAACCGATCCCGGCTCCGATGCGCTCACCGTCGAGCAGTCAGTGGCAAAAACGATTGAACATCAGATCAGAGGCGTAGATAATATGAACTACATGTATTCGCTCAATGCGAATACGGGGCAGATGAAGCTCAGGGTAAACTTCGACGAGACGAGTGACCCGAAAACTGACCAAATACTAACGCAGATGCGACAATCTCAAGCGAGTGCGCAGCTTCCGCCTGAAGTCGCTGCTCAGGGGGTTAGCGTGCAAAAATCGTTTGCTGCTCCCCTGATGCTGATCGCGCTGCGCTCGCCGGATGGTCGCTACACCTCCGAAGTCCTGACTAACTATGCCTACATCAACCTGAACGATCAGCTGACACGCGTTCCAGGAATTTCGAATGTACAGGTCTTTGGATCCGGCCAGTACGCGATCCGCATTTGGATAAAACCGGATCAATTAGCTCGATTCAATATCAGTGTGCCGGAGGTTATCAGCGCCATCCAACAGCAGAACACGTTAAATCCCGTTGGTCAGGCTGGCGGTGAACCGGCGCCACCGGGCCAAGAATTCACCTACATGGCGGTGGCTCGTGGGTCCCTGGTAACTCCTGAGCAATTTGGTCAGATCGTCGTTCGAGAGAGTTCGGCGGGCGCGGCGGTTCGAGTCAAAGATGTAGCCAGATTAGAGCTCGGTTCGCAGGTCTATTCAACCCGCGCTCGAATGAATGGACAGCCCAGTTCAATTATTGCGCTCTATCAATTACCTGGGACGAACTCGCTGGCAACAGCCGAGGGCGTCAGAAAACTTCTGAAAGAACTCAAGCAACGATTCCCCAAAGGGCTCGAGTACGTAATTGCTCTGGACACAACGCAACCAGTGATTGCGGGTGTTCATGAGATGATCAAGACACTGTTGGAAGCTCTGGTGTTAGTGGCTCTGGTGGTGTTTCTGTTCTTGCAGAGCTGGCGGGCAACGCTGATCCCGCTGTTGGCCGTCCCGGTTTCGTTGGTTGGGACATTCGTCTTCTTTCCTTTGCTCGGATTTTCGATTAATACGCTCTCTTTGTTTGGTTTGGTGCTGGCCATCGGATTGGTGGTCGATGATGCAATTGTGGTGGTCGAAGCGGTCGAGCGCTACATTCGCGAGGGACTGCCACCACGAGAAGCAACTCTCAAGGCCATGAAGGAGATTACCAGTCCGGTGATCGGTGTGGCCTTGGTTTTAGCGGCCGTTTTTGTACCGACCGCCTTTGTTCCGGGGATTACCGGGCGCCTTTATCAGCAATTCGCTGTTACCATCGCAGTCTCGGTTTTGCTCTCTGCGTTTAACGCGCTCACGTTAAGCCCCGCCTTGTGCGCTCTATTGCTGCGCCCGCGAAAGCCAAACCGTGGACCGGTCACACGATTCTTCGGCCAGTTCAATCGGCTGTTTGATTGGATTACCGAAAGGTACGTCCAAACTGCCGCGATTTTCACTCGGCGCACTGGCTTGGCGCTTGTCTTCCTGGTCTTGTTCGGCGGTATAGCATTGCTTCTCGGACAGAAAGTGCCCACTAGCTTTTTGCCGGACGAAGATCAGGGGTTCTTCTACATTAATTTGCAACTTCCCAATGCTGCCTCGATTCAACGCACTGACGAAATTTGTCGAAAGGTAGAAAGCATTCTTGCTCAGACTCCAGGGGTAGAATTCACCACAGCGATCGCCGGTTTCAGTCTACTCAGTGGAGTTCAAAGCAGTTATAGTGGATTCTTCTTCGTTACTCTCAACCCATGGGAAGAGAGGAAAAAAATTAGTGAGCAGTACCAGGTCTTGAAAGGTCGATTGAATCTCAAGCTAATCACACTGCCCGAAGGTACCGTTTTTGCTTTTTCGCCACCAGCTATCCCCGGTCTGGGGGTGGCCGGAGGAGTCTCATTTGTTCTGGAGGATCGCGCAGATCGGGGTACTGACTACCTGGCGAGAAACGTTAACACCTTTCTGTCCTCCGCGAGCCAAAGGCCAGAGTTAGCGCGTGTTACTACCACATTACTTCCCAGTATTCCGCAAGTTTACCTCGATGTAGATCGAGACAAAGCTCTCAAGCAAGGGGTCGCGCTGAAAGATGTTTACAACACTCTGCAGACCTTTCTTGGAGGAACTTTTGTTAACTATTTCACGCGTTTTGGGCGGCAATGGCAGGTCTATGTGCAAGCCGACGGTGATTTTCGAACCAATACCGATCAGGTCCGGTCGTTCTACGTTCGGAACAGCAACGGTCAAGCCGTGCCACTGACGGGCCTTATTCGGGTCGAGCGTCGCTTTAATCCGGAGTTTACCTTGCGCTACAACCTGTACCGAAGTGCTCAGATCCAAGCGATTCCTGCACCTGGGTTCAGTTCAGCGCAGGCCATGAGTGCGTTAGAGAGTGTCTTCGCTCAGACGATGCCTGCCGATCTTGGGTACGATTATCTCGGGATGTCTTTTCAGGAGAAAAGGGCTCAAAAAGGCGCTCCTCCGATCGTTATCTTTGGGCTCTCCTTGTTATTTGTCTTCCTGATTCTGGCTGCGCTTTACGAGAGCTGGTCCCTTCCGGTCAGCGTCTTAATCAGCACACCGATCGCCGTCTTTGGAACACTAGGCGCCCTTTATTTGCGCAGATCGGTGGCGGCGGCCTTCCTACCTCCTATCCTGGTGCAAATCGAGAATAATGTTTACGCCCAGATCGGGCTCGTGATGATTATTGGTTTGGTCGCGAAAAATGCGATCCTGATTGTAGAATTTGCCGAAACGGAAAGAAAAAAGGGAGGCACGTTGGTGGCGGCCGCTCTGGCTGGAGCGAAGCTTCGCTTCCGGCCAATCTTGATGACTTCGCTTGCTTTCGTCGCCGGTTGCATACCGTTAGCTCTCGCTTCCGGATCCGGAGCGGTGGCCCGTCAAGTAATGGGGACGGCGGTAATCGGTGGAATGCTGGCCGCCTGTCTGATCGCAAGCTTCTTTATTCCGGCGGGCTTCTGTCTGGTAGAAGGGCTGGCCAACTTGGTCCGCCGCCGCATTAAGATTCGTTGGCCGGCCAAACCCTCAAGCGCCGGCGGAGCCGAAGGAAAGACCGAGAGCTAGCCAACCAACATGTCCACTTTCTTTATTAACCGCCCGATCCTGGCAATCGTCATCTCGTTGGTCACGCTGATTATCGGCGCTCTAGCAGCGCTGATTCTGCCCGTCTCGTTGTTCCCGGAGGTTGTTCCACCCGAGACAGTAGTTTCTGCTTCCTACGTCGGAGCCGATGCACGAACCATCGAACAATCGGTTGCTACGCCCATCGAGCAGCAAATGAGCGGCGTCGATAACATGAATTACATGTATTCGGTCAGCGCGAATAGTGGCCAGATGGTGTTAACGGTTAACTTCGACCTAAATACCGATCCGAATACAGATCAGATTCTCGTGCAAATGCGACAGACGCAGTCTGCATCCCAGCTACCGAGCTCCGTTACCGATCTTGGGGTTACCGTACAGAAGTCGTTTGCTGCTCCATTGATGGTAATAGCCCTCCGTTCGCCCGATGACAGCCGGGATGCGCTTTTCCTATCCAACTATGCCTATATCAATCTAAACGATGCTCTCACCAGGATACGCGGCATTTCCAGCGTGCAGATTTCGGGCGCGGGCGAATACGCGATGCGATTGTGGTTGAAGTCGGACAAGTTAGCGAACTTTG
>JBEEIB010000617.1:0-9727 GCA_041167675.1 Verrucomicrobiota bacterium
GTTTTGACGATTTGCTCGTTGATCTGGGCAGGTGCAACAATTCTCACCGGATTAGTGAATGGATTCGTGGCGATGTTGGTCGCGCGAGTTCTACTCGGTTTTGGTGAAGGTGCGACATTCCCGACGGCCACATCGGCAATGTCCTCTTGGACCCGGCCCGTCGATCGCGGGTTCGCCCAGGGGATTACGCATGCTTTTGCGCGTATCGGTAATTCGTTGACTCCGCCGCTGGTTGTCGGCCTGATGGTCTTAACCGGCTGGCGCGGATCCTTCATCGTCCTTGGCATCGCTAGTTGCGTCTGGGTCATCGTTTGGTTTCTTCTGTTTCGCGACAACCCGGCTGAGCACCCGAGAATCACACCAGAAGAGCTCGCCGTGCTACCAAGCTATCCGGACAAAGCAGCGCGCCGCCGTAATCCGGTACCATGGCGCCCCCTGTTTGTGCGGATGCTGCCGGTTACATTTGTTTATTTCTGCTATGGCTGGACCCTGTGGCTATTTTTGAGCTGGTTGCCCCAGTATTTCAAAAACCAATACTCACTTGATTTGAAAGATTCAGCTTTGTTCGCGACCGCGGTTTTCTTCACCGGAGTAATCGGAGATGCGTTAGGCGGAATCGTTACGGATTTTGTTTTGCGCAAAACACGGGATCTTAAGCAGGCCCGGCGCAACTTGGTTGTCGTTTTCTTTCTGTGCTCGCTGTTGTGCATGCTGCCGCTATTTTTGACCAAAGACCTCACGACGCTCACCGTCTGCCTGGCCGGCGCATTTTTCTTCGCGGAGATGACGATCGGCCCGATGTGGGCAATACCAATGGACATCGCTCCCCGCTATTCCGGGTCGGCGAGTGGTATGATGAATAGCGGATCCGCGCTGGCTGCGATTCTATCACCAGTGATCTTCGGTTTAATCATTGATCATACCCACAACTGGTCGCTACCCTTTCTCGGTTCCATGGGTCTGTTCCTCGCCGGATCAGTGGTCGCTTTCTGGATGAAACCGGACGAAGCGTTCAGCTTTGCCGGCGGACCTGGCTCAACCACGAATCCTGAAATCGTTCCTGAATCACCAGCCACGACCAGAACGGCGACGCCGCCACCAAAACCGGTGAGATAATCGCAGAATTGGCTATCGGCTATTCCAAATGGACGCCTCCCTCTCCTCACTTGCCCAAAATAATCTGCCACCCAGCTCGCACGCCACAAGGATAGACAGTTTTCCTGAAGCCGACGCCTTAGAACAGACACTTCGGAGCAATATCAGAGGGGAGGTAAGGTTTGACCGCGGCTCGCGAGCAGCCTACTCAATGGATGCGTCGAATTATCGGCAAATTCCCACAGGAATAGTCATTCCGCGCGACGAAGGTGATGTCATCACGGCGGTTTCGGTTTGCCGTAAATTTGGCGCACCGATTCTCTCTCGCGGAGGGGGAACCAGCTTGGCTGGTCAGGGATGTAATGTTGCGGTGGTGCTTGATTTTTCGAAGTATTTGAATCGAATTCTGGAGCTCGATCCTGAGCAACGTTTTGCTCGAGTACAGCCCGGACTGGTGTTGGACACATTACGGGATGCAGCCGAGAAACACGGGCTAACGTTCGCACCCGATCCTTCTACCCACAATCGCTGCACCCTTGGAGGAATGATCGGCAACAACTCCTCGGGTACCCATTCTTTGATGGGCGGCAAAGTACAGGAAAATATAGAGGAGTTGCGCGTGCTGCTTTACGACGGGACCATTCTTACGGTGGGCGCGACCTCCTCTGAGGAATTAGCGCAAACGATCCGCGAGGAGGGACGTCGTGGTCAAATCTACTCGGGCCTTCTGCGGTTACGGGATCGCTATGGCGATTTAGCGCGAAGCCGTTTTGCCAAGATACCGCGCCGCGTGTCTGGCTACAATTTCGATGAACTGCTGCCGGAAAAATCGTTCAATATCGCTCGCGCTCTCGTTGGCAGCGAAGGGACCTGCGTGATTGTCCTGGAAGCAAGGGTGAGGCTTGTCCACAGCCCGCGTTACAAGTCACTCGTCTGCCTTGGCTTCAAAGACGTTTTTGTCGCGGCCGATTCCGTTCCGGACATCCTGCGATTTGACCCGATCGCGCTAGAGGGGTTCGAAGGCGATGTCCTGGCGGTCATGCGCCAGAAGAATCTTCAGCCAGAAAACATTGCTTTGTTGCCGCCGGGAAACGGTTATTTGTTGGCGGAATTTGGCGGTGACACTGCCGCCGCCGCGGACGCTGAAGTGGACAAACTGGTGAAGTGGCTTCGCGAGCAACCTGAGCCGCCGGTGATCAAAGTGGTACGCGAGCCAGGCGAGGTAAGGCGTATCTGGAAAGTTCGTGAAGCGAGTAACGGTGGCACCACTGTGATTCCTGGCCAGCACTCGATCACGCACGAGGGTTGGGAGGATGCCGCGGTGCATCCCCGAGTGCTTGGCCGCTATCTGCGTGATTATAAGGCCCTCCTGGCTAAGTACGGCTACAAGGGATGGTATTACGGCCATTTTGGCGAGGGATGTGTCCACCAACGGGTCACTTTTGATCTGGAGACTGACCGAGGCATTCGTACCTTTCGGCGTTTCTTGGAAGAAGCTGCCGATTTGGTCGTGCGGTATGGTGGTTCGATTTCGGGAGAGCACGGAGATGGACATGCCCGTGCCTTCCTTTACGAGAAAATGTTTGGTGTCGAACTGGTGGAAGGGTTTCGCCAGTTCAAGCAATTGTGGGATCCGGATAACAAGCTGAATCCCGGCAAAGTGGTAGATCCGTATCCGCCGGAAGCTTTCCTCAAGTTGGGCGCGGATTACAATCCCATGCAGGCGAAGACTCACTTTCATTTCCCGGATGACGAGGGATCATTGGAAAAGGCGACCCAACGGTGCGTCGGTGTAGGTGCCTGCCGCAAGACTGATGCTGGGACGATGTGTCCGAGCTATCAGGTGACGAAAGAGGAGATCCATAGTACTCGAGGTCGAGCGCATTTGCTTTTTGAAATGCTTCAGGGCGAATTGCTCAAGAGCGGTTGGCGTGATCAGGCAGTCAAAGAATCGATGGACCTTTGTCTCTCTTGCAAAGGGTGTAAGAGCGAATGCCCAACTAACGTCGACATTGCGACCTATAAATCTGAGTTTCTCTCGCACTATTACGAGGGTCGACCCCGTCCGCTCAATCATTATGCCTTTGGTTTCATTGATCGTTGGGCGCGGCTCGCCTCCATCGCACCAAAGTTCGTAAATGCCTTCAATTGCTCGCCGCTGACGAATCGAGTCGCGAAAGCGATGTTGCAGGTTGCTCAGCAGCGGGAGATTCCGAAATTTCCTGACGAAACTTTTGCGAATTGGGTCAGAAAACGATCGGCTGGCAGCGGTTTAGGCCGCGAAGTCGTTCTCTTTGCCGATACACTTAATAATTATTTTCGGCCTAACACTGCGCGAGCCGCTTGGGAAGTCCTCCAAAGCGCCGGCTTTGCCGTCCATGTGCCGCAAACGCAGGAACATCTTTGTTGCGGCCGGCCCCTCTTCGATTTTGGAT
The DNA here is from genome assembly GCA_041167675.1 of Verrucomicrobiota bacterium. Lineage (GTDB taxonomy): Bacteria > Verrucomicrobiota > Verrucomicrobiia > Chthoniobacterales > JAFAMB01 > DASTDH01. Next base: position 3,531 of record JBEEIB010000617.1, read on the forward strand.
TGCTCGGTGCGGCCAAGAAATATCTGCAGAAGGTGCTCGCTGCGCTGGAGCCATACGTTAATTCCGGTTTGCCAGTGATCATGTTGGAACCAAGTTGTGCGAGCGTTTTCCGCGACGAGTTGCGAGGTCTCTTCCCACAGAACGGCATTGCCCATCGCCTCCGGCAGCAGACCTTTACGCTCAGTAGTTTTCTGCAGTCCGAGGCTCTCGGTTATCAGCCTCCGAGACTACCTGGCCGGAAGGTTCTCCTGCATGGTCACTGTCACCACAAAGCGGTGCTGAAATTTGCGGACGAAGAAGCGCTACTCAGACGGATGGGAGTTGAGCTGAAATCACTCGATAGTGGCTGTTGTGGTATGGCCGGCCCGTTTGGTTTTGAGCAAGCAAAAATCACCATCTCGCAAGCGCTCGGAGAGCGCGTTCTGTTGCCGGCGGTGCGCGCTGCTGAGCCAGACACCATTTTAGTCACCGATGGATTCAGTTGCCGTGAGCAGATCGCGCAAAACACGAATCGTGAGCCGCTTCATATCGCCGAAGTATTGCGGATGGCGATGGACAATCATGAATAGCAAATGGAGAAATGAAGTAAGCGACTACTGATCACTGATTACGGATTAGTGATTACTGTTATTGGCCGTCTGGTTAGTTCATTCGAGGACGAGGACGGGCACGACGACGATTCAACCGGAGAACAATCAAGACATGACAGACAACCCCCCCTCTGGCCCGCTCCGGGGCGTAAAGGTCCTGGAACTCGGTCATGTCATGGCCGGGCCGGTGTGTGGAATGATGCTGGCCGACATGGGAGCAGACGTCATTAAGTTAGAGAAAACTTCCGGAGGGGATGATTCTCGACGAATGATTCCTCCACAAATTAAGAACGAGTCTGCGGCGTTCCTTGTCTTGAACCGAAACAAGCGCGGAATCGCGGTCGATTTGAAGTCTCCTCACGGTATTGAAATCGTCAAGAAGCTCATCCAGGAAGTTGATATTCTGATCGAAAATTTTCGGCTCGGCACAATGGAACGGCTCGGGCTCGACTACGGACTCATCCAAAAACTCAATCCAAGCTTGGTTTATTGCTCTTTGTCGGGGTTTGGCCGCACGGGACCATACGCGTCACGAGGTGGCTTTGACCTGGTTGCTCAAGGAATGTCTGGTTTGATGAGTATTACCGGCCAGCGGAACAATCAGGCACCGGTGAAGGTTGGTCCTCCGGTCACCGATATTACCGCGGGTATACTTGGAGCGATGGGCGTGCTCGCTGCTTATTCGCACCGGCTCAAGACAGGGGAAGGACAATTAGTTGACACTTCATTGTATGAAGCCGGCATCGTCCAAACGTATTTTCATTCCGCGATTTTTCTCGCCACCGGGGAATCGCCGGGTCCGCTCGGATCCGCACACATCATGAGCGCACCTTACCAAGCGTTTCCTACTGCAGATGGCTGGATCACGGTCGGTGCAGCGAATCAGGCAAACTGGTTGCGATTAGTAGATGTCATTGAGGCACCGGAGCTCCTGAAAGACAAGCGGTTCACTGAAAACGCTGATCGCATGGCACACCTGGATGCATTGTCGGAAGCATTGGAAAGCTACTTCCGCCGTCGAACTTCGAGTGATTGGTTGAGCCGATTCGCGAAAGTCGGCTTACCGGCCGGCCCGATTTACAACATCGAAGAAGTTCTCAAAGACGAGCAAACCGCCGCGCGAGAGATGTTGGTCGAATTACCCCACAAGACTCTGGGAAACATGAAGGCAATCGGAGCGCCGATTAAATTTTCCAATACTCCGGGTGCGGTTTTGCGAGGTGCTCCTATCCTGGGTGAACACACCCGCGAGATTCTCGCCGACATCGGATTTAGCGCAGAGGAAATTAATCAACTGAAAAGCGAAGGAGTGGTGAAGACAGCGGACTGATCGGTAACCGGTAATCAGTGCTTCCTTGCCTGCAGTATAATCAGACTCCAATCTTCGGCCGACAACTACTTGAATACCGATTACCGATTACTGATTACCTTCTCAGTACGTTGCTTTGTAAACTGTCCTAGCAAAATATGGCTGACATCATCATCGACCATTTGGATGGAATAACACAGGTCATTTTCAATCGTCCTCAAGTGCGCAACGCGCTGACGTTTGAAATGTACGAGCAGGTTTATGATCTCTGTACCGAGGCAAACACAAACAGAGAGATCAAGGTGATTATTTTTTCCGGTTCGGGTTCTTCCGCGTTCGCCTCGGGTACTGACATTGGTCTTCTGCAAAGTCTTGCCGGCGGAAAAGATGGCATTGCCTACGAAGAAAGAATTGAACGGGTCGTCGGAGCGGTTGAGCGTTGTCGGGCGCCAACGGTTGCTGCGATCGCGGGCGCCTGCACTGGTGGTGGAGCAGCCCTTGCTTCGGCCTGTGATCTCCGCGTGGGAGCAAAGAACATGAAGTTCGGCTATCCGATGGCGAAGACACTTGGCAATTGTTTGTCGCTGGCGAATTCTGCCCGGCTGACTTTTCTCATCGGTCCCGGCCGGTTCAAAGAACTCTTATTCACGGCCAGGTTGATGGGAGCGGAGGAGGGGTATGCTGCTGGGTTGATCAACGAAATCGTTGATGAACCCGAAGAGGTTCTATCTTACGCTCGCGCACTCGCCCTCCGGATCATTCGACACGCTCCGTTGACTCTCTGGGCGGCTAAGGAAGCGGTGCTTCGGATCTATGCCAAGCTGCAGTCGGTCGATTTTTCCGATGTGATTGAACAATGCTACGGAAGCAACGATTTCCAGCTCGGCGTTAATTCATTCATTAAAAAGCAAACGCCGAAATGGTCCGGAGATTGAGACGGTAGGAAGGGACCAGATGAAAGTAAACCAGCACTTCAGTGCTCAAGAAGGTAGGGCGCGTCGCTCCGCGACCGTCGAAGGGAACGACGTGATCCAACCCAGTTAGGCCGAAAACCGTTACCGAAGTTCTGGGTGGCCAGCTGACTAGGCCTAACAGGGCAATGGCTAATCAATGATTCGGCGGTCGCGGAGCGACGCGCCCTACCTCACCACGGCTTCGGCGGACAGGTCGGCGGTCGCAGAGCGACACGCCCTCGCCACGGGAATCACCGGATCGCCAACTAAGACCAATTTGGTTGCGGCTACGGCGCGCTGCTTCCTTCTGTTTAAAATTCCTCTTTGTTTGCTTTTGGTTGGACGTTCTTTGCGATCTTCTGTGGGGACAACATGATCGACTGGAGCTTTCTTTATCTCTCAAGTGAATGGATCATCCGATTAGCAATGCTGCTCTATGTCCCCCAGCGCAGAAGTACTGCGGCGTCACGGACTTGGCTCTTGTTTATCTTTCTCCTGCCGTGGCCGGGGCTCGTTTTGTACGCTCTGGTGGGCCGAATCCGGTTGCCGGAATTGCGGCGCAAACTACAGGCACAGGCCGCCCTCCAAATTGAGAAGGCGCAAGCTCAGATCGGCAAGAGAATAATTTTGGAGCCGGATCTTCCCGCCCAACTCCGGATCATCCCGCAACAAGCACGGAAGCTCGGCACTTTTGAAACTTTTGCTGGCAACGCACTGGAATTTCTCCGCGACTATGAGGGAAGCATCGATCGATTGATCACGGATATCGATTCAGCGGAGAAACATGTACACCTCTTAACCTATATTTACCTCGTCGATCGAACTGGTAGAAAGGTAGCCGAGGCGCTGAAGAGAGCGGCGCAGCGCGGTGTCGATTGTCGAGTCTTGCTCGACGCGGTGGGCTCCCGAATAACTCTAGAACGACTTGGTCCGGAGCTTCGCGCGGCGGGTGTCGAAGTGAGATCGATGTTACCGGTCGGATTGTTTCGTCGAAACGCCGCCCGGTTTGACTTGCGTAATCACCGGAAGGTGATGGTGATCGACGGGAGCATCGGGTACATCGGATCGCAAAACATCGCTGATCCCACATTTGTGAAGAACTATCCTAACGAAGAACTAGTGGCGCGCGTCACCGGCCCAATTGTATCCCAACTGCAGGCGGTTTTCTTGGCTGATCACTATCTGGAGACCGAAGAGGTTCTAGATCGGGAAGAACTCTTTCCGGACCTTGAATCCACGGGAGACTCGATAGCCCAGCTCGTACCGAGCGGCCCCGGTTACGGTCAGGAGAGTGGCCGGGATTTAATCATCTCGATGTTGTACGAAGCCCGGAGCCGGATCGTAATCGTAACTCCGTATTTCGTGCCCGATGAACCGTTTCTGCAAGCGATGCGCGCTGCCGGTCAGCGCGAGAATGTCAGAGTACACTTGGTTGTTTCCAAACATGCGAATCAGCTGATAACACAATTCGCGCAGCGCTCGTATTACGACGATCTACTGGAGGCGGGAATCGAAATTCATCTATATCATCCGCATTTTCTGCATGCCAAGCTGCTGACGATTGACGGCGACATCGCCTTAGTGGGTTCGACGAATATGGATATTCGCTCGTTTGCACTGAACGCCGAAATTAATTTGCTGGTCTATGATCGGCAAGTTGTGGAATCCGTCAAAAAAATTCAAGAAAGCTACTTTGCGAATAGCGAACTATTAACACTCGAAGCATGGCGTAAGCGCTCGGCATTTGCCAAGATCGCGCAAAACACCGCGCGCCTGATGGATTCGTTTCTTTAACGAACGTCAACGAATGTCAGCGAACGTCAACGAACGTCAGCGAACGTCAGCGAAGGTCAACGAACGTCAGCGAACGTCAGCGAACGTCAACGAACGTCAACGAACGTCAACGAACGTCAGCGAACGTCAGCGAACGTCAGCGAACGTCAGCGAAGGTCAACGAAGGTCAGCGAACGTCGTTGTTGTTCACTGTCGTTCGTTGTTGTTCATTGGCGTTCGTTTGCGCTAGCCCGCAATGTGCGCATCGATTGGTACAGCGTTAAGAGTTTGCGGGCTAGCAACGAGCTTAGATTTCGTGATTGGTTATGTGGTGTCGGTCTAGATCACTTTTCGCTGCTTCAACCGCATCGTCGATGGTCTTTGCCAATTTGTGAGCGGAACCGCCAACATTGCACTCGTGGCAATTCCACGTACCCCACATTTCACCGTCTTGTCCCTCCTCGACGTGAATCGTATACCGAACCATACCCCTCGTGTAATCATGATTGTGAATCTCTTTTACTGGCATGAGGAACTCCTTTCGGTAACAAGAAACGTCGCTCAAAAAAGATCCGAAGCAATCGCTTTACCAACTGACTTGCAGAGCCGGAACTTTCAGAAATCTTTCCAGCGCCGGAACTTGGCGGCGGGAGATAAAAAAATCGCTGGATTGAACCTCGGCGACAAAAAGGAGTAGCTTGCTCCGCCCGAGAACCGTCTACGACACCAACGGAAGGAGGAAGCCACCGAGGAACGAGCGGGCGAAACCAAGGTGAAGAGAATCGAACCCTGTGTTCGGTTTCTCTTAGGAGAGTAATACGACCAAAAATTGCTCTATATCTCGGGGTCGGCTTTTGAATCTACGACTGCGATGAGGTGCTTTATCAAATGAGTTTGGGCATTTATGGCAGCGAGCGCGTGTTCAAGGGCTTTGCCTAAGTCATTGTTCTTGGAAGCGGCACGCGCCTGGTTGAGGTGTTCGTTGATTTCGGTGATGGCAGCCTTGCAGAGACTATCGCTGGTGTTCATCGCTTGATGCCTAAACTGCTATTTTAGAGCGTTGTCGAGCAGGCGATAGTTAGAGGCCACGTACACATTTTGATGTATTGCGGTGCAGGCAGGCGAGTCTGATCGGCTCTCCTGATACGCCCTACAGCTAACTTCATTGCAGCTTTTCAAAAAACCGGGAGTCGCCTGTCGAAAAGGTCCAGGCGAAGCTTGTTCTTTGCCGTCCGATACTGTTGGTAGGCGATGTAAAGCGTTACGATGCCGATCACACCGGTGAGGATGAGAGTGCATATTGGAAGCATCCACGGTTCGGAGAGTAACCTCACAACTGTTCGCTGAGCTCGGCTGGCCTGCTATTGGGAGGCGGCCTTACTAACCCTTCCTGCTTGAGAAAACTGCCATATCACGAGGGCGCCGATTGCCTTTGAAAACAGCTAATTACAACAGAGAGCAATCTTGCACTTATTCTGATTTTTTGTTCTGAGCAGGAATTATCCCGTAGATTTCGACAATGTAAATTGCCGGCGTCGCCCGCGCGGTCGAGCTCGGCGCCGAGCGCGTGCT
>JBEEIB010000618.1:0-4559 GCA_041167675.1 Verrucomicrobiota bacterium
TTGTCGGACATGGGAAAGAAGTCGCCGACAATAAACGGCGAACAGGACCTAGTCGACAAGCCCGAATTGCGGGGTCCTCTTTTTTCTTTGAGTTCTCGTGTCCGTCAAATCGGGGGAGGTTCACCCATCGTCACAGCCGTCAACCCTGTGCTTCACGAGACGGTTACCTTAAACAGGAGGCCACAGAGGACGCAAAGACGCTAATCGCTAGAGCGAGAATAGGATGCGATCGCCGTAATTTTGAGGCACCGGAAATCCCCCCTCTGAGAACTCTGTGACCTCTTTGTTAAAGAAATCTTTCTCCGCGGCCTCCCGTTGAGCCCCGTTTCAGGGTGACTTCGTTTGAGCCTCGCCCGCAGCTTCATCTTCTGATTCGCGAACAGCGGGCAGAACATGTTTTCGCCAGGCTCGCCCTCCCTCAATCAGTTGCCAAACGATGAGTCCAGGTACACCAAGTGCCAGTTCGCGAACCCTTCGAATCAGGGCCAGTGCGAATGCCGTCTCTCCTGGTATGCCCAGCAACCCACCGACGAAAACATATCCTCCTTCATGGACACCGATGGCACCAGGAATGAAGAAGAGTGCCGAGCGCACGCCTTGGCCGATGCTTTCGAGGATGACTGCTTTGTCGAAGCTTGACGGTACACCCAAGGCGCAAAGTCCAATCCAGACTTCGGCCGAACCAATCAGCCACGAAGCCATCGTGGTTAGGCAACAGGCAAAGATCACGCGTCGCTTGGCGTAAATCTCGCGAAGGACTTCGTCCACTTCCCCACCCTTTCCGGCTAGCGAACGCCATTGCGGATTATTGGCGCATCGGGATACGATCGTCGTAAATAGACGAAACAGACCGAGACGCTGGATAATATAAAAGCCGGCAATTGCTGCAACGGCCAAGGGCGCTCCGGCCAATGCTGGTGCCATCAGGTTCGTTCGTCCGGTCGCCAGGATGAGTAAACCCAAACCGAGGAGCGTAAATACAGTTTGTGTAAATACGCTGACCGTAATATCGACGAGCACGGTTGCCGCGCTGACCGAAATCCGCGTTCCATTCAGCACCGCCAATCGGGCTCGCACCACATCACCGCCCACCTGTGCCATAGGGAGAAGATTGCTGACCGATTCGCCCAACCAACGCATCCAGAAAATAGCCCGGTATCGCACCCGTTCGCCCAGTGGAAATAAAATCCACCAGGTCAGCGCATCTAAAAGCATTGGCAGGAGATGAAGGGCTGCGATCAACGCTAGCCAACCGCCAATGGCGGTCAGAGCTCGGACCACATCCGATGCGCCTTGATGAATGAGTAGAATAGTAAAAAGCGCAGCTCCCACTAAGCCAAGCAGGTAAGCGGTCAACTTGATCTTCTGAGCTTCCTTCACGTTTCTCTCCATAAAGCTTTTATCGGCACGTTCTCGTGGGCACGTGCGTAAATCGATGGCCGTCCTGTTCCCTATGGTAGGAGCGGGTCTGCCATAAGCGCCCTCCTTCAATCAGTTGCCAGGCGAGAAGCCCAGGTATGCCGAGGATCAATTCACGTACCCGGCGAACGAGCGAGAGGGCGAGCGCAATGTCGCCATGGATGCCAAGCAGACCTCCTACCAAGAGGTAGCCACTTTCCTGTACTCCTAAAGCACCCGGGACGAGAAACAACGCACCCCGAACTGCTTGAGCGACACTTTCGAGGATCAACGCAGTCGTGAAGTTTGTCGACACTCCCAATGCGAAAAGCACAATCCAGACTTCTCCCGCGCCGATCACCCACGAAATTACCCCAAACCCGCAACATGCAATGACTCCGGTCCTCCGCCCATAAAACCTTTGAACCGTTAGATCGAGCGCTTCGCCATTTTGTTTGAGCGATTGCCAGCTTGACGAGTGGGCGAGCCGCGAGGCAATCGCTGCGGCCCATCCAAAAACCCCGAGTCGTTGAATGATGTAGAACCCGAGAACCGCTAATACCCCGATCAAAATGCCTGCTAACCCGGGTCCCACCAAGTTGGTTTGCCCGGTCACGGCGACGAGCAGAACCAAGCCTGCGACGGTGTAGATTATCTTAGCAAATACGCAGGCGGTCACATCCACGAGCATACTTGCCACGGCCGTTATCAGCGGCATGCCTTCCAGTGCCGCCAGGCGTGCGGTGACGATGTCTCCACCAAGACGAGCAGTTGGCAAAAGATCGCTTATCGATTCGCCCAGCCAGTGTATCCAGAGCCCGGTGTGAAGATGCAGGCGATCGCGCTTGGGGACTACTACTAACCAGCCGATCGTGTCAGATAATAGCTTGGCAATATGCAAGCCCGAGACCGCCACCAAGGCCCAGCCTACACCGACGACTGCCCGGATCACATCTGCTGCCCCCTGGCTAATCACGAGCCCGGTGAGCAGTGCGGCTCCTACGAAGGCGAGCAAATAGGCGGTGAACTTGATCGTTCGGCGCGCTTTCACTGTGTCTCGGTAAATCTTTGTACCCGCGCAAGCGCAACGGCTGCCGGGAACGGAAACCTAACCTAACTGACGAGGGCTGGCGCTTGCTATTCGATGAGAATGAGAGCCTGGCGGTTCGCTTACCTCTATCGTGGCCTTAATCTGGGGCTCAGCCACCAACCGCCTGCGACGAGTCCACTCGACTACCATCATACAAAGGATGAGCCAGCTGGCGCCTCCAACGATCGCGCCGAGGACATCGGTCAAATAGTGTGCTCCGAGTGCGATTCGGCTAAACCCGACGAGGGCAATGGCCAAAATGGCCCCAAAGATGGCCAGGATTCGCCGGTGCCAGTCTTTCCAAACCAGAATGGCGAAGACAGCCAATAGGCCATAGAGCAGTGTAGCAGCCATGGTATGGCCGCTGGGAAAACTGTAGCCACCCAAATCGAGAAATTCGCTGTGACGAAACGGGCGGTGTCGATGAACAATTACTTGGATAAGGTGGTGGAACAGCATCCCTCCAGGCACCGTCAGGACAATAGCGAGCAACCCATACCAACATTTTCTCAGTACCAGAATCAGAACCGCGACCAACGTGATCGCGGCGATCCAGAGGGGGGACCCTCCGTTGCTCAAAGCGAGCATCAGATCGATGGACGGTCGAGTGAGATGCCCATGGAACCATGCAGCGATCTCATGGTCAACGACCGAGATCCGATCGATAGCAACAAAATCGAGAGCAAGAAACAAAAACGCCACAAACCAACTGATTAGAGTTATTGTAAGAGAATTTTTATTCAGCCGTTGTCAAGAGTGGAAAGCTAAAAATCCAAAAACCAGAGAATTGGAGTTGCCACCAGTGCGAACAAAAAGGTTGAATGAATGTGCAGATCGATACGACTAATGGGCAAAGAATTTTCTTTATTTCTAGTTCAAAACAGCCTGGCCGGCTGATTCTCAGCAGAGCTTCGACTGGAACCGCGAGTTCTACGGAGGCGTCGTCAGTGCTAATCCTGGTCGCTCGAATCCACGCCGAAGGGCAACATGTTTCTTATGGGAAACGGAATCACACAAAACTCTAGATTGCGCGAGCTGTTAGAGGCTGCCAATCAAGCGATCAATTGTATCAAGATCAATTCAATCACATTCGAAATGTGCCAGGAAAGGCCGATGTGGGTAAAGAGGCGTCGATGGGGAAGTGAGGTGATCGCCGGGCAGGCAAATCTGTTCTTTCGCTTGGCTCAAGGCCGCGTTCACGTTTGGGTCGATCCCAAGAAATGGCAGCGCTGGGAGCTATATTGCTTTCGTTTGCTCCAAGAACCCAGATTTTGTGCGTACGGCGAAGGTTCGCGAACTGTTTTTATGGATGCGATTCCCGGGATGCATCTCTGCGAGCACTTGAAACGCGGCACGCTAACGATGCGTGCGCTTGAAGCCGCCGGCAGAGAGCTTCGCCGGACGCATGAGTTGTGGTGTTCCGAGTTTGATGATTGGTGGTCGCACGGAGATCCACATTTGGACAATGTTATTTACGACCCACCTAGCAACCGTGCGCGGCTGATCGATTTTGAGGTTGTGCATGATCAATCGTTGCCAGCCATGGTTCGCCACGCAGACGATCTTTTGGTGTTTCTGCAAGATCTGGTGTGCCGGGTTTCCTCTGAGCAGTGGCTGCCTTTCGCGCTCTGTTTTATCAACGCTTACGGACAATCGGATGTCGTCGCCGAATTAACGAGATTGCTTTTTGTTCCCGCAGGCCTTCCGGGCTTGTGGTGGAAGCTTCGGACTGAAAATTTCGAGCGTCAGGAATTGATCCGTCGAGTCGATGCGCTGCGTTGCGCGCTGCTCCGAACGCGTGACGCAAAGAGGGAAAGGGAGAGTTTTCCGCTTCAAGGCATCGCTTCCTAAAGGAAGAGCAGCTCCCCGTCGCGTATTGCGGGCTCTTCCTTTTATTTCGGCTCTTGGTTGACCAACAACCAGTAATGACCCGCTAGCGCGACAGCTTCCGAGAAGTTATCAAAGTTTACTGGCTTCACGATGAAACTGTTAACTCCCAGCCGGTAGCTTTCGACAACATCTTGTTCTTCGCGGGATGAAGTGAGAATTACCACCGGAATGAGTTTAGTCT
>JBEEIB010000619.1:0-5459 GCA_041167675.1 Verrucomicrobiota bacterium
ACCGCGACAACGGTGGCCGGCTGTCTTGGTATCCAACCGCAGTCGTTGACGCGACTCCTGGCGGATGCGGAAAATGAAGGCTTGATCGAACGTCACCAGGATCCGGCCGACAAACGACGAAGTCTGATCGAGATCACACCCGCCGGTATGCGATTGCTGGCCGAAGAGGCGCGCAAGCGGGAAACTCGTCTCGCAGCGGCAATGATTCGGGCTCTCACATCGACCGAACAGGAACTGCTACGACTTGCTGGGAGCCTAATGGATCGCCTGGCCGACGCGATTGAGCCCGACGGAACAAGTCCAGGCAAAACGAAGGGAGAAAACACCTGATGATCCGAGTTACCAATCTGGTAAAAAAGTATGGCTCGATCACGGCGGTCCGAGACGTCTCTTTTGAAGTAAAGGCGGGCGAGATTTTTGCGTTCCTCGGACCAAATGGAGCAGGAAAAACCACTACCATCAAGATACTGACCACCCTGCTGAGACCGACGAGTGGGGAAGTCGAAGTAGATGGGCTTAATCCAAGCAATAATCAGAGCGAAGTGCGCAAACGGTTTGGGATCGTCTTTCAGGATCCGAGCCTGGACGATCAATTAACCGCCCACGAAAACATGGATCTACATGGCGCTCTTTATTCTGTGCCGAAAAAGGTGCGGAGAGCACGAATCGAAGAGCTTTTGAATCTGTTTCAGCTCTGGGATCGGCGAGCCGATTTGGTAAAGAATTTCTCCGGCGGGATGCGCCGGCGTTTGGAAATCGCGCGGTGCATGCTACATACGCCCAAGATTATCTTTCTGGATGAACCGACCCTCGGACTGGATCCGCAGACGCGGAATCAGCTTTGGACCCACATTAGGCGGTTGAATGAGAACGAGGGCATAACGGTCTTCCTCACCACCCACTACATGGATGAGGCCGAACGCATGGCCAACCGTATCGCAATAATCGATCACGGAGCAATTGTTGCGCAAGGTACGTTAACCGAATTGAAAGAGAAAACCGGTGGCGACTCGTTGGAGGCCGCATTCTTGCAGCTGACCGGTTTTTCGATTCGAGAAGAAGAGACTGGACAAGTCGAGCGGATGCGACAGATGGCTCGAATGTTTCGGAGACGATAATTCCCCCTCGAGCCAGGAATTCAGAATTCAAAATCTAGAAGAAGAAAAAAAGATGAGCAATCAAACCGCTGATCAATACTACGCTACTCGAGGCTCACAGATCCTGTGCTCGGCAGATCCGCCGCCGCTACACTTTGGAGTGCCCTCCCACGGACTTGCGCGAGCGCATCGAGCTCGGCCGCGACGCAGGCTTCCGCCTTCGCCAAGACTACGGCGCGACGGGTTGGGCGGAGTCGGGTTTCGCCCGACTCGCGAAGACCTGGCCATGACCCGTACATGACAACCATCTACATTCTCTGGATTCGGCAGCTGAAGAGGTATGTGCGTTCGCGAGCCCGTATCATCGCTTCTCTTGGTCAGCCTCTTCTGTTTCTTTTGGGATTAGGATTCGGGATGGAGCCGGTTTTCCAAAAGGCTGGCCAAGGAAGCTATATTCAGTTTTTGGCGCCCGGCATCATTGGTATGACGCTGCTTTTCACATCGGTTTTTTCCGGCATGGAATTGATTTGGGACCGCCAGTTCGGGTTTCTCAAAGAAACGCTCGTTGCTCCGGTTCCGCGGATTCTCATAATGATCGGGCGCACTTTGGGGGGAGCCACCGTAGCCATCATCCAAGGCGTAATTGTGATCTCGATTTGTCTGGTCGCGGGATTTCGTCCGGCGACATTTGCCCTGTTGCCATTGACCTTCCTCTTCATGGTGCTGATCAGCGTGATGTTCACCGCGATGGGCACAGCGATTGCCGCGCGGCTCTCTGATTTCCAGGGGTTTCAACTCATTATTAACTTACTGATGATGCCGATGTTCTTCCTTTCGGGAGCACTCTTCCCGCTGAGGAATTTACCCGGTCCACTGACCTTCATTACCAGCATCAATCCACTGTCATTCGGAGTGGACGGATTGCGTTATACACTCACCGGTATAACGCATTTTGGCCTGGGCACTGATCTTATCGCGCTAATTGGGTTGACAGCAGGATTGCTGGTGTTGGGTAGCTATTTGTTTGCGCGCATAGAACTTTAAAGCGAAAAGCGCGAACGGAAAAACGCGGGGTGATGGTAGGGCGAAACAGATCCGCCGAAGGCAGGATCTGTGAGCCTGGAGTGGTGGAGTGATGATATGCGGCCGTATTGGAATATTGCGTTCGTGAGGTACAGGGATCGTCAGCTAGCCCGAAGGGACCAGACACGTTGATACTTCAACACCCCCATCGCCCCATGTTTCCTGATCCTTCGGATCAAACGCCAAGGCACTCAGATTCAGTTCCTGGCGTTGTCGGCGTTACGACGTTTCCAATTGCTCTGCGTATCATCCTTTCCTCGCTGCTCGCCGGGTATGAATCCAATCATCCAGATCGAGTAAAAGTGTGAAAGGATTTAGTCGAAACAGGCGTACCCAAGTCGCGATTTTTCCGGGATCTTGAACACTCGAATTTAACTCGATCCAGTGCGCCACTTCTTCGTCGCTTGCTCCGGTGGCTACGAATTCTCTGAGCTTCTGCGGATCGATCTTCGTGAATCGGAAAAAGACTTGATCCATTGGACAATTGAAATGGTAATCGCCGCCTTGGCCGGCAAGCTCGGCTCGGCACTTATCTAACATTCGCGCGGCGAGAACGCCGTAAGCCCCGAGTGGCGCGCGTGGACTTCGAGGAGCCACCGTTCTCAGATCGGGTGCAAGTTGTAGCAGCCTTTCGTTGGCCATTTGGTAATATCCAGTAAACGCTAATCAGTAGTTCGGTAACCAGTGATTAGTGATGCAAATGACCGAAAGGCGCGTCGTCACCCAGATTGTCGCCGATTACGGATGAGTGATGCCGGCGGCCACTTCGCGAGCTTCCCGTTCCATTGGCGCGTTGTCGTAGCCGTTCTTAAAAATCTGTACAACATACTGCATCAGAAAATCGTCCATGCCTAGCTTCTCGTATTGGGCTACGTGCACAAACTCATGGACCATTGTTTCACGGTCGTGGGATTGCTCCGTTCGAACAAAGATCCCGAACCCGAACGTTATGGCGACCGTGTGTGAAGTAATTAATCCGAGTTCGGCCGCGAGCTGTCTGATTCTTGGATGCTCCGGCTGAGGAATCTCCGACACGACACACATCCGGATGTTTTCTGGCGTGTGCACCCCAGCCGCTCGTGCATCGTTTAGCGCTGCGGGTGAGAGCGCTGATCCTTGATTGAGCGCAAGCTTCTCTTGCGCTTCCACCCAATCAAGGACCTTAGGAAGGAGTTGAGGAAGTTCCAGGAAAGGCAGGTTCACTACTGACCTAGATCGTTCGAAGCTTGAGGAACGCAACGAAAAAGCCCCTGACATCAGGGGCTTTTTTTGGTTAAGACTCAAATAAGCAGCGTTTGGCTATTCGTTCTTAGCGGAATGATCTCCTTCTTTAATGGCCTCTTGCTCGCTGACATACTTGCCTTGCTTAGTCTTTCCATACCACCGCGAACCAGGCTTATGGTAGGTATGAGTTTCGGTGTTTACCCAGACTTGGCCAGCGCCCGGAGTTCCGCTCGTTGCCGGAGCTGGACTTGGCGATGCTTTCTTGCCGAAAATACCGCTAAGCGGATTCTTCGCGGTTGGGCTCGGAACCGGCGTAGGGGTCGCGGCAGTAACCGGTGAAGTCGCTGGAGCCGCGCTCTTTTTCGCACGAGGTTTTTTCGGCGTGCCTTCTGGTGAAGCAGCCGCAACGGGAGTAGGGGTGGCAACAGCAGCAGGTGAAGGCGAAGGGCTAGCACTCTTCTTTGCCCGGGGTTTTTTCGGGGTGCCTTCCGGTGTAGCGCTGATGACCGGACTGGAAGCCGGCGAAGGACTTGCATTCTCCGTCTTCTTCGTATGTCGATGTTTTGGACTTGCCGACGGAGTCGGGGTCTGCGAGTAAGCGATGGGGAGAGCTACAACCGCAGCCAACAGCAGAAGCGACAAATACTTGCGCATATGAAGTCGCTTCTACCGTAAATTGCTTCGTATTGGCAACTGCGGAATCAGATGAATGCTCATCAAAAGGGGCTTCCCGAGCGATTCCGGTCTTAAATTGAGGCAACGAAGCCTTCCCTGGAAGCCATTTGGATCAATCCAAGAAAACAAAGGCGGCCAGTTCTCTAAAGAAACTGACCGCCCAGGAAAACCGGAAGTCTATTTCAGGTAGCCGCCCTGCTTACGGCCCGCTCAACCTCAGTCTGGTCGCTTGGAGTGCCTGATCGACAGTCATCTTGCCGGTCAAGGCGGCGGCGATGTTTTGGCCCACCCGCAGGCCGATAGATTGAAACTCCGGTATTCCGACAAACTGCACGCCGACGTAGGGAACCTTCTTAATCGCAGGGTTCGTCGGATCAGCGGTTTGTATCGCCTTGAGGGTTCCGAGGCAAATGGCGCCGCTGTTTGGTATTCAGGATTATCGTACGTCGATTTCCGCGTACCGGGAGGTACAGTGGCCCAAACCCCCGTCCTCCGCCGCCACGCCATGCACCCAAGATGAATACTGCGCCATGTCAATGTTTCTCTAGCTTAGATGAATTCTTGCAAGAATGGCTTATGTGCTAAAAATGTATATGGAGTTCCCCAGGATGAACTTTACGCCTGTAAAGTGATGTAGCCATTGTATGGCGTTCCACACTGCCATTTCCCAGAGGTAGCCATGCTGTAAGTAGACCGGGCAGCGCTGCGGCCTTCATATTAGCTTTACAGCCGTGAAGTTATTACTAGAGATCGTAATGGACTTCCACGCTGTGTTGTTGAGAATTTACGTCCGGGTCGTGAGTTTGGGTCACTTGCCAATGGCAGATTCACGCTGGAATAACACGACCCTAGAAAAATAGGAAATAAGACCCCCATGAAACAACTACGCAGATGGCTTATTGCTGTCGTCTCGCTCCGGCTCGCAGCAGCAGGTCAAACCGCCCCCATTTCCTTTTGATCTATCCCGGAGTTATTTACAACCCGGGTCGAATTGCGGCCAAGTTATGGATCAGCGCAGCTCGCTGGATTACCAGGCGCCCGGTCAATATGAAACAGAGTTTCGCCGAGTAATTGAAACCGGGCTCGACATTGGGTAAACTATCTGCACACTTGACCTGCCGGAGCAAGCCCAAAGCGAAAAATCCCAGGGGGTTCGGGGGACAGAGTCACCCAATTTCTTCAACAATAAACTAAAGAAAACCGAGAATTGCGTGTCCGTTTTTTCGGGGGAAGTACAGACCTCGCGCAACATCGGCAAGAGTTAACCACAAGACATCCATATGATAAAGATGAAGCATTTTGCGTTCTCCCTTTTCGCTACCCTAATTTTTGGCGTCAGCGTCCTGGCCCAGCAGAAGACTGTGATTATCGGAGCGGTCA
>JBEEIB010000620.1:0-9750 GCA_041167675.1 Verrucomicrobiota bacterium
TCGGATACTTTGATTGGATATCAGCGGGCGTTATGGCAGTAGCCGACTCTGTCGACATAGGGCCAACACGAGAAGGACACCAGGAAGCGCTCAGGGCGTGGAAGGGGAGGGAATGACGGGACGGCACCGGGCCCTGTGGGGGCAGAGCCCTGATGCCGAGAGCCGGGATCCGCCCAGACTTCACTAGCTAGTCCGTAGCCTGAAGGTGTAGTGTGTGCCTCTTAGAGGAAAGTGAGGAATTCGCCACTGAGCGAAGTTTCTTGAGATTTTCCATTCTTGCGATATCCGCATTTCTATTTTCGGAGTGTGGCTGGAGCGCGAGGCGCTGCCGGCCTGTACGGTCTCTCGAGTTTCACAGTTTATATTCGTCATAAGCACCATAAACTTTAGTGAAGCCTGATTACTTGAGCCACCTCAGAAGTCCTACGCGAATGAGAGCTACACGTATTTCCTGACGTTTACGTGCGGCGCGCCTCGGCACTAGCCAAAGGAACCACGGCCAGAAGCTGGTTCAGACGCTCAAGAATAGCAGTGGAAAATAGTGGACCTGTTACCAGTCTCGTAGGCAATATGTTACCACATTGTCCCGGATGACCTCCGAAGCATACGGCGTAACTATTTGCTGACAAAGCATATACGCTGTCACAACGGCGAGCTAATTATTCGATTTGATGAATCCAGTGGGCAGGTACCACAACATCCCCCGGCTTGAGTTTGGGATCCACGGCACCCGCGATTCCGGAAAAGATGATCGCATCAAGTTGGAAATGGTCGATTGCCATTTGGGTCGTCAGCGCCGCATTGACCATGCTCACACCCGACAGAAAAAAATAGAGATGCTTGCCGTAAAGATCGACTAACCGAAAACGCGTTCCATTTACCTGCTTGATCTTGCTTTCGGCGTTCTGGGGGATGATCGCTTGCTCCACGGCTTTCAATTCGGGATCGAATGCCGAGACGATACCGATGCGTTGCACCTCGGCGGAAAAGGCACGTTCACCCCAAAGAAAACCAATAAAAACCAGGACCGGCAAAAACGCCCAGCGCGCGACGCATGTCTTCATCGGCCGGTCCGGCAATTCCGAATACGGTGGAGAGCATTCCCTGACGATCGGAGGGCGCGTCCAGCAACTGCCGGACGCGCTCTCCGCGTCAAGGGTTATCCACCGGTTAGGGCGGCGAACCACCAACGGTCTAAGGAGACACACCTTCGCAATGGGCTTGTCCCGCTGCGGAAAACTCATGCCGGCTCAAATAGCGGTACGATTTTCATGGCCGGGCACAAAACCAATCCTTTGTCAGTAAGCCGAATTTCCGGTATAACGGAGAGCGGCAGGAGGTTGAATCCCATATAAGGAAGCCGACAACCGACTTCAATCCAAACTTTTTTGAGCGCAGTTGTTTCTTCCGCTACTTGGAGAGCTCGTGCATCCGAAAGGAGCCCAGCGATGGGCAGTCTGACTGAGGCAAGAATTTTACCATCGCGAACGATGCAGATCCCTCCCTGCGATTCTTTCATGAATTTCAAGGCGACCCGCATGTCTGCTTCATTGGTCCCAGCGACAACGATGTTGTGCGCGTCGTGCCCAACCGAACTCGCCACCGCTGCGTCTTGCAAACCAAAGTTTTTCAACAACCCAAAGGCTACGTTGCCGTTCTTGCCATGCCGTTCGATCACGGCGAGGAAACAACAATTTGCTCGGGCCAACAACGTGTCCCAGTCGGTGGCCGGATTAATCTTGGTTACTTCATGTCTAGTTGGGATATTTGCCGCCTCCAGAGTAATCAAGTTTGCCCGCACTTCTGTCTGCGGGAGGGATGGAGTAAGCGGAACCGATTCCTTAATTGACACGGTGCG
Organism: Verrucomicrobiota bacterium; assembly: GCA_041167675.1. GTDB lineage: Bacteria > Verrucomicrobiota > Verrucomicrobiia > Chthoniobacterales > JAFAMB01 > DASTDH01. Next base: position 1,859 of record JBEEIB010000620.1, read on the forward strand.
ATAAGCGCGATCTGGATACCGATAACGTCTTTCCAGGGCTCGTTCCAAAGTCTCGGTAGACCTACGGCCATCGACAACTAACTTCCCGCCAAACCAGGTAGCCTGTGGTTGGAGTTCGTCATTCAACAATACAATGTCTGCTCGACGCGAGGGCCCCAATGCTCCTAATTCGTTATCCAATGCGTAGCGAGTCGCTGGATGCAATGATCCACAACTCCAGGCGGTGGTCGGCGGCATGCCGCATTCGACCGCTTCGCGAACCACCCAATCCAGACCGAACAGAAAAAGATCGTCAGCATCCCGATCGTCGGTGCAAACACATACGCGCTTGGGACTCGCACCCGCTTGGGTCACAACTTTAATCGCCTGCGGTAGACTATTCCAGGGAGTGGTTGGAGGGCCGCCCCGCAGGAAGAGCCAAAGTCCCGCTTCCAAGAAATCTTCTGCGATTTCCGGGTCGATCGCTTCGTGGGTGTCGGTCACCCCCGATGCCGCGTAGGCGGCGACAAAAGGACGTCCGTAGATATGCCCGCATACCGGACGACCTCGACGCAGCGCTTCCGCCAGTATCGCATGCGCACGAGGATCTCCCTCGACCACCTGGATGAAATCCATCTTCTCTCCCAGCGCGACCGCTTCCGGCCAGCGATCAAAAATCGCGCCGATCTTTTCCGGAGTTAAATCGCCGCCGGCAGTCTCCAGTCCCGGGTGGGTAGCCGGAATCGTACTTGGCAGAGTGAGAAAAATGTTGAGTGGAGCCTGACGCGCGTCCTCCAGCATCCACTCGATCCCATCCTGATCACACACATTACCAATTTCGTGGCTATCACAAAAAAGAGTCGTCGTTCCGTTGAGCAAGGCCGCCTCGGCGTAAGCACAGGCGGTCATCATGCTGCTTTCGATATGAACGTGCGGGTCGACAAGTCCCGGAGCCAGAATACCTCCGTTCGCATCATAACGAGCTACACCGGAACCTCGACATGATCCCACGGATTTCACCGCTGCGATTCGCCCCTGGCTGATCCACAACTCGCGATTGGGCAGGAAACGGTCAGTGTAAACCGACAAAAGACGTCCTCCGGTGATAACCAGATCGGGCAACGAGCGTTCAGCAGCAACGTCCGCCAACTGACGCGTGACATTGGCCAGAGGAGGTACATCAAAGCGGGTCATAATAGTTAGTTGGACTTCGGACTCGGTGACGACTCGGAATTTGAGCCGGGAATTTGAACGGAGTATCGGTCCCAGTGATCGAGCAACTCAGAGGCAACCCGATTGCCAACGACGAACGCAGCTTCCAAGCTCGGAAGATAAGCGGAATAATGGCCAGTCTCCTGAACCTTTAGATCTTGAGCAGCCGAGACTCCCGGCGGTGGCGAATCAAAGTTACTCGCGGTGCGAAGCACGAGCACCCGATTGAGATCGACCCGGCCCGCTTTCGCCAGGTTGGTGAGCGCCTGCATGGTCCCGGTATCCTCCATCGCCGTCGTGTAATACTCCCCTTTTCCGTCGGTCCAGTATTTGACCCAATCGTGGGCCCATTGGTTGAGCAGCTTACCATGCCAATAAGTGCTGCTGGAAAGCGTCGCCCCGATCAATACCTCCGGCCCAGCCAACGCTTTGGGATAACCATGATACCGAATCCGATCTTGTTCGGTCTTTTCATTGTCAGCCAATCGCAGCGACCTAGTGAGCTCGTAGGCCCAGTGCACGAGGCCAGAATTCAACGTATATACTTCGCCGATGGATTGGCGGCGCGGCTGCTCGAACGGCACCGCTTTTCCCAATGGCGTAAAACCGTCGGGCCAACCTTTCGGGATCTCCCGACTGTCGATTTCGTGAGCCAAATCGCCATCGACAACATAGTCGGCCCAAACGGCGCTGCCAACCGTTCCGCGATTCGGATCGATGCCAGCAATTCCTGCGACCAACCAGTAGGCTTGAGAAAAATCAAAGCGTGGATCGAGCCCTAAGGCCATGATCGATGTGGACGCCTTTGCGGTTCCCATACCGGTCACGGTTCCGATCAGACCACTCCCGTCCGTACGGACATCATGATAGGCCGAAGGCAAAGATATAACGTGAGCAAGTTTGCGGCGCTCGACCCAAAATTGAAACTCACCCGGCACATCGCCGGTGTCTGCTCCGACCTCAAACATCGCAACGACAACCACTTTGACTTTTAGGGGATGGTCAACGGTCGGCGAGATAGAAGGATTTACTTCGTCCGCAATGCTCCGTCCAAAAAGCACCAGAAAGAAGGAGGCGAAGTAAAGGGCTCGTGGCAACATGGGGCGCGGATTCAGCAGATCACATACCACAACGCGAAGCGGTGTGGTGGCATAGAAAAAGCTAACCCCACTTTTGCAGACAATGGAAATCATTCGACGCGATTCAGTACCCGCCTTTGTGGCGCCCGATAAATCGATCATTCGGGAGCTGGCTGCGAGCAGGAACTCCTCGGCGAAAAAACAGAGCCTGGCCGAAGCCACTATCGAAGTTGGCCACTCCGTGACCGAACACTTCCACAAGGTGACCGAAGAATTCTACTATATCCTGAGCGGCACTGGCTTAATGAAAATCAATGATGAGGAACAACAAGTGAATTCAGGCGACACGGTAGTTATTTTGCCGGGAATGCACCACAAGATCACAAATAACGGCACCGTTCCTCTTCGGTTGCTCGCCTGTTGTTCGCCCGAGTGGACGGCGGAAGATCAGGTGCTCGTCGAGTGAGGCGGTTGCGTTTGGCGTTCGGCATTCGGCGTTGGTAGGACGAAACCCGACTCCGTCCGGCGGCCCTGGTAGGGATGCGCTCCTGCGCGTCGGTCACGAACCACGGTTGGCGGAACCCCCGGAGTGATGGAGTATGGGAGCACTGGAGTATTGAAAGCCCCAAGCGCGACCACCAGTAGATTCTAAATTCCAGCTTCTACATTCTGTTCCACCAATGGACTCACTTCCTATCGCTCGCTACTCGCCCCAAGGCGCCGAAAAACCACCGGAAGCTACCATCTGCATTGTTGGCGGCACCAACATTGCGCATGCGCTCGCGATCTCGCCCCACGTCTCAGCCGCTTTTACCTTGGAGACACCATTGGGTTTGTCTCCCACGATCTACTACGGAGAATTCGAAGGTGTGCCTTTTTATCACGTCACACTCCACGGCTCCTCCACCGACAAGTCCGGCGTCGTCGAGCAGGATTCGTTACTGACAGTTTGGGGTACCCTGCATTACCTCGATGTCAGTGACGTGCTTGGCGGCGCAACCGCTGGAAGCATTAATTCCGCATACAAACTGGGCGACTGGGTTATCGCAGATGATTTCATCGATTTTAACATTGATCGAAAGCGGTCGATTGCCGCCCAAGTTCTCGGGCCAGAAGCAGCCAGGATTCTGCCTCGCCAGGTTCCTGCCGATGACCCGCTCTTGCGAAAGATTCTGTTCGAGGAAACAGCTCGAGTCGCCGGCAGAGAGAACGTCTACGAGGGTGGCGTGATCATCCAGGCTGCAGGTGGACGATTTGAAACTGCCGCTGAGATCAGGATGTTTAAACAGCTCGGTGGCGATCTGGTAACCATGAATGTACCGACGGAGATGGCATACGCCCGGCAACTGAATATGAACTACTCGAGTCTAGTCGCCATTTCCAACCCGGCGGAGGGCTTGGGAACATGGGACTGGAAAACGTTAAGTGATCTTTATCCACGGTTACATGCCCAAAGCATCGAGATCTATCTTGCCGCAGTTCGGCGAATCCATCATCTCCCAGAGCGCCGGCGCATCGGTGATACGCTAAGGGTACATCCTGATTTTGACTAGAGAGCTCAAGCCTATCTCCCGAACAAGAAATGCAGCAAAAACAACACGGCTAACACGTAGGTCACGACTCCAACCTCTTTGCCTCGGCCGATCCCTACTTTGATCGCGACGTAAGTGAGCAGACCAAATGCGATTCCTTCGCTAATGCTGAACGCAAACGGCATCATAATAATGGTCATGAAGGCGGGCGCCGCCTTGGTAAAATCGGCGAGGTCTATTTCACCCAGTCCCTGCATCATAAAGGCACCGACTATTACCAGCGCTGGAGCGGTCGCAACCGCCGGGACAATCAAAATCAATGGTGTTAGAAACAGGGCCAACAAGAAACAGATCGCGGTAACAACGGCAGTCAATCCGGTACGTCCGCCGGCTTCAACGCCAGCGGCACTTTCGATGTAACTGGTCACGGTCGACGTACCTAAAAGAGAACCGAACATAGCTGCACAAGCATCAGCCAGTAAGGCCCGGCCCAATTTAGGTAAGTTGCCTTTCTCGTCCAGCAGCCCGGCTCGTTTCGTGACTCCGATCAAGGTTCCCATGTTGTCGAAGAGGTCAACGAACAACAACGCCAGAACGAGCGGAATCGAAATCACGAGATGCTGCCAAAAATAGCTAAGATCAAGTTTGAGAAAGGTTGGGCTTAACGACGATGGCCAAGTAAAGATCGCATCAGGATGTTTCGTTAGGAAACCTGAACCGTCCGGTGCCGGGACAAAGAGTCCGATAATCGTGATGAGAATGATCACAAGAATGATGGCCCCTGGCATCTTTCGAGCGATCAAGACGGCGGTGAGAATTATGCCGATAATTACTAACCACGGTGCCGGCTTGGTCAGATCTCCGAGAGCAACAAATGTAGCCGGATTTGCCACAATCTCCCCTCCGTTTTTCAAGCCGATTAATGCAATAAAGAACCCGATACCCGCGGTAATAGCGATCTTCAATTCCAAAGGAATTGCGGCGATCAGCTTTTGGCGTAGACCGGTGACAGACAAAATCAGGAAAATGAGGCCACTGTAGAAGACATATCCGAGTGCCGCCTGCCAGGGTATGCCTTTACCCAAACAGATCGTGTAGGTAAAGAACGCGTTAACGCCCATACCAGGTGCAAGCGCGATGGGATAATTCGTGGCAAGCGCCATGATGATAGTCATAATTGCCGAAGCAACTGCGGTTGCGGTTACCAACGCGCCTTTATCGATTCCCGCTTGGGAAAGAATCGCTGGATTAACCGCCAGGATATAAGCCATCGCCGCGAAGGTAGTAAAACCGGCAACAATCTCACGAGCTACAGTAGAACGATGTTCTGACAGGGAGAAAACGCGTTCGAGCATGACAATAATGGAGCAGTTTTCGTGACAAATTAGAATCCGGAAAAATCAAAGGCTTTCCGCGCGAACCGAAGAAACCGACTGGTTAACAACGGCTTTTGGTTCATCCGGATGCCAACGGCTTGCCTAAAAAGAGCCGAAATACTGATCAGTGAGATCAATATTGTACACTTGTCCGTTATATTGAACCGGAGTCTCCTCCGGAGCCGAAGATACAAAAACCGGGCGGAAAATGGCTCGCTACCTCTTCCGCTAATTGCGCGGGCATTCGACCCAAATGAACTTGGTCAACCTTCGAAAAAACTTTGCCTTCTAATTTTTCGAGGCTGGTACGCAACAGCGTCTTGATGGTTAGTCCGGTCTCTCGAAAAAGATGTTCTCTTCCGCCGTTCTCGCTCTTTTCGCCAATCGTAAAGATCTCGAGGATCTCGGCTCCGCTTTGGCGGATCGCTCGAACCAAAGACACCAGTGTCCCCCCGGTGCTGATCAGATCGTCAACCAGAATCACGCGATCGGTCGCAGTTAGGCCGTTCAGGTAGATTTCGACGGATCCTTCCTGCACATATTCGTTGGTCAACGGTACCCGAATTTCGCCAGGAGCTCCGGTCGGAGTCCAACGCGCCAACGTCCGTGCCAGATTGTGAGAAAGCAGAAGATCAGAGATGATCATCGCTCCCCGATCTTCCTCGCCGACACCGAGCGTCGCTTCGGCCACGTGCTCAAGATGAAAGCGGCTTAACAGGCAAACCGCGTGCGAGAGCCGGGGCTCGAGCGGGGGAATGTTGTCGGTAATAGCCGTTGGAAAGAATTCAAATGATCTTCCGCCGGTACCAATGACTTGAGTGGTCGAGCGTCCATCGAAATCAGCGACGAGCAAGCGAAACGCCTCAACCAATTGGATCGCCGTTGTCCGATCCGGCATGAAATCTGTTCTCATCGTCGCGACGTCCGTGATACCAACATAAGAGATTGTTTTTAAGCATCTGTCATGCCGCATCCATCCTCTCCAAAAGCAACGCCGACTTGCCCGATGAAGCCTTCGCCACCCTCAGTAACTATGACGGGCGGTCGGCGCAATCGGGGATTGCCGGCATCGCCGGAAACTGAATTCGAACAGATCGGGCACCGCTCTAATTCTTGTCTTGATCATACCTTACTCCGGTCGCTGGCATGGATTCTTTTCGCCGCCTTGGTTGGGCCGACGCAGGCGCAGAACGATTTCAGCGCTCGTTTTGCAGAGATAAAAAAATCGGCAACTGACGAACAGCTTTACCGCTTCCTTTATGATCTGCCTAAGGGCGGTGACCTCCACAACCATCAGGATGGCGCTGTCTGGCCCGAGTGGTGGTACCAAATTGCCACCGATCCGGTAAAAACGCATGGCGACATCTTTTATACGCGGACGAAAATTCTTGATTCGAAGATTTCGCCGGTCATGTACTACATCACGATTCCCAGATGGCGATACGATCGTTTACCGGAAACCGCCAAGGCGGAATATGAGCCTGTGGCCAACCTTGACGCTGAGACCAAGGCAAAATGGCTGGCGTCACTTTGGCTGGGAGAGCCCGGAGACGGCCGAGAGAAGTTTTTCGAGCAAATCTGGCCGCGAATTCACGGCATGCTCTACAGCCCGTATGTGACGATCGAATTACTAGTCGAGAACATGAAACATTTCGGAGCCGAAGGAGTCCGTTACATCGAGACGCAGAACCTGGTGTTCGGACTGGGAGCACCCACCGAGTTTTATGACAAAGATGGCAATTCGATCTCGGTAGATCAGATGGCGGATCTCTACCGGGAGCGTTTACATCGATCCGATGTGATCGCTACCGGGGTGACGATGCGTTTCCAGGCGGTGGTCCTTCGTTTCACGCCAACGGCGGAGCAAGGCGTTGAAGATGCGTATTCCTTTGTCGACCGTAATCGTGATCTCTGGGTTGGCATCAATATGGCCGGCCGAGAAGACAATGAGAAAGGATATCCGGCACGCTTCCTTTCCGTTTACCGGAAAATGATGGGGAAATATCCGGCCATTAACCTTTCGATTCACGCGGGCGAAAGCGATGAACCAAATCATCACGTGCGTGACACTCTGTTTCTCGGGGCCCAACGCATTGGACACGGGGTCAATCTCCTTTCCGATCCTGAAACCATGGAAGCAATGCGTGCGAACAAGAACCTGGTTGAGGTAAACCTGATTAGTAACAAACTGCTCGGTTACATAACAAATTTTGATGATCACCCCTTTCCGCGTTTGATGCGTTTTGGCATTCCGGTCTGCCTCAATACGGATGATCGTGGCATGTGGGGCTCTACCATGACCGATGAATACTTCGTAGCGGTCAGGCATTTCAATCTTTCCTGGGCTGAGCTAACTCAACTCGGCCGGAACAGTCTCGAATATAGTTTTGTGCAGTCGAGCGAAAAACAGCGGTTGATTGATTCGTACAAGGCCGCCGTTCAACGCTTTGAAAGCCGCTATTCTGGAGATTGGAAATCAGTCGTCGACGCGGTTACCGCCACCGGTAGCCCTTACGCCGCTCGGGAGTTTGGTGTCAAGTTACCGTTGCCGTAGCACGGTATCCGTCCGGTCTCCGCTGCCCATCAAGGTAGATGCCATGGGTATTGCCAGGCTGCTGGATGAACAGCAACCTGACAATATGAACAACTCATCGGCACTCACCGAAGAGGTGAGTAAAAACAACGACCCAAAGCAGGTAAAGGCCAAGCAAATA
>JBEEIB010000621.1:0-4204 GCA_041167675.1 Verrucomicrobiota bacterium
TCTCAATGTCCCTGGCGCTAAACTGCCGAGCGAGCAGCCGTTAGAGAATCTCCCGACGGGGGCTGACGAGCTGCGAGAGACAATCCTTTCTGCTCTCGACCAGCGAAAGGAATGGTCTGAAGTGCCACGCCTCGCGCTGCGTTATTTGCGCCTCGGCTATCCAGAGGCAAAGCTGATTGATACGCTCACTTTCGCCGCTGTTCGCGAGGATCTGGATTTCCATAATCTGCAAGTTCTCTAAGCCGGCTTCACCCAGGCAGAAGAATGGCCGCCGGCCAGCGCAGAGCGCGAACTACTCTACGCAGCAATCTGCCGGCACTTGGCCGCTCATTGCCCGACACGACGTAGTTCAAGCCAGTCGGTGGCTGTCGCTCTGCGCCTGCAGAAAGGGGAAGAAGTTTACGCGGGGTAAGTCTCCGCAACCTCGTCGTTGTCACTGTCATTGTCGCGTGAGAGTCACGTAGAAGAAACAGTTATCGACATTGCGGGGCCGAGCAACAAGCTGCCCAGCCCTAACCAAAAAGCATTTCAGGCCTTCTTTCGCGGGAGAATTCTACCAGATGGGAGCCCCGACTCGACCCGTCGTCAGCTTTTTTTGGAAGTCTTCGCGAAAAACGACTGGAACTGCGGCACAATCTCGGTGCCTTTGCAGTGCGGGCATTGAACGCGCTTCTTTTCGTGCTCACTGACCGTCATAGTAAAGGCGAAACTCTGGCCACACTTCTTACAAAGATATTCGTAGAGCGGCATAATCAACCCCCCGCTGTTATTGGACTCTTTGGCTTCGTCCGCTAAATATTACCTCAACGGCTTTCTCGTGTTATCCCTTTGCACTGTTCGACTGCTCTATGGCAGCGGCAGCGACAGCGTCGACCGTAAAGCCAAATTTCATTACGAGCTTCTGCAGAGGCGCTGATTCTCCAAAGGTTCTCATGCCGACGCGCGCCCCATCGATCCCGACATACCGCTCCCAACCGAATCTTGCGGCCTGTTCCACAGAGACACGCGCTCTGATGTGTGATGGTAGCACTGACTCGCGATACGCCTCGTCCTGGTCCTCGAACAGTTTCCATGAGGGCATGCTAATCACTCGCGCTTCCACGCCCTGCTTTTTGAGCGCCTCCTGCGCACCTAGGCACAGTGAAACCTCGCTTCCCGTGCCGATCAGCAATACGTCCGGTTTCCCGTTGGTTGCATCTGAAAGCACATACGCACCTCGCCGAAGCCCCGAAGCTGGAGCGAACTTTGAACGGTCCAAGGTCGGCAGCGCTTGGCGACTTAAGATAAGCACTACCGGCTCACGTTTTATTTCCATGATAACGCGCCATGCTTCGGCTACCTCGTTCGCGTCGCATGGCCGGATATCGGTTAAACCCGGAATCGCTCGCAGCGAGGCAAGCTGCTCCACCGGTTGATGGGTGGGACCATCTTCTCCAACACCAATCGAGTCGTGAGTAAAGATATAAATTACCGGAATTTCCATGATCGCTGAGAGACGCAACGAACCTCTTCCATAGTCGCTGAAGATCAGAAAACCGGAGCCAAAAGCTCTGAGCTTAGCTAGTGCCAGTCCGTTCAGGATCGCTCCCATCGCATGCTCGCGAACTCCGAAATGAATATTTCTCCCTCCGAAGGAATCGCGACTAATCTCGCCGGCATCCGGAAAAGTGAGTCGCGTCTTGGTTGAGGGCGAAAGATCCGCGGAACCGCCAACCAACCACGGATGCTTCTTAGCAATCGCGTTCAGCACTTTGCCTGAGGAATCTCTGCTGGCGATTCCTTTCGCGTCCGGCGGGAATGCCGGGATTTCTGAATCCCAGCCTTGCGGCGGTTCACGGTGTTGAATCGCGAGAGTTTCAGCTGCCAGCTCCGGATGCTCTTTTTGATAAGCGGCGAACAAACTCATCCAGCCAGCGCGTAATTTCGCGCCCCGCTGTCCGAGCTTGGCCCTGAAGTTTTCAAGCACCTCCGGTGGAACCAGGAACTTAGCGTCCTCCGGCCAGCCGTAACGCTTCTTTGTCGCCCGAATCTCCTCTTCGCCGAGCGGTTCACCATGTGCTGCGCTCGTATCCTGCTTGGTGGGTGCGCCGTATCCGATATGGCTATCGACGACGATTAAGGTCGGTTGGTCTGTCGTCTTTTTAAAACGATCGAAAGCTTCCCGCAGGAGATCGAGGTCGTTGGCGTTAGACACGCGTCGGACGTCCCATCCATATGCCAGAAAACGTCCCGCCACATCCTCAGAGAAAGCCAGACTGGTGTTTCCCTCAATGGTGATGTGGTTGTTGTCGTAAATCCAACACAGATTCGACAGTCTCAAGTGACCCGCCAGCGAGGCTGCCTCACCGCTGATGCCCTCCATCATGCATCCGTCACCCGCCAACGCGTACACGTCGTAGTCAAACAGGGTAAAGTTGGGCCGGTTGTACCGTTCGGCCAGCCACTTGCCGGCCAACGCGATGCCCACGCTCGTGGCCACCCCTTGGCCTAAGGGGCCGGTGGTGGTCTCCACCCCGGACGTCCAACGGTACTCGGGGTGGCCGGGGCATTTGCTTTCGAGTTGGCGAAACTTTTTTAGGTCCTCCAGGGAGACTGCGAGCTCGCCCAAGGTTTCGTATTTGCGATTAACCGCCTTGACCCCTGCCAAGTGCAGCAGGGCATACAACAACGTCGAGGCGTGACCCGCCGAGAGGATAAACCGGTCACGGTTAGGCCAGATGGGGTCTTCGGGGTCAAACCGCAAATAATCTTGCCACAGCGCGTAAACCACGGGCGCCATGGCCATCGGGGTTCCTGGATGGCCGGAGTTCGCTTGCTGAACGGCGTCCATGCAAAGGGTTCGGATAGCGTTGATCGAGATGGAGTTAACGTCGGGCATATCGCGAAGTTTTTTGGGGGGACGATTGTGGGGGCAGGAGGGGCTAACGGCTAAGTAGAAAGTGAGGGTTTAAGGCAAAAGCGCAGGGGGTGCGGACAAACGTACTTGGTAGGATGGCTCATCCAGCCCCCCTTCCTTGGCGTGCTATTTTTACGAACCGGCCAATGACCTTTATAATATGATAACCTGAGAATTCAATACCTTTCGGGGTCACTCCTCCGGTTGTAAAACATTGTACGCTAATCCGGATTGACAGGATTATATCAAAGTGTCCTGAGACTCCGAGGGTACCGGCGATCTTGCCTTCTATGACAGCGAAATGCCACCCTGCGGAGACCGTCTGGGGTGAGGGTCACGGCGGTGTACCTGCCATGGGTGTTGTCAGGCTGCTAGGAAAACAGCAACCTGACAAACAGTATCGTTTTAGCACCCATTACGGAAACAGCCGCACAGGCAACGGAAGCTTAAGGCCAAAAGGGAAAAATTGCAAAGCGGCTATTCTTTCCGACCGCCCTGAATTGCGATAGCGTGCTACTACTTCTTTCGCCGGATATTGATGGTCATGAAGGTGTTCCACGAGCCATCCGGTCCCAGGTTCGAGGATGTAAATACTTTGTGGTCGGGGCTTTTCAACTCCGTCACTTCTCTGAATCTGGAAGGCGTTTGCGGACTGGGAACCGGGCCTTCCGTTTCCCATGTTAGAATATTTCCCGTGACATCGAACATGCCCTCGTACTGCCAGATGTGGCTGGTCATGCTATCGATCACCGTTCCGATGTATTTTTTCTTCGCGGGGTCGTAGCCGATGGTCAGGATTTGCTCGTAGGGAAAATCAGGCAGGGTGCTTTTGATTTGCGCGACGAACCAGAACCCGCCGATCAAGCGGGAGCTTTCGACTCCCTTGAGTTTCGTGGGTGGCTGTCCCGGGGGCATGAATGCCTCGCCTTCCGACTCCCAGTCGCCGACAAACTTTTGAAGCAGTTCATTGCGAACTCTCGCCACACGATACACTGCTTCTCTTTACCGATGGATTATTTGAAGTTGAGGGACCCGGCGCAGACATCTATGACTATCGGCGCCTGCTAGAAGCTGTGAATAGGCGCCGACACACTTCCGAGGCTTCGCCACACCCCACGGAAGTTTTATCTTTCAAGGACGCACACGAAACTGCTGTCGAAGGCGCCGGAAACGGCTCTCGTAAACCATGTCGCAAAGTGGAGTCTTCTCCGGGAACAGGGCCGCCACCTGGACACGCAGGTGAAGCCGCTCGATGTCACGTCCAGATGCTGGCATCGACGCACCCGGATCAGCCAGCCCGAAAGTGGG
>JBEEIB010000622.1:0-3564 GCA_041167675.1 Verrucomicrobiota bacterium
GGTCAGGGCGCTGCGCCAATGCGCGATCCATCGCAGAGTTGACAGTGTCTTCGACGGCGCTCGGAATTGTTAGCTCCCGTAGAGGCTGGACGCGTATCGCAGTTTGTGGAGTCGTTCCGAGAGCGGCTGCCAGGTTCCCGTAAGCAATCTCCTCGACTCCGAGCACTGCCTGCAGTTCGTATTCCGCCTGTGCGGTTGCGCTGCGTGCTTCAAGTACATCTGGGAGAGTCGCTAACCCGTGGTTCAGGCGCTCTTGGGCCGATTGCTGCACGGCCTGCGCGTTCGAAAGATTCGCCCGTGCGGCTTCCTCCTGGCCTGAGGCATTCAAGAGTTGGTAGTAGGCCTGCTCAACTCCGTAAATCACGTTGAGGTGTGTGTCATTGAAAGTGAAGTTCGCTGCTAGGGCCTCGGCTTTGGCAGCGTTGATACGGCCGGCCCGCGCGCCGAAGTCGAAGATCGTGTAATTCAGATTCAACATGACCTGCAAGTCGCCGATGGTTTGACGGAAGAAGCGGTCTACCAGGTAAGCTTGTTCGCGCTCAACGCCAGCCAGCGCTGCTGCCGCTATTGTGGGATAGAGTTCGCTGCGCGCGACACCCCAAGCGGCGGCTTGCGCGCGGGCGTGCTCCCACGCGACGCGCGTCTCGGGATTGTGCGATTCGGCGAGGTCGATGAGTTCTGGCAAGGAGTAGCTCTTCTCCGGATCGAAGTTGAGTTTGGGTTCGGTGAGATTTTTCGCGTCCGCTTCGATCCTCGCTTCCCCAAGTCCATGCCAGGGATGGTTAGGTGACAGAGGTGCACGCTGCGCGAGAGCGAGAGTCGCGCCGTGCGAAAGAATGAGTACGATCGCAGCACGAACTACCGTTCGCGTAATGCTTGGTCGGAGTCTAGACTGACCCAGCATAGATCCTGCGCTCCTAAGACCGAGAGCTGCAGCGCAGGCTGAAATGCCAGCCATCGCTACCGGGGTATGATAGTCGGAGCCGGTCTTCCGGCCAATACGGAGTCGATATTGTCCAGGGCCAGCATCCCCATCGCCACGCGAGTCTCAACGGTCGCACTACCGATGTGCGGCAATAAAAACGTGTTCTTCAACTCACGATAGCCTGGATGGATTTGCGGTTCTCCATCGAATACGTCCAGTCCGGCGGCAGCCACTTGTCCGCTCGTCAGAGCAGCAATCAAATCCTCGTCTACTACCAGCCCGCCCCGCGCCGTGTTCACAACGACCGCGCCGTGCGGGAGTAGGCCGATTGATTTGGCATTCAGGAAGTGGCGAGTCTCCGGAGTTTCGGGCGCGTGCAGACTCAGAAATTGACTAACCCGAAGGAGTTCGTGTGGGTCCTCATGATAAGTCGCGTCTCCTTCCAGGTTGGAGGGCAGCTTCGAGCCATTGCTGTAGTGAATCTTCATCCCGAACCCCCGAGCGCGACGCGCCATCGCTTGCCCTACTTTGCCCATTCCAAAAATGCCCAACACTTTGCCGCCTACCTGACAGCCCAACAACATGTTCGGACTCAGAGGCCGCCAAGCTCCTGTCCGGACGAGTTCTTGCGCCTCGTACGCGCGACGCGAAGCGCCCAAGAGAAGTAGCATGGCAATGTCCGCCGTCGCATCGCTGTTGATACCTGGTGTATATGCGACCGCAACCTTCCTCTTCGCCGCAGCTTGCAGATCAATGTGCTCAAACCCCACCGAATAGGTGGCGATGACTCTTACTGTCGGCGAAACTTTCTGGAAGAACGTGGAATCCAAACGGTCCAGGGGAGTGACGAATATAGCGTCAGCCCCGTCTGCAGCCGCCAACAATTGCTCTCGGCTGAAAGCAACCGCATTCAGATTGCGCCTTGGCTCGTAGTCCCGGTCGATGCGGTCTTCAATTTCCTTTGCAAATTGGCTGGCGACAACCAAAATTGGTTTCTTCACGTTGGTATTCCGATTTCGGAACTTCGAATTGAATCCGCTGCCACCACAAAGCATGCTCCCCCGCTGGATTCCTTTCTCAGATCTTCGTATCTAGTTCGGGTAAGGCACGCGAAGCAGGCTGCCTGATGTCGAGGGCAAAACATACCGGAATCCTGCGTAGACCATGCTCAGATGGGCGCTCCTAGGCGCACCTGGAGCGTCAAACCAAGGAGTCCGACTCACATACGAATACTGCGTGTAATACTGAAGCGCTCCGTACTTATCGGACTTCCAGAAGGTCTGCAGCCAATCGAACGTGTATTCGCGAATGACGCGGTTGTTGGTGTTAGGCGAGCCTGGCCCTCCAAACCCGATGATCGTGCCCGGAGCGGCAGCATTCGTGGTGTCCGGGAAGAAATTTCGCCCGAAATAATCTTCTCCGAAGTAGGCGGCGAAAGCGGACCTTTTAGAGGCTATCCACTCAAAGCCGGCTAGGCCCGCTCCGGTGTGCACCATGGAAGGAAAGATGTCGGTTCCCGCGGCGTTCGGCCGAAGGACTACTTGTGGTCCGTCCGATACCAGATAATGGGAGCCGCCTTCGCTCCAAAACGTATTGAGCAAGAAGAGGAAGTTGTGGAAAAGTTCATAGTTCCCAGCTATCGAACCACCCCCGCCCACGACCGAGTGCGACGTGAAAAACTTTTCGCCGATAGGCACGACGGCGGATCGCGCTCCGGTAAGCAGTCCGACCGCTTCCAAATGAAGATGTCTGCCTCCAAGTTTTGTGTCGTAAGCGATTTTGGGAATGATGTCCGGAAAAAGATTGGGAGCGCCTATTTGGGCTCCGTTGTCGAACTGCGAGCTAACGGTAGAGGCAAAAGCCGATGGAAGGGCAACGAAATTTCCTATGAATTGGTTAGGGTCCTCAATAGCCAAGCCAAATGCCAAGTGATCGTTAGCGTGATAGGCGACGCGGAACTCCGCGGCGCGGGTGAAGGTCAGGCCAACTTGGAAGTTCTGGTCCTCGTTGTAGGTGGTTGCCTGATCGGCGGGCATCGGACCCAGCCCGTTGCGGTTGGGGGTCAGCCAGCTGTAAGTTTGCCCGCCGAGAACTTCCCACTTGCCGCGTTTCAAGTCCAAGAAGCAAAGGCGCAGACGAAGGGTGTGGCCGTTCACGACCTGATACACATTGGTGGCGTCATTGCCGCTGAAGTCCGCTTCGCAGTAGCCGGTAACATCATTGCGGCCGACTTTGTCTGTGACCAGTATGTTAAAGCGGGAATACTGCGCGGTGGACCGATACTCTGTAAGGTGGCCCTGGGCCGTATTGCCGTACGGTATAGCCGCGAAGTTGGTGGCGATGTTGTTCTGTGTGTTGGTGGTGCGAAATATATTTTCAAAGTCCACGAACCCGCCGGGAGTAAAAACGGCGTCGCCTATGTTGAAGGATCCCAGCGGCGCCTGTTCTGGTTTGCCTTGTTCCTGACGTTGCCGAGTGGGCGGTTGCTGTTGGATATTTGCACCTGCAGACACGGTCGTCGGCCCGGGTGCGGATACGTCCGAATCACTAGCAACTCCGTTGCCGCGACTCTGCAACTCGCTCGGAGCAGGGACTGTCACTGCATTCTTCGATTGTGCTTTTAGTGTTTCAATTTCTCG
>JBEEIB010000623.1:0-2636 GCA_041167675.1 Verrucomicrobiota bacterium
CATCATCACCGCCGCAACCGCATACATCGCGCGCCAGCCGAACCAGGTGCCGACGAAGCCAGCCACTGTGCGCGCAAGCAGAATTCCGATGAACATGCCGCCCATCACGATTCCTACCGCCCGCCCCTGCGCTTCCGGTTTCGACAGCGCCGCCGCCATCGGCGCCATCACTTGCGGCACCACGGTGAACATCCCGGTCATCAGCGAGGTTGCCAGCAGCACCCACGCGTTTGGAGCGGATGCGGTCGCCAGGAGCGACACTGTCACCATCAGCAGCAGAGCCGTCGCGAGTCCGCGCCTCTCGACCATATCGCCCAGCGGCGCAAAGAACAGAAGTCCCAATGCGTAGCCGATCTGAGTGATCATGGGGATATCGGCGGTCTCGCGTGCAGTCATGTGAAGGCCGCGAGCGATCTGACTCAGGAGCGGCTGACAGTAGTAGAGATTAGCGGCAGTGACGGCAGCAGCTATCGCCATCGTGGCTAGTTGGAGGTTACTCAGTCCATCGTAGCCGGCCGATCTGGGCTCGGAGACACGGTCGCGAACCGGTTCGGGCTTAACTTCCAATGTTTCTGCTCCGACCTAGATCTAAACCCGAAATTGTTTTCTGGCCGTCTCAAGAAAACCTTGGAGGAGTTAAGCCGAGCCAGCAACCGACGCTCGTATGCCTCGAAGAGATTAAGGCTTCTTGTGCACCGAATTTTTTCCGTTCTCGAAATCCGCCGGCACTTATCGGTCGAGCCTGTCGAGCAATCGTCGGTTGACGTTGAACACTAAGCCGAGTGATCCGATTTGGTCCCCTTGGGTAAGGGTAATCAGGCAGGAACCTGATCCAAATCAACGGACATTCCCCCGTTGGGGTGCAGGCCATCAGTTAAGGCGTTGTTTTCGTCACGTCTCGTCCGGCCAGTGCCTGAGGACCACGAGCGTCGCCATTCGGGAAAAGCGCCTCAAAACGAGCGATTTGCTGGTCGGACATTTGAATCGTATCTTCTAGTAGGACCCATGAAACGTTTTCCGGCAAGAACCCTGAGTCCAACTGCTGGACGGGATTACCGGGCGGGTTAGCACAGCTTGATATATAAAACGGTGCCGTGAGAGAGCCCGCGTAACGGTAGGATTTGTCGAGGCCGCTTAAGACCTTGCTAATGTTGATTTGGACTTGGGTGTAAGGACCCGTGGGCTGATACATGGTTGGCAATACGACTTGTGGACCGAAGATATTGTCCAGCTCCGGGTTCGAGTTGCCCTTCGAGATCCTCTGACCAATGACTAGCAACCCACCTTGACTACAGAGATCTGCCCCGTCTTTTGTGAACACGAAATGCACTTCCATCTCAGAGAGTATGCCGTTGACCAGGTGCTCGGCAGGAGCGTGAAAGTGGAACTCCAATAGGTGGTAGGAAGCACCGCCGAACCAGATTTGTGGGCTAACTGCCGGGTACGCCTTCAGGCTGCCCCAGCGGTTGTCGACATATCCTTCACAGATTCGCCTTGAGTTAGGATTCGCGTTTGGATTTTTAGTGGGGCAGAAAGGACTTCCCGTAGTGTTTTTGAGCGAGAAAGTCAGCTCGGACATCAGTGAGCTGGTATCGCCGAATGTTGGCGCTGCCGGATCATACGTTACAGCGGTATCGATGATATTTATCGGCGTCTGGTGGTTTCCATAGGCGGAGGGGGCCGTTTGCGCGTGGGTACGGTTTGCCACGATCAGTGGTGCCAGCGCTAAAACGCTGAAGAAAATGAGGCGCGCCAGCCGTGCACCCCCAAATAGACCAGCTAGAGGCTTTCGGTCCAGTCTTTTTTCCATATCATCCGGGATATCCGTTTTATTTCTGCAAAACGCTCAATTTCTTAGCCCCGCGGCTAGTCCAGTGTCAACTGTCAACTTTCGCCCGTTCTCAGGATCGCGACCGGCTCCCGGCAGCCACACGTGGCCAAACTCGAGTCCTTCGACCACCCTGCAGACCGAATCTCCTGCTTTTGGAGCCAATTCGTCACACACTCCTCCCTGCTTTCCTTCCCCGTCAAGGCGATTTTGTCCGCAACCGAACAACCCCCGCTATCCCGTCGGTAGCGGTAACGTCGCAATTTTCCGCAGCATACCGGTGAACAGCCGACGCGTTAGGTGGCTCTCTGCCAGCAGCAACCAGTAGTACCGGGCGTGCTTGATCAAACGCCCGCCGGTCTTCATCAGCCGCTGCTGCAAACTGGTCAGCGACCAATTCCCTATCTCCTTGGGCAGCGCCAGCCGCCGCCATAAGTTCCCGAGGTTATACGCGATCAGGCTCAGCCACAGCCATACCTCATCGGCCCGGAACGATGACAGCTAAGCCGAGTCAGCTCCACCGTCTGCTTGGCTTCCTCGATCCACTGGTCCGCAGGTTCTGGCGTCGTTCGGCTTGGATGCATGCACTCTCACGGCGACGGGCCAAGTTGAGCCCAAGTGGCTCAATATCTGTTGATTTGTCTACGCGATTTAAGGCGCAGTGGATGGCAAGTTCTCGGCGCGGCGCGGCGGGGAAGAGCCGGGACAAGCCAGCAGGAAGTGAAAATAAAGGATCGGCCGGTATTTCACCTGTTTGGAATCATTTCTTGACCTAAGGTTTCCGACAACTGTCGCGTCGACTCTTAAC
>JBEEIB010000624.1:0-3679 GCA_041167675.1 Verrucomicrobiota bacterium
CGAGAGGGGAAAGAGTTGTTGATGAAGGCAGGCGCGGACACCGAGCCTGGTAAGAGCAATGGAGCGTGGATTGAAGCGGTCGTTCAGAACCGTTCAGAGCCTGGCGTGCCGAAAGGAGCCTTACGGATTTATTTTGGAGGAGGCGCCTACTGTCAGATCAGCAGCGCAACTGAAGCGGCATTAGCTGCGGAGTTGCTTGGACGGCTCGGCTCAAAGCGATGATCAGCTTCAGCGAAAGCCTGAAGATATTTTTGATGGTCGGCTGCTGCGACATGCGCAAGGACTTCAACGGTCTTTGGGGTCTGGTCAGCAGCATCTCGTTCTCAATTCACGTAGTTAATTTCCCGCGGTCGTACCGGCTTCTCTAACCAAAGGCATTTTTCCTTTGATCTTAAGTGGATGTCGGAGTCACGCCGAGACAGTTTCAGACTTCCGCAAGAATCTGTTAAACATCCGCAAGACCGTTAAAGACGTCGGTCAAAACCCTGTTAGCCTACTCATGCAGCACGCAGGTCAACCCGATTGTGCCGCTTAAAAACAAGAGTTTGTCAGAGTTATGTTAGTTTCCAGGCAGTCCCGTAATCAAAAGAAGAGCATTAACAAAATAGTTCTACCAGGTGTTGATTTGAACTCCAGAACACCAAAAACGTGGTCACGACCATCAGCTTCGGTAAGTTCTATTATTGGCGCAATGCCAGAGGAAATTCAGGTGGACTTTGCGTTAGCCAATCATAGTACCGTTTCGCGCTGGCTGATCTTTTTAAGAAATGGTCGCGAGATCGCCAAAACCCGGATTCGCGCCGCTGGCCTTCAGCCATTGCCACTAAGCTCCAGCGAGCGTTTTGGAAATCGTTCATCGGAAAGAAAAAATGAATAACTATGTATCGTTCTTGCTGGAAGCCGGGGCGGCGGAGATGAGGCTGGCCCGGTTATTTCAATCAGAAGAACTCCACCCGGCAGACCATCGATCGACGACGTTTGCCACGCGGGACACCAGTCGTGCAACTCGGACAGATACCGAACAACACAGCAAACTGTTTCGAGAAAATCGTCACCAGCACGAACTTACTTACGCCCAAAGAAGAGCAGCGCCACCGACGAGGCAGCCATCCCAAATGAAACGAGATCTGACCGTGTGTCCGGTTTCGTGCTCGCACTTGTGTCAGTGGGCGTCCTCTTGTCCGCTTATACTGATCAGCCGATATTCTGGCTTCTAGTCGGACCTGTCCCTCTTGGAGTCCTCCACACCATAAGGACGCTTTTGCGACTAAGAGTCAACCGGCGGGAAGGATTGCTCGTGGTATATGAACCAGATCGATGACATCTCCAAGCTCTCTTGAAAACAAAAAACTCAGCTTCGGTAAGTTCTATTTTATTGGCGCAATGCCAGAGGAAATTCAGGTGGACTTTGCGTTAGCCAATCGCTGGGCAGTGCAAGAAGAGCTAAATCGCCTGGCTGGGGAGATTCACGACGGGCTGGCGCAACACCTTAGTGCAATCTGCTTGCAACTGGCAGTTGCCAAAGAGCTAATCTCTTCGACCGGAGGCAATCCGCTCGGCAATATTCAGCAGGCGATTGAATTGGCTAACCTGGGTTTGGCTGAAACACGGCGTTGCGCACACGATTTGCGCGGGGGTGTAGTTGATGAACCCGGGTTGAGGGAAGCGCTCCAGGGTTTGGCGGAGCGTTGGACTGTACCTGGTCGATTACGTTGTGATTTTCGATCTGAGAACGTGCCGGAGAACAGATTGTCTGACGCTTCGAGACATCAGTTGTTGCGGATTGCTCAGGAAGCAATCCATAACGCCGTGCGGCATGCCAGTCCCACACTGATCGACGTGACTCTTCGATTGCACGCGCCAAACGTCGTTCTTCAAGTAAAAGACAATGGAAGGGGTATCTCCGCTGATCGGTTAGAAAAGTGTGAAGGTTTCGGATTACAGAACATCCGGAAAAGAGCACGAGAGATCGGCGCGAGATTCGAAATCCGGACTGCCGTTGGCCAGGGGACGAGTATAACTGTCACGGTGCCCATCTCATAATACCAAACGCTAAACGCCGAACGCCAGAGAGATCTATGAAATCCGCGCGTGACCGTTCAACAAACCAAAACGCCGAACGCCAAGCGCCGATAACGGTTGTTGTTGCCGATGACCATCCGGTTGTCCGGCAAGGCTTAACTGAAATTCTAAACTCGCAAAACGACATAAAGGTCATAGCTGAAGCCGCTAATGGTGAGGAAGCCTGTCAGCTTTACAACCAGCTGCTTCCTGACGTCCTTATGCTCGATCTTCGGCTGCCGAAGAAGGATGGGCTGCAAGTCCTTCTCGAGTTAATGTCACGGCGCGTTTCCAGACCGCGGGTTATCATAATGACAAGTTACGATTGTGAACAAGATGTTTGCCGGGCGGCCCGTGCTGGGGCCAAAGCTTTCCTGGTCAAAGTGGCAGGTGCGCAACAAATCCGGGAAGCTATTCGTCGGGTAGCTGAAGGTGAAACCTTCTTTTCGCCAGAGATTGGACTAAAGCTTGCAGAATCGTTGTCCAATCCTGAACTCTCGAAGCGAGAAATCCAGGTCCTTCAGCATTTGGCCTGTGGCAAAAGCAATAAAGAGATCGGATGCGCTCTCTACGTCTGTGAAGGCACGATAAAGTATCATATTTGTTCCATTCTCAGCAAATTAAACGCAATTGGACGAGCCGAAGCCATTGCCATCGCTGCTCGGCGTGGGCTGCTACAAGTGGGTTAGCATTCGCAATGCCGCGTAGCGGTTACAGATTTTCGCCTGGGTTGAGCTTGCGAGGCCCAGGATCTTTACGAACAGCAATCGCTCCAACGGGCTACTCCGGATTATCTAGTCGGGCAACAAAAAAACCCGTCTTTCTACGCCTAGCAATTAACGTCCTGTAGTGATCATTGTTTGGAATGGAAAACGAGCAGCTTTGCAGCACAGAATCTCTGCGTGGCATTGATGTATTGATCAAAAGAGGTAGTCAACGTCATTACTAACGCGAGAGGACGCATTTCAATTTCATGAACATTTTAGGTATTTCTGGCGGGCTCGATCCCGCATACCCGGCTGAGGACCCGCTGCTTGACGTCCGACTGCATTATCCATGGCATCATGGGCACGACTCCACAGCGGTTATGGTGTGCGACGGCAAAGTCGTGGCCGGAATCGAAGAGGAACGTCTCAGTCGCGCGAAGCATACAAATAAACTCCCGGTGAATGCGATTCAGTATTGCCTTCGCGAAACCGGTCTTTCGTTTGACGACATCGATCGGCTTGCCTACTACGTTGACGAGCGGCATGCCGATGGGATTGCGCGTACCTATGTGCTTCAGAACCCACGGACGCGGGCGTTTTCGTCGGGCAGGGAGTTCGTCATCGACCTGTTGAATCGGCATTTGAATTGGGATCTGAGTCCCGAACGCTTCGTCTTTGTTGAGCATCACCTCGCGCATGCGACGAGCGCATTCGCGATGGCCCAATATAATGAAGCACTCGTTGTGACCCTCGACGGTGTGGGAGACGGTTTAGCGGGGACCGTCTACGTGGGCGAAGGTTGTCAACTCACCAGGACATTCGAACTTCAGCGAGCTGATTCTCTCGGTCTCTTGTACATGGCCGCTATCGAATTCCTCGGGTACAGATTTTTTGATGAATATAAGGTGATG
>JBEEIB010000625.1:0-3811 GCA_041167675.1 Verrucomicrobiota bacterium
AACGGGTTGTAAGGTGAACCCACGGGAATGGCGTTAGACGCTCCGAAGTTAACCAAAGACTCCTTTCAAATGGCGGCGAAGTCCGAATTCTACACGCTGCGCTTTGATTTCTTTACCCGCGGGCGCATCTACCAAGCGATTTTTCGCGAGGTTTTTAAAGCCGGCGAACCGAATAGATGCTATAATCCGATTCAATAATAATGGCGTTAATGAAACGAGAGTTGTTCGTGTGCGACGATTGCGGCGATCGGAAACGCCTCAGTAGTATGGAGCGTCACTTCTGCGATAACCCGACTCACGATCGCGCCGTCGAGATGAGACCTACGCGAGTAAAAAAACCGACTCGCGAACAGGAGCCGAGAGTTCACCAAACCTGATCGGCAGGCTTGGTTTGGACGGGTAGAGATCAGCTGTAGCGACAGCCGTGTCGGCTGCGGACCATCAAGACTGCGTATTTTAGCGCCAGGTTGATCGGCCAGAAGACATAACTTCTGTGCATCCGGCCCGCGTCCCTTCACGGACGCGGTGGGGCGACATTCAAGTGATCGGCTCAGACTTTGTGCGGCGACATCGCAGCTCTCCTGTCCCGGATTGCCGAAAATGGCCCATGCAGTGGGTGAGTCTCCCAGGCGGTTTACTCTAACGCCCTGGTACCTTTGTTGCTCCGAAAAAGCGGCATGGCGGATTTCCTCAATTACGACGAAGCTAAACGAGTCCCTCCGATTGCTGGCAGGCCGGTTGTAAAGCCATCTCTTGCGAAAGCTGTTCAGCAAGCCGCTGCTGGACCACGAAAATTGAAAACCAGCAAATTGGCGGACAAAATGGGGATCATGATAACCGCCCTTTATGATAAACTGCTCGGGTGTGGCTACCTCGAATTGCGTGACGGCAGACGCGTGCTGACGGACAAGGGCAAAGCGGTTGGGGGCGAGACCGAACCTGACAAAGGATCTTCGTTTTTGTGGCCAACGGATCTACCGCTCTAAATACTCAGAGGAGCTTGTTTAGCGGCATCACCTTAACGGCTTAAAAGTCGTAGGCTGGATCGCGACGAGGCAAGCTTCCGTCGAACGAGTTCTCGTAAGAGAACGCTTCGGTTTGTTGCTGTGAGGTAGGGGCGATTGACCTCAATCGCCCCGGGCGGTTCGGTGAACCGCCCCTACCCGCAATTCCATCGCGGCACTTCGAGCACACCGTGATTGCGCGCGTCGAGTTTTGTGCTGGTGGCAACACTACCCATTATCGCGCTCGAAATCGCGTCTGTCTCCTGCGCTGTTGTTGCCCATGCTGCGGTGGTTGGGGTGACGTCGCCGTCGCCGTCGTCGCCTCTGGTAGCTTCATGATATCAAAAGTCCGGAACAACGGCGCCAGGTCGACCACTTCGTTCGCAGCGGACTTTAGTGTTTGGCCAAGATTTTGCGCGACCGATGCTACCTCCACTCGGATCCCGTGGCGCCGCAACTTTATTGCGAGATAGGCAAAATCGGCATCACCGGTCACAAGAATCACGACGTCAGGCCGCATCTCGAGGGAAAGCTCGAGCGCGTCAATGGCCATCATCACGTCGACATTTGCCTTGTAATGGCCTTCTTCGGCGGGCGACCCATCCTTGGTTACCACCATAAACCCGTTCGAACGCAGCCAATGCATGAACTTGTTCTTTTTGTCTCTTTCCTCCTGCCACACCGGGATAGCCGGCGGCAGACCGGCATAGACCACCATCTCGATCAGTTCCCGTCCTGTATTTGGCCCTGTCAGAAAATCTCGGAGCTTAAGCCAATCAAGCCCGCGTCCGGCCGTTCGCACCGAACTGCCGACGTTCGATTCGTCTACGAGGACCAGGAGCCTGGAGTGGGCATGCGTGTCTGCATCTTTCCTTCGCATAGCGGTTCGCCTATCTCAACCATCAACGACCAACTATCAACTTTCAGATGGATGCCCCAAATGGATGAGCTTGCGGACGCAGGCGAATTAAGCGGTAACGTAGACTGCAAACTCGAGAGGAAAGAGCAGGGCAGTCTGTCAGGTTCAACGTGAGACAGAGCATGCTTTGCAGTATTAACGCATCCATGGGAATGCGCGGCATCATCCCTGCTATGCTTGAAGATTGTTATGGATTTGCTGGAAATCTATCGCCGAATCGCGGACACGATTCTTCGGGACGCGATGTCGCTCTTGCTCCTTTGCCGCGAATTATAAGGTTTATCGGCAGTTAGGCCGGCCAGGCTCAGAGAAAATTGGAAATTAGGCGCCGATTGCCTCGCGCGCGGTTGATCAATCGGAAGGCCGTTCTGGTAACGCGCTAGACGGATCGGAAGAGATTCACTAGAAGCACTCCATGAATACACGCCTTATGTCACTTGGGTCTGGAAGTGATCATTTCCGCTTTCATCTTCCGCATCGGCATCTTAGTTCGGTTTTCGGCAATGATTGGTTTGCCCTCAAGGCGGAGGCGTTTGCTCGCTTCTTTGGCACGCCCGTTTTCCTCGTTGCGCAGACATTGATAGTGGGCGTTTGGATTGTGCTGAACGTCCTCGGGATCACCCACTTTGATGTCTATCCATTCATCCTTCTGAACCTCGCGTTTAGCTTGCAGGCAGCTTATGCCGCTCCTCTCATTCTCCTGGCGCAAACTCGCCAGGCCGACCGGGACAAGGCGCATGCGGACGCGGACGCGCAACATCGCGAGGCATTGGCCAAGGCCAGTCAGGAGCGGGCGCAGGCCACCGCGGAGCAGACTGCCAGATTGCTCGAGTTGATGGATCAAAACACCAAACTGACTGAGCTAACAAAGGAATTGAGCCAGCGGATCGAGGTCCTGACTACCGAACTACATCGGCAAATATGTAAGAGCCCGGAGTAAACGGCGGCGAGATTCCTTAGTCCGCAACGTTCATTGCTTTAAGCATGTAATCTCTTTGGGTCAAAGGTAGGGACTGAGCTCTTGTTTTTTCCCCACAGGAAATGGGAGAACGGCGCCGGCTGGGTATACGTGAGTCACGTATGGCAACCCGAACACCCGCTCGGAAGCGTTATTTCGCTGCTTTCTTTTTGTTCTTCTCGAGGGCGAGACGCTCTGTCTTTTTGCGGCGTGCCGCGCGTTTTCTAACGTTATCTCTACCTTGGCTGTTTCCCATAAGATCTTAACATTCGCCCTTTCGCTGCCGGTTCCAAGCTGTTTCGCTGGGTCTTGGCAAAAACCATTGCGCTCTTAAAACCGAACACCTACGGAGTGAAACTGGATCAACCTGTGAAATATCCCGAGAGGTGATTAACGTTTGATAGGCCGCATCATATTGGTGCTCTATTTCTTGAACATGCACAAGATCAGGGCCGAATCTGACAATAAGCGGTGCGCGCGATGGGCCGGGATGGCTTTAAGTTCACTCCAGAAAGATAAAAATATGAATACATTAATCACATGGAATCAGCTTCGGGAGATGGACCAGGCGCACAATCGCTTGAACCAATTCTTAGGCGGATTCCCAAATAGAATGGGTAATGGCGAGACCCACAGCCTGGCGGTAGCAGATTGGTCACCGGAGGTTGATATTAGTCAGGATGATCGTGGATACCTGGTCAAAGCTGACTTGCCTGAAATGAAAAAAGAGGACGTGAGGGTAACAGTTGAAGACGGCATCCTCTGCGTTTCCGGAGAACGCAAAAGCGAGAAGGAAGATCAGAAAAGAAAATTCCATCGCATCGAGCGATCCGTTGGCAACTTCCGACGCAGCTTCACCCTGCCGGAAGATGCCGATAGCACGAAAGTGACGGCGGAGTTCCACGACGGAGTACTGAAAGTTCACCTCCC
>JBEEIB010000626.1:0-11095 GCA_041167675.1 Verrucomicrobiota bacterium
GAAGAGATCATAGGCTTCTTCGATATCATCAAGCTTGAAGCGGTGCGTAACGAGCGGTTTCAGGTCGACGCGTCCTGCTGCGATTACGTCCATGAGTTGCCGCATCCTTTCTTTGCCACCGGGGCAAGTAGTCGTGACAATTTTAAACCCGCCTACTCCTTGTCCAAAGGCCTTAATTGGAATGGTAAGATCGTGCGGGTAAATGCCAACGCTCGACAGAGTACCCGCCGGGCGTAGGACCTTAAGCGCATTTTCGAAGGTCGCCTGAGTGCCCAACGCCTCAACAGAGACATCCACTCCTCGACCGGAGGTGATCCGCATGATTTCCTCGACTGGATCCACCTTGGTGAAATCGACCATGTGATCCGCACCGAGAAGCGTTGCCGTTGCTAGGCGATTTGGTACTCGGTCCACCGCAATGACTTTCGCCGCGCCTGAGAGCCTTGCGCCAGCGGTAGCGCAAAGGCCAATAGGCCCCTGGGCGAAGATCGCCACAACGTCTCCAATGCCGACCTTACCACTTTCGGCCGCAGCAAATCCCGTTGACATGATGTCGGGCACCATCAACACCTCTTCATCAGTCAATTGATCCGGCACTACCGCGAGATTGGCTTTGGCATGGGGAACGACAAAGAATTCGGCTTGGGTCCCATCGATGGTATTACCCAACCTCCAGCCCCCGGCAATCTCCCAGCCGTGCTGATTGTCTCCACCGTCATACGAATGCATTCCGCACAGGCAGGCGCTACTATAGCCCCCGGGCGTGACGGCACTACAGAGCACTCGGTCACCTTCCTTATAATTTTTCACTGCAGAGCCGAGTTTTTCGATAATGCCGACCGGCTCGTGACCGATGGTAAGGCCAGGTGGGACGGCATACTTACCTTTGCGGATATGAATGTCGGTTCCACATATCGTTGTAGTGGTTACCCGAACCAGAGCGTCGTCAGGGCCGATCTCCGGAATCGGCTTTTCACGCAGTTCGATACGGCCGGGTTCAACAAACACGGCCGCTTTCATGGTTTTTGACGTCATTTTTTGCCTCTCTTTTGGTTGCCTTCAGCGTTTGGGACTTAGGGTTTATATTATATATTGAAGCTCAATCGAAGGCGTCCGATGCGCCCGAAGCCGTTAAATTCCAATTCTGGTCATGGCCATTTGCTTCCGGTCTACGCATCCTTGCTTAGTTCGCGGAGGGTCGGGTAATCGGTGTACCCGCGTTCGTCCCCTCCGCTGTAGAAGAACGCTTGGTTAGGGGTATTCAGGACCGCCCCCTTCTGAATGCGTTCCGGAAGATCCGGATTCGCAAGGAATGCGCGTCCGAAAGCCACGACGTCGACACCGCCCTCCTGAACAAGGGCCTCGGCCCGGCCGGCATCGATACCACCATTAGCGATCAGTGTTCGGCGATAACCCGCCCTGATGTAGGGGAGCATCTCGTCTAAGTGCGGCTTTCCGCTCCAGGCATTTGTATCCGCAACGTGGACGTATCCAATGCACTCTTCTTGAAGCCGGTCCGCCAGGTAACGGTAAGTGCCAGGCGGGTCGGGATCGGCGACGTCGTTGTACTTGGCCGTCGGCGAGATACGCACGCCGATCCGTGACGCTTCGAAGGACACCTTTATTGCGTCGATGATCTCAAGCAGGAATCGGCAGCGCCGCTCTATCGATCCCCCGTATGCGTCGGTACGATGGTTGGTACCCGGTGAGAGGAATTGATGCGGCAAGTAGCCGTTGGCAGCGTGAATCTCGACGCCATCGAACCCAGCAGCCTTCGCGTGACGGGCTGCGGTTCCATAGTCATTGACCGTACGAACAACTTCCTCTTTTGTCATCTCTCGAGGAAGCGACGCCTCGATCTTAACGGCGTTCCAGCCGTCGTCCATTGCGTAGACCTGGAGAAAATCGCGTCCGTCCGTCACTGATGGGGCCAGGGGCGGGTGGCCGTGCTGCAGACGTTCATGGCCCACCCTTCCTGTGTGCCATAGTTGAAGAAAAATGCAGCCGCCCCGTTCGTGGACTGAGTCGACGACCTTTTTCCAACCGCGAGTCTGAGCATCGGAATAAATGCCGGGCGAGCGCTCAAAGGCGCACGCCGTTGGCGACACGTTTGTGGCTTCCGTAATGATAAGGGCTGCCGAGGCACGTTGCGCGTAGTAGGTGGCATTGAGCTCAGTCGGAATATCCCCCGGTTGGCTGGCTCGACAGCGTGTCATCGGTGCGATTGCCACGCGATGAGGCAGCGTAAGATCATCCAGGTTAAAAGGCGTGAAAAGGTGCCTCATTCGTTTCTCCCTAAATCGCAGGTTTCGATAAATCCCCCCTTCAAAAGGCGTGGAATGCAGTCCAAGACTTTTGACCGCTTATACGTTCAAAGGACCCGAATGTTCTGTTCAACACTAACTTCCCTTCAGGCTCACTTCCGGCGTTCGTCATACAAACCGGTTGCCTATCACTCGGTGTCTTGGTGAGTAAAGGGCTGAGATCCACCAAAGTATATGGTTTTGACATTCACAAACTCGCGGATGCCGAAAATGCCAAGCTCACGACCATGCCCCGAGCGCTTGACCCCCCCGAAAGGCAGCCTTGGATCAGACACCACCATGGAGTTTACGAACGTCTGTCCGGATTCGAGCTCCTCAATGAAACGCTCCTTTTCTGCTGGATCATTAGTCCACACGCTGCTGCCAAGACCGAAGCTCGAGTCGTTCGCAAGTGCGATCGCCTCGCCGACGCCTTCCACTTTGAAGAGCAACGCCACGGGCCCGAAGACCTCTTGCCTGTAAACAGGCGCCGTCACCGGAATATCGGCCAGGGCGGTAGGCTGGTAAAAGTTCCCACGGCCTTCTAGGCGCTTCCCGCCAATCAATTGCCGCGCACCGGCTTTAACGGATTGGTTAACCTGCTCTTCAATTTCATCTCGGATGCTCGCCGTCGCCAATGGCCCTATATCCGTTTGGGGCAGAAGCGGATCGCCGATCACCAAGCCATTCAGCTTTTCGACAAACAATCGTTCAAACAAGTCATAGACCTGTTCGTGAACGATGAATCGTTTCGCCGCGATACAGGACTGACCATTATTTATGTTCCGCGCTGCTACGCCCACCGTAGCCGCAGCTTCGACGTCAGCAGAGGGCATGATGATGAAAGGATCACTCCCGCCTAACTCCATAACCGTCTTCTTAATCGAGGCGCCAGCAGCCGCGCCCACGCTCGACCCCGCAGCTTCGCTGCCGGTTAACGTGACGGCCGTGATGCGATCGTCCTCAACCAAGGGTTTCACCATTTTTGAGGGGATCAACAAGGTTTGGAAAGCACCTGGGGGAAAGCCCGCTTCCAACAAGATCTCTTCGATGTTAAGCGCTGAACGCGGCACATTGGAGGCATGCTTAAGAAGCCCAACGTTGCCCGCCATGAGCGCAGGAGCGGCAAAACGAAAAACCTGCCAGAATGGGAAGTTCCACGGCATGATCGCCAGGACTGGCCCGATCGGCAGAAATCGCACATAGCTTTTGGCCCCTTCCATCGGGACCGGTTCGTCAGCGAGAAATCGCTCCGCGTTTTGCGCGTAATAGCGACACCCCCACGCGCACTTCTGTACCTCAGCGATCGACGCCTTAAGCGTCTTTCCCATCTCAAGGGTCATGGTGCGTGCCCAGTGGTCCTTCCTCGTATCGAGAATATCAGCCGCACGCAACAGCATTGCCGCGCGTGTCTTGAAACTGGTTTTTCGGTACGACCTGAAGGTCTCCTTTGCTAGCTTTAGCTTCGCTTCGACTTGTTCTTCGGTGAACTCATCGAAACTCTCGAGGATTTCTCCCGTTGCTGGATTTATACTTTGAATAGCCATGTTACAATCGTGCTCTTGGTTGGTGATCTCTCTCCTAGTTCGCTAAAAGGCTGGTTCCGTCACGAGGAACCCGTGCCGCTCTTCGCCTTTAGTTTCGGGTTAAGGTTTTGGTAGATGCTCCCGTCGCTTCTGCTTTATACTTCGTCCTCATCTCCTCGTCACAGCTAGCGCTTATACCTTGGGTCCGGCAGCTTTGACCTTGTCGTTAACGCCGTTCTCGAAGCGCACAAAATTTTTTACAAACAGTCCCGCGAGCTTTCGAGCCTCCATTCGGAAGCGATCCTTGTCATCCCAGGCGTTTTCCGGAATGAGTATTTGCGCCGGAACGTTTGGACACTCGGTGATCACTTCGAGTCCGAATACCGGATCGACCCGTGTGCGCGCCGAGCTCAGGGCGCCAGTGTGGATCGCGTCGATGATGGACCGAGTGTAGCTCAATTGGATCCGGGAACCCATTCCGTAGCTGCCGCCGGACCACCCCGTGTTAACGAGCCACACCTCCACGTCGTGCTCTTTCAGCTTCGTCGCCAGCAACTCAGCGTATTTGGCTGGATGCCAGACCAGAAAAGGCGCGCCGAAACATGCGGAGAATGTGACCTGTGGTTCTCTGACCCCTACCTCGGTTCCAGGGATTTTCGCCGTGTAACCCGAGATGAAATGGTACATCGCCTGTTCCGGCGAGAGTTTGGACACCGGAGGCAGCACCCCGAAGGCATCGCAGGTGAGGAAAATAACGTCGGTCGGATGTCCAGCAACGCAGGGTATTTTTGCGTTCTTAATGAACTCGATGGGATAGGCCCCACGCGTGTTTTCGGTAATGCTGATATCGGTAAAATCCACCTCGTGGTCCTCATCATCGAAGACGACGTTTTCAAGAACCGCGCCGAAGTGCAGGGCATGGAAGATGTCCGGCTCGGATTCCTCGCTTAGGTCCATCGCCTTTGCGTAACAACCTCCTTCAATATTAAAGATCCCATCATCACTCCAGACATGTTCATCGTCTCCGATTAGGCAGCGTTTTGGATCCGCCGATAAGGTCGTCTTCCCTGTTCCGGATAAGCCGAACAGAAGGGAAGAGCGGGTTGTTTTCGAGTCCGCCGTTGCAGAACAATGCATGGAAAGTAACCCGCGCCTAGGCATAAGATAGTTCATGATGGTAAAGACCCCTTTCTTCATTTCCCCTGCATACTCGGTGCCCAGAATCACCATCTCGCGATTTTCCAGTGAGAGATCGATGGACGTAGGAGACGTCATACCTGCCGTCAGGCGATTCGCTGGGAAAGCACCGGCATTGTAGATCACGTAATCCGGCTCGCCAAAATTTGCCAATTCATCTGTGGACGGCCGGATCAGCATGGTGCGCATGAAGAGGGCATGGTAGGGCCGCGAGCAAATGACGCGAATCTTGAGCCGGTACGTCGGATCCCATCCGGCGAATCCATCGATAACGTAGAGGCGCTCTCTCGTGTTTAGATAATCCCTTGCCCGCTCCCGGTTTATTTCGAAATGGAGCTGCTCCATCGCAACGTTGACAGGCCCCCACCATACGTCACGCTCGGAGTCCGGCTGCCTTACGATTCGTTTATCTTTTGGAGATCGACCTGTCTTCACGCCAGAACAAGCGATCAGGGCTCCGGTACTTGAAATGGTAGTGCTAGGCTCGTGGCGAATCGCTTCCTCGTAAAGCTTGGCAGGATGGAGGTTACGAAAGACGTCTCGGACGGTGATACCGAAGGTTGACCAATCGATTGTTTTCATGAATCGCTCTTTCACATGTTTAATACTTCCTCTCGTCGTTACCGGCGGCATCGACGGTCTCATTTTTACCGAGCCTCCGCGCGGTGCGTCCCTGAACTGGCGCCTGGTGCGGTCGCCGTTGTTGATGCCTCCGCGGCAATGCCGGCGGCGGGAGTTTGATTCTCTTTCATCGTTTTAGCCCGGTCCGGTTACTTCCGATTCCGATCTGTTCATAACGATATTGGGCAGCCTACGGTGAGAACGCACTATCTCCGGGCGCGTATAGACCGTAAGGGAACGCCTCTCCGACCGGCCAGGAGTTGCTAAATTGCAAGCGATCTCCGATTTCTCTCGCGCGCTTTACCAGTTGCCATCCGCACTTCAACTGCCGCTCCTCCCAAATCTTGACCGCCGCTACGACGTCGTTATCCGCTTCTGTGAATGCGTTGCTCAACTGCCACGCGTCTTCTGCTGCTTTCGCGGTACCCGCCGCGCAGTGGGGACGGGCGACGAATGCGGCATCTCCCATAATACAGACCCGACCGAATCCCATCGCCGGGATTGCCCCATCAAAAATTGCTTGGATGAATGGCTCCTCCGTTCCTAGCACTAGCTCCGTCAAGGCTGGCGGCAGGACATTCATGGAGTCTTTACGCAATCGTTCGACGTGTTTTTCCTGCAGGGCCCTGTATGCGAGCGATGTGTCGCGAAGCACGCCGTCCCGATCCGTCAGCAGATCGTCTATCTCCTTGCCTCTCGCCGCGTTGCGGTACCACAGCCAGTTTATTAATCGCTTGCCCTCTCCCGTTGAGCGGTCTCGTGCCAGGATTGGGTACGTCAAAAGGTGTCCATTCGGCATCACGAAGTAAGTGATAGAATCCTGCATTGCATCAAATGTGTTCTGCGTAATATTGTCTCGCCCAACAGTCCCTCTCCATGCAAAGTAACCGGCATACTCCGGAGATGCCGTGGGCGCCAGGAGTTTTCGAGCGGTCGAGTTGATGCCGTCTGCGCACACGAGCAGGTCTGCCGTTCTCACCTCTTTGTCTGAAAGAAACACAGTGACCTCCGAGCCTACTTCTTGGAATGCCGTGACTGAGCTGCCTAAATGATACCTTTCGAGGCCAACACAATGCAGGAGCGCCCGGTAAAGTGCACCATAGGAATTGACTCGAAAGCCGCATGGTTGCTCACTCACTACCTTTCCCTGATCATCAATGTAGCGGCACCACCTCGGAAGGATACTGAGGTCGTCCAAGTGGTACTCCGCGAACTTCGTCGGATAGCGGAGGCTTATGGGATGCGAGATGATCCCGGCTCCTCGGCTCTCTAACAACCCAGTGGAACGTTCGAACACGTCCACTTCACAGCCGATCTTCCGAAGCACAAGCGCGGCGGTCAGTCCGCCGATGGATCCACCCATAATGATGACTCGGGGTTTCTTTTGCGGCATAAATAGTCTTCTCCTTTGAGTGATTCTACGGTTAGGAAGGTTACTGCATGGCAACGTTCTAAAGGGGGCCTTTGTCGTGTTAGACTTTTCTTGTCTAGGGGTTGATTCCCAGCTCTCCTCGAATGAACTGGCCAGCGAAGGCCGCACGTTCTTTTTCTGCCGTCCGTGACTGATCAAGCGCCGAGGTGATCCAGATGGTTAGGAGCGCCGCTGGGCATGAAATGATGGCTGGGTTTTCCAACGCAAACGGTGCATGCGCCAGGCCCAGTACCGATGTCCAGACGCCAGGACTTAGAATCACCAGGCCCACGGAGGAAATGAGACCGACCAAGCCCCCGCTTACCGCCCCCCTAGACGTGGTGCCTTTCCAGGCTAGCGACATCAGAATGACCGGGAAATTCGCACTCGCGGAGACCGCGAAAATTAGGCCGACCATATAGGCGATGTTCTGGTGTTCAAAAAGGAGCCCTAGTGCGACGGACACCGCTCCAAGCGCGCAGACGGCCAGCTTTGAAACGACCATCTCCTCGTGATCCTTCGCTTTGCCGCGACGGAGGATAGAGGCGTAGAGGTCGTGGCTAACGGCCGATGCCCCAGCGATCGTCAGGCCTGAGACGACCGCGAGGATCGTGGAGAATGCGACCGCGGAGATGAATCCGAACAGGACTGGGCCACCCAGTACATTTGCAAGGTAAAGAGCAACCATATTGCTGCCCGCCTTCTGCAAGGCGTCGCGCGCGCCAGGATCGCTGCCTAGCACCGCAATCGCGCCAAAGCCGAGAATAAACAGCAGCGTGTAAAAGAGCGCGATGAAACTCGTTGCAACCAGAACGGAGTTTCGCGCCTGCCGAGCATTAGGAACCGTGAAGAAACGCATGAGGATATGCGGAAGCCCGGCGGTTCCAAAAATCAGTGCGATTCCGAGTGAAACCGCTGACCATGGGTCCTTAATGAAGCCGCCAGGCGCTAGAATCGCTGCATGTTTCGGGTGCAACACGACTGCAGTCCGAATGAGACTGTTCAAGTTAAAGCCAAATCGAGAACAGATCAGGGCGACCATCAGGATGGTTCCAGAGAGAAGCAGCACCGCTTTGATAATCTGAACCCAGGTGGTTGCTAGCATTCCGCCAAAAGCTACGTAAAGCGTCATCAACACTCCGACAAGCAGTACTGCCAGCGGGTAAGTGATACCGAAAAGCGTTTGCACCAGATTGCCAGCGGCCACCATCTGCGTTATCAAGTAACAGGTCACGATCACCAGCGTGCTGATTGTGGCGAAACCTCTCATGGGCAACGCCGAGAGCCGATACGACGTGACGTCTGCGAAGGTGTAGCGGCCAAGGTTGCGAAGTGGCTCGGCGATAAGAAACAGGATGAGTGGCCATGCCATCAGAAATCCGATGGCATAAATCAAACCGTCGAAACCCGAACTATACACCAATCCTGTTACGCCTAAAAACGTCGCCGCTGAGGTGTAGTCTCCCGCGATGGCCAGGCCGTTCTGAAATCCACGCAGCTCACCGCCGGCCGAATAAAATTCTCTTCGTGAGTGGGTTCGCCGAGCTGCCCACCAGGTAATGGCCAGCGACAACGAAATGAACGCTCCGAATAAAGCTATAGCTATAGGTCGATCATTCATTTGTTGATGCCTTTCAACACCTGCTGCGTCAACGCTTCGAATCGTTTATTGGCTCGCCACACGTAAATCGCGGTCAGGACAACGCTAAGGAGGATCAACCCGACGCCTAAGGCGATCCCAACAGACACCACAGAGTTAGCAGTCACAGGAGTAGCCAGGGAGGATGGGGAGAAAGCCACCAGAAGAATGAAACTAAAGTACGTCAGAATGACTATCGCCGAAAGGATGAGCCGCAGCGCAAATCGTTCCCGCACCAGCGTCTTGAAACTTGCGTGCGAGGCAACGCGTCTGGTGAGATCGCGATCGTCCTGATCATCCCCGCTCTGGTTTGCGGAAGGAAACCTCCCGGGATCGGGCCCTTCCCCTAATTTCTTAGACTGAGGCATTTTAAGAAGCTATCGTCGTGGCTTGTGGATGTTCGCCGTCTGCAGGAGAATGTTTCTCCGGGAACCTCATTCGAGGCTTAGCGGTTTATTCTCGCTCTGAACAAATTCAACGGTGACAAACAAAAGGTCGCTCGTGCCGATATTTTCCAAGTCGTGAGTCATGCCCTCGTCTCTACGAAACTCCAGGTGCTTGGTGTCTCCGACTCGATACTTGATTTGCCTAGTCAGGCCGTCAGGTGTACGGGAACGCGCCGTTCCTGAAGTCAGCACGGTCCAAAAGTATTTCAAAACATGCCGATGAAAGGGTACCCTCTCACCGGGCTTCAACTCAATCACCCAAATTCGCGCCACGTGCGATTCCAGAAGCAATTTGGTCCCCACACGACCATTGGCATTGGCTCGTTTGCTTTCCTCAATCAGTTCGGGTGGCCAGCCCTCAAAGTTTTTTCCGGTGATTTCGGTGTAACCGTCGGTTTGTTCCATAACTTTATTTGTGCTAGAATCGCGCGTACAGATAATGGTGCCAGATGTCCAGTTATGCTGGTATCAGCAGTAACAGGCGCAGCATGAGAGAAGACCGTCATGGATGATCAGGATCGGAGACGCGAATTGGGTCATTTCGTGCGCACGCGACGCGAGCGCCTTAGCCCCAAGAGCGTTGGTTTACCGAAAGGCGCAGCGAGAAGGACGCCGGGGTTGCGGCGCGAAGAGGTAGCCCAACTCGCCTCGGTGAGCGTGACTTGGTACACCTGGCTGGAGCAGGGACGTGACATTAACGTCTCGGCGCAGGCGCTCAACACCATTGCGCGAGCGTTGCGCATGGATCGTACCGAGCGGACGCACCTTTTCATGCTCGCCCGCCAGCCTTTGCCGCCGCAACCGCCGCCCGACGAGGAGGCCACGCCCGTCCTTCGACGCGTGTTGGCTAACGTGGGGATCAGCCCGGCCTATGTAACGGGACGCCGTTGGAACGTGCTCGCGTGGAACGAGGCGGCCGAAGTGGTTTTTGGAAACTTTGGGGCCAAAATTGGCCGTGAGCGCAACCTACTCTGGCGGTCCTTCACGGACATGGAATGGCGACGACGTATTGTTGATTGGGAGACGCACGCGCAGTGCATCATGGCCCAATTCCGTGTGGCTTACGGCCAGCACGTCGGTGACGATGACTGCACGCAACTCGTCCGCGATCTCCAACAAATCAGCCCGGAGTTTGCGCGTTGGTGGCCGCGCCACGACGTGCGGGAGCGGCCTGGCGGGCGCAAGGAATTTCGGCATCCCACTGCCGGTGTACTGGTGTTGGAGGATTCACTTTTTCAAGTGGTGGATGCACCCGACGTGCGGATATATTTCTATGCCCCCATGGATGAAGCGGAGACACCGGCCAAGTTGCAGAAGCTAGTTGCCGGCAGGCCTTGCGCGAGACGGCGGGTCTCAAAGGCATGATCGCCGCACGACAGTACGATAGATCGTCGCGGGGTACGCTCGCGTTAGCACAAAGGACCAAACGATTGACCTCCAGGTAGAGAACTATGTTAATGGCTCGTTTCCGGAAATGAGCGCGAGACAGTCTTTCATAATATCCTGACGGGAGGTTTTGAAGCGATTTTCTCCTAGTTAGAAAAGACTCGAAATATCCGATAGCTGACCAAAGCTGCCAGAAACGCAACCAAGCCGTAATAACCGGCCGCCTCTGAAAAATCCAGAAGACTGCCCAGCGCTACGCGGCCAGGGTAGCACACGATTAATTCACGGCTCTGCCAGAAGTTGCTGTGCCTTGTCGAAGTTGCCGTGCTTTTCTGCGAGATCATAGAGCGGACTGGATATCACGCGCTCGCGTGACGAACGTGAGAGTACCAGCGGGAGAGCCAACTCGGTGAAACTCCGCACCAATACAGCAGTTGCAGCATCGTCCAATGCAGCCACACGAGCGCGAAATTGCGTTGTTCGAATCGGCGTGAGGAGGTTATGATCCGGCAGTTCAGATGGACAAAACGACCGACTCGGCGCAATCGCCGGAGCAAGTCCAGATC